>NZ_AKWX02000004.1:482500-782500 GCF_000306115.2 Leptospira wolffii serovar Khorat str. Khorat-H2
GAGTCCGAAGGACCGGAGCGAACGCGAAGCCCGTAGTAGCCTGGTCCTCACGAAGTGAGGAGCCGCCCCAAATAATACCAACAACTTGGTTGCAAAAAAGTTTCGTAGATGAAAAAAAACCGGAATGCTTTTCGCACCTTCGTAATTTCATCCTTCTTGCATTCGCAGGCGGATCGGAAATGCTATCTCTTGATGAGTTCTTATTTTTCACCCGGAGAATCGGAACAAGAACCGATTGCCGGGATCCCAAAAGCGAAAAAGAATTCAAGGGCCTTACTCGTTGCAGGTGGGGGCATGAAAGGCTCCTTCGCGGGGGGCGCACTCTACGCCTTGGGGGAGACGGTTCCTTCTACTTTCTTCGATTTAATTCTGGGGGTTTCTTCCGGATCCTGCGCCGCAGCTTATTATACTACTGGCTATGAGACGCATCATTCGGAGAGTCTGAAAATTCTGGATATCTGGAAAAAGGAACTCACCGGAAACCAGCTCATTTCCCTTTTAAACCCTTTCTTCGGAAAAACCTTTTTGGACCAGGAATATCTGATCGATTATCTTTTCGGGGCAAAATACAGACTCCCTTCCGAATATCTGGAGAAGAAGGAGACCACTCCTTTCTATGTCGTAGTCACCAATCTTGCCAAGACCAGGGCGGAATACATCAAGGCCACCGCCTCCAACGTCCTGAATCTGCTTAAGGCCGCCACTTCCCTTCCCATTGCGACCAGAGGAAAATGGAAGGTAGGCGACCAATACTACGGAGACGGAGGTATCTCGGATCCAATTCCTATTGAATCGGTGATCCAGGCAGGGTATAAGGATATTACGATCGTCTTAAATAGTCCGGAAGACGAATTTTCGGATCCTATTCCGAAACTCCACGGTTGGCTCTCCTATCCTTCCAATAAAAAACTCTCTCATATGATCACGAAAGTCCACCATACCATGTACAATCGTGCGGTGAAGATCATACATTCTCCGCCCAAGGGAGTGAAAATCCGGGTGATTTCTCCGGAAGAATCGGAACTCAGCATGGTAACCACAAGCTCCAAACTTTTGAATCGCTCCGTTACGAAAGGTATGGAGGCAGGCCAGAGAATGGTTGCAAACTTATTAGCCGAATTCTCCTCCCTTCGCAACAAATCCAAGATTTTCGGAAAGCTATGGATGCCCATCATTCGTCCGGAAAGGAAATAATCAAGCCGCCTCTCTCAAATCTATATTCTTGAGTTCCATTCTTTTTCGAAAAGATACGATCGCTCCGTAATAATAACGCCGAATCGTATGTTCGCTTGCCCCCAGATAGTATGCAATTTTACGAAAACTTCTTTCCTCCGGCACGGAACTCCTACGGCTCATCCAACCCGCCCTGCAATCCTTCCATTTGTCCAGATTCCTGAAATCCGCATTGTTTAAAATCTGATACAGTTCTCCGAGTCGATCCACCGCTCTCTTTCTTTGCAATCTCCTCCTGGTAATTTCGTCCTCCTCCTCTCTATAATATTCCCTCAGGCTGATCGGAATCTTTCGAAGCTTTCGGTTCAAAACCCGGACCTCTCTTAAATCCAAGGAAATTCTATGTTTCATTTTCACGATTAAGGAAACTTTAGGCTCTAATTCCTCCAATGCGGATCTTACGAGTTCCAGGCTTCTATCCCTTTCCTCCAAAATCTCCTTCCAGAACGGAATCTCTCTCGGGTTTTTAAATCTTTCTTCGTATAACGCATCCGTAATAAATTCGGAGCGACTCCTTCTGGATTTCTTTCTCCTTTCGTTCAAGGACCGATTGCGGATACAAGAGGTAAAGAAGGCGGGGAAATTCTTATAACCCTGGTCTCGAAAGTTCTTAAGAATATGCTCCGCATCCTTCACGAAATGCAAAACGATTTCGGCACAATCGTCCTCGTCCAAGCCGAAACGAAATCTTCCGAAACTCCAGATCCATTCCGAGGCTTCTGTCAGAAATTCTCCCGTATCTCCGCTTCGAAAATACGCCTCTACGGATAGCGATAAACGCGAATCTTTTTCCCAATTTCTCAGCATGGGGCGGTTTTTTCCCTTCCTCCCTGCCGGGCGAGAAGGAACCGAAGAACGTTCGCCGCGTTATCCTACGATTCAAGGGATAACCCGTAAATTTTTACTTTTTTTTCAGAAGAAGGAACTCCTTCCTCAGAGAGCGATCTCGACCGTGAGACTCGCGATAATACCCACCCGTAGAGGAATTCTCTATGATGGAACAAAGCTCCTTATTCAAATCGTCCCCTGTCTGTCAGAAGATTCCGTCCTCGCAATTGCTTGCAACGGAACTATTCTGGCCGTGAGCCTTATATAAATCCGAAGAATATACTGTTTTCTTAATATATTCCGGAAAAGCCTCCTGAGATGTAGCTATGAGTACGTTATTCAGATAGATTTGGAAACGGATATGAGTGGCTCTTCCCGAATACCAGCCGAGATAAATCATGGAGAAACTCGCAAATCCGTCGGAATCAATATGCAAGCGGGAGAAGAAGAGGAATTCGAACTACAGAAAGAAGAGAATCTCCCAAATTTCCTGAGAAAGATTCTCCTCCTTGGTCGCAACGTAAAAACCAAGCGGATAAAACTCTGCCGGATAAGATCGCTTTCTTTAAAAATGTCTCCCCATCCAATGTCTGAATTGTCCTTCCATTAAATGCAGATCCCTAATTTCGTTAGGATAAACCCCCTCTTTCCCATAAACCCGATCTCTGAAAAACGTTCCCGAAATTTTCCGGAAAGCCGAAAAACATTCCACGCTAAGTGGATAGAATGAGAAGAATCTTGTAAAAGAGAGAACGAACTCACAAGGAACCCGACGGAACTCATTCGGGTCTGAATATCGAATCCGGAAATTCGGATTCCTTAGGAAAAACAATGACTCAGTATATTAAAGTTTTCGCAACTTCTGCGATCTTAATCGCTTCCTTCTCCCTCTTTGCCCAGCCTTCGGGAGGCCAGCCTCCTCATAGGGAGGATCCTTGCAAAACGGAAAGACAAACTTATTGCAAGGACTCTCGCCCCGGTCCGGAATCGGATAAATGCCTAAAGGATTCTATAGGAAAACTATCCGAGTCCTGTAAGACTCATGTATTGGAAATGTTAGCCAGGTTCGAAAAATTCAAGGCGGCATGCGGATCCGACGAGGAAAAATACTGTCAAGGCGCGGATAACCCCAGGGAAAAGATGAGTTGTCTCAAGAATAACGAATCGAAACTTTCCGTAGCATGCAAGGCCGCCTTACCTCCGAATCCTCCCGATCGCAGATAGAGACTTATCTGAGAATAGTTTTTTGAATAATTTTCATTCTGAAGAAGAGTTACTTTAATGACAAGTAACGTCTTACGCAGGTAAAATTCCCGGATCGTAATCGTCGGTCGGTAACGGTGTACATCCGGGAATTTTGGTCCAATCCGGCTCGTCTCCTATATGCCGATAGAAATGAGTCCAAAGTATTCTATCTTTTAGGGTCAGAAAGACTCCCGGCATTCTTAGAATATTCTTACCCTGGATTCCATAAAAATTTCCCTTAGTCAGGGCTCGAAGAGCGCTTACCCACACTTCCGGTCCCGCGAGTTCCACCAGACTACCTTCCGAAATTTCCGCCAAATCGTAAAGTTTCGCATCCGGATCCGCCACCGCTTTTGCCTCCGGCCAAAACCGGGCAAAGAATTCTTCCCCTTCTCTAGGAGAATCCGGATGCACGAATAATACAGGAGGAAAGGCCCCCATTTCGGATTGGATGCGCCTTAAGTCTTCTACGGTCTCCCTGCAAAAAATACAGCCCAGATGTCTCAAGAAAACGAGTAGTACGGGTCTTTGGGGAAGGTTCTCACCGATTTTATTGCCGATTAGATTTCTTCCTTCGATCGGAAGTTCCAGGATTTCTTTGGTTAGAAATTTCATTTTTATTCGGAATCGTTCTTAGACCTTTCTTAGAAACGATTCGTGCCGTCTTTTTCGGACCTTTCTTTTTTCGGATAAATTCAGGATTCCTTCAAGACATTTTCCATCCGGAAATAGATTGCTTTTCTACTAGCGCTCCGTTTTCCTTCCGTCATGGATTTACCTCTCATCGACGCGGCAGTCTCCCTTTTAACCTTAACCGCGATGGAGATCGTTCTAGGAATCGACAATATAGTTTTTCTTTCGATCGTCGTAGGAAAACTTCCCAAAGCCAGTCAAGCCGGTGCGAGGAGTATCGGTCTACTCGGCGCCTTATTTTTTAGAATCGCTCTATTGTTCACCGTAAGTTGGTTGGCAAGCCTGACGAACGGACTCTTCCATGTGGGAAGTTTCATAGTGACGGGAAGGGACCTAATCATGTTAGGCGGAGGCCTCTTCCTGATCGCCAAAAGTACCAGTGAAATTCACCATAAGATAGAAGACGGAGACTCTCCCGTGGAAACCGGAGGCGGATCTTCCTTTCTGAATATCATAATTCAGGTGATCATACTAGATATCATCTTCTCCGTAGATTCGATTATAACTGCAGTGGGACTTTCCGGAAATCTGACCATCATGGTACTCGCGGTAATCATCTCTCTAGTGATCATGCTCGCATTTTCTGGAAAGGTCAGCGATTTCATTAACGAACATCCCACTATGAAAATTTTAGCCCTCTCCTTTCTCATTATGATCGGAGTCATGCTGTTCGCCGACGGATTGCATTTCCATATCCCGAAAGGATATATTTATTTTGCGATGGCCTTTTCCCTGCTCGTGGAATTCATAAATATGCGGGTTCGTAAGGCAGATCGGACGAAATAAGGACGGACGGTTTAATCCTAGCTTTCCTATTCCAAATCGCCCAGCTTGAGGAATACAAAGGGGAAAATCCGTAAGACGGAAACACGTTTCGCTTAATCACAAGCTCGATTACTTGACGCTTCCATTTCTTATATAATTTGGAAGCTTCTTCCGAGGCGGGAACGGTAAGAGAATCCAAACCGGATTCCTTTCTTTTTTCCGAATATAGAAGGGCCGCTTTCCGTAAGAATTTTTCCTGCACCTCCTTTAATTCGGCACTGAAAACGGAAACCGCCTTGGAATAATTTCTTAGGGATAAACGGTAAAGAATTTCGTGAGTCCACCAAAGGGAGGCATCGGGCGTCGCACCTGGTTGAACGATATCTCCCTCTATAAAGGATTTTCCGGGAATCGAGAACGGAAGGAATAAAGAAATGGAAGGGATAGAAGTGCCTGTAGCCCAGAATTGGGAACGATGGGGATTATCGTCCAATTCAGCGACGAAGGACCCGGTAGTCTGATTGGGAGCCAAAGGGCCGCTTGCGTGTAAGCATACGGATCCCATCCCCGGAGTCGTGGGAGAAAATCTTGGATTCGAAATGGGAAAGCCTGCGGCGTCGGAATGCAAGGATTGGTCCGGATTTCTTTTACCCTCCAGTCTTAGGATTTGCATCGCATCCTCTATCTTGAATTTTCCCTGAAAGAATTCTCCTCCGCTTTTTGTGATCTCCCTCCTTATTTTACATTTACTGAATGTAGTAAACAGAAAGTCGGAGAATGCGTCACTAAAAGAGAAGGTCTCCCCTTTTTTCAGCCAACCCTTGGATCTCGCATAATCTATGGCCCCGGAATGTAGCCCGTCGTAATCGGATCCCAAGGTCAAGCCGTTGGAGATGGAATAGAAACCTTGTATCTTCTTCCATGCCCAAAATCGGTCCGCGGTTTCCAAAACGAACGCTTCGTGAGGATCCGCGATGATAAAACTATTGTGATAAAAGAAACCGCGATCAAGATAACCACCGCATGCGTCTTGGCCGAATCTCTCCAGATACTCCAGAATCAAATCGCGAGCATCGGATGCGGATTCGGAACGTTCCAAGGCCAGGCGAAGTAAATCCATTCCGGTAAGTCCGTCGTTTTTCTTTTGGATGGGCAATCTAGTAAAGACCGCTTCGTTTCCGATCACAACTCCCTTCGAATTGGCTCCCATTTCGGCTCCCCACATATGAAAGGGACGTGAAAGAAGAACCTCGAAAGTTTTTTTGGACTGTGGGATATCCCTAAAAGTCGCTCGGACAGAATCCTCTTTATGATTTTTTTCAGGATATCGAACCAAGCATTGCGCCTCGTTAGGTTCTCGATCCGAATTTTTTCCGAAGATCATCTTTCCGGATCCGGTAATATCCGGAGTGGCTACAAAGGTATCGCACATGGAGGCGAATGCTAACCGGATTCGGAAGAAGGGCAAGACGTTTTTAAGCCGCGATCCGAAGAATCGGAGGCTTAGTTCAATTCTACAAGAAGCATGGTCATATCGTCCTTTAAAGGAAAATGATTTAATCCCAAGACGGCCTCACCTATGGTCTCCAAGAATTCCTGACCGTAGAAGGAAGTATATTCTTCCGTAAGCCCGAGAAAGGATTCGTAACCGAAGAATCGCTTATCCTTGTCGAAGAATTCGAATAGTCCGTCGGAAAATAAAAAAATCCTATCTCCCGGTTCCAGAGAAACGTCGTAATTCCTACTTAGAATTTTCGGCAAGGCGAGAAGTACGGTGCCTCTACCTTCTAGCTGGTGAACGGAACCGTCCTTTTTGATTAACAAGGCGGGATGATGACCTGCATAAGAATAAGTAAGACTTTTCCTTTCCTTATCCAGCCTCAAATACACCGCGGTAATAAAAAAACCTCGAATCATACTGATAAGAGATTCGTGTATTAGAATAAGACCTTGCGCCGGCGTTTCCGCAACCGAGGCTGCCGTCTTAAATCCTAAGACCGCCATAGCGGAAACCATCGCGGCAGAAATTCCGTGGCCTGCGGCATCCGCAAAGAAAACATCCAGGTTTCCGTTGTTTCCTATATGACTCTTGATGACGTCCCCGCCCACGCTTTCCAAAGGCTTGAACATGGCATAGATTCTAAAATCTCCGAACCTAGGAAATTCCAAATCCACGAGACTCTTTTGAGTGGACTGAGCCAGGGTCAATTCTTCCTCTATATTGGATCTGAACTTCTCCAATTGAACGTCCGCTTCCAAGAGAGTTTCGAAAGTTCTCATCCGAAATCCGATTACAAGAATGGAAAGTAAGGATGAGGAAATCAGTCCGAAATAATACATTCCCACTTCGATTCTGGGATTTTGGACATGCATTCCTACAAAGAAGGCGCCGGCAATGAAAAGAAGAAGGACCGGAATAAGAACCCTGCGATTGCTAATCGATACACCTGTGCTAAAAACTACCAGGATCAATCCGAATAGATACCCCAGATAGAGTCCGTTGGCATACAAAAGATAAAAAGAATGTACGCTTATGATACCGAAATGGATAAGCAGAACGGCTTCGCAATATTTCCTGAAATTCGGGAATCGAAAGCTGGAATAGATGGACAGACAGATTAGAGAAACATGAGCGATTCGGATCCAGCGCGGATCGTAAAGTCCCAATTCTCCGGGGTCTCCCAAGAGGAGCCCGAAACCGGAAAAGAAGATGAAAAGGGTCATCGCGAACCTGAATCGAGAAAGGGATTCGTTTAATAAGAATTCCTTTAAGTTCCCTACGGTTTCTTCAAGTGTCGGCTTGTTGGAGAAAGTGTTCCTTGTAGACATCGGGAATCGCCGCCGGCTTGCCGGTAGAGAAGTTGAACCATAACAGCTCCGCTCTTCCAGTCAAGACGCATTCCCCCGCTCGGTTCCACATTGTGCAAATCATACTAAAGGAACGATTTTTTACCGATTCCAATTTTAAAGAAATTTCAACGGTTTCCGGAAAACGAACCTGCTTTCTATAATCCATTTCCAGATGAGTTAGAACCGGACCGCCACCCATAGGCTTTTGGGGAGATTCCCAAAGTCCCATATCGTCGAAGTAAGAGGCCCTGGCAGTCTCGAAATATCTGGCATAAACTACGTTATTCACGTGGCCGAACGCATCCATATCGCCCCAGGCCACTTTTTGCTGCACGCTATACGGATATTTTTCCGGCTTGGACATAAGACTAGAAAATTTCGGACTCCCGATTCTGAAAAGGAAAAAGAATCCGGAAAAAGCCGATGCACCTCACGAAAACGAACTCCGTTCGTTCGGGTTAAAATATGGATTCGATAGCCGATTCGTCGGCCCAATCCAGGACGGATTTCGCCGAGCGTACATGCAAAGAATTTAAACTAGGTTTAACGGAATGAAGCATCAACGCGCTACGAATCAGATCGATTCCTTCTGCGAAATTTCCCCGGATCAATCTTAGATAACCTAGATCAAGAACGGGACAAGCGTCTATCCCTCCGCTTGATCGAACCGCCTCTCGGACTTTCCGATCCGCTTCTCCTAAATCCGACTTTTCCGAATCGAGTAGATAATAGCTCTTCCAAAGGAGTCGACCGATCGGCCTCTCGTAATCATCCAAGCAATACTGGATCTCCAGTTCGTATTTTTTACCTTTCACGGGAACTTCTATCCGCATGGTCGAGAGATGAGAAGAAGCCGATCCGAGAATACCGCGACTTCCTAAAGCCAAAATTCCGTAGGCTATACCAGGGCCACCCCCTATCGAAACTGAGGCGGCGAGATCCAGGACCAAACCGATATCGGAGCCGATCCTCCTGCCTCGAACCTTATGCTCGTCCCACTCGGAACCGATCCAAGAAGAAGATAAAGTCAGGCAATTATGGAACGAGAATAAAAAAAACGGAAACAGAAACAGAGATCGTATTTTCATAAAATCGAATTTTCCCGAAAGGATAAGAAAAAAAATAAACATTTGACCGACATTTCTAAGCGTTCGCCTATATTAAAAATAAAAGAAAAGAACGGAAGTACGTTTGTGAATATCAAAAAAACGCTCTTAAATGAAATCAGATGGATATTTGCACTTATCCTCGCGCCTCTATTGCTTTGGATCGTTACGAGTCTTACGATTCATTTTTCCGGATTAAACTCCTATAATTGTGAACCGGGAGAAACTAAGATCTGGCATCAGAATTCTTTAAAATTCATTTGCGAAAATAAGGAAGGAAATTCGGAATCCGTACAAAGAGAAACGAGCGCAATCATTTCGAACGAAATTTTGGAAAGAATCCATTTCGGATTTCTCTCGGCGATTTTCTTACTCTATCCTATCTCCTTGTTACTCAGATCCTTCCGATGGGCCTTTAAGAGAAGAGAACCGACCGAAAACTGAAGATCTGCTCTAATCCCTAGGAACCGCAGAACAGGGAAGAAGGAGAAGAGAAATTCTAAGCAAGCAAACGGGAATCGGCAACTCTTCGAGAACTTCTACATTTCCCCACATCGATTCTGAACGGAAATTCCGTTCCTCCGTCCTAAGCAAAGTTCGCCCCCGCCCAATTTCGGGTGGAGGAGGCGGGCTTGCGGGAGAGCCCGGGGATTTGCTATATCTGAAAAGTCTGATATTCGCAACGCGGATCCCCATTTTCAGCGGAATTCTTACTCCATTTACGTGAAATCGACCAAAGAAGAAGTAAGCGGATCTTCAGAAACCAGGAGGCCACTGACTACGGCCTTCCCAACTTGGCCGCACGAGGACAAACAAAGATGCACTTGGAACTCTGGCATCCGTCTCCCCGTCCGAGTATAGTCGCTGGCGCTCCTGAAGCCAGGCGATACATCCTCGTATCGCTAATAGTGCGGTGGAAGGCCTGACTATAAGCCGGATTTTGTACTCTTGCGAGTGATGATCATTTATCTTGGCCCGCATGTTGCCGAGCGGACTCCTTGCTCTCTACCCGCGACCTAGGGGAATCGACTAAAAACGGTCGCCTATTCGAGATTGCACCCGGGAGGGTTTACCTTGCCCGCTTTCTTGCAAAAGCGGCGGTGGGCTCTTACCCCGCCATTTCACCCTTACCTCAAAAGAGGCGGTATCCTTTCTGTTGCACTTTCCATATCCGGTCTCTTTCGATTCCGGACTCCGGGAATTACCCGGTCCCGTGATTCCATGGTGTCCGGACTTTCCTCACATTCTTCCCGAGCGGTGGAGAACCCAACCGGACAGAAAAGAAAGCGCGACCATCCGGCAGACCTTCCAAAGTAAGCATTCCAATTCCTAAAGAGAAACTCAAATCGGTTTTTCAGTTACGAGTAAAAATCCTAGGTAAAGCCCATTCTTAACGGAATTCCTACGCTTTCCTTCGAATTACTTACGAGGCTCCCCATAGACCGCTCCTGGCTCCGGTGCTATTCTTTTCCATATGGAAATGAATCTCATTCAAATCCGATTTTTTCGGATTCTTCGCCCAAAAAATAAAACCCGAAATCGAAACTTGGCACGGCACTTGCACTATATTATACAAAGCCCCGGACAGGAGATAAAAAGATGAACAAAATTATTAAAATTGCCCTAATTTTAAGCATCTCCACTGCAATATATGCAGAATCTGATACTACACTGGTAGAGAGTTCGCTCAAAAACTACACACCAGAAACAGATGTCCAGTTAGCAAATAAACTAACTGCTCTCGGAAGCTTAAAGCAAAAAACCAGAGATTATGAAGGTGCCATTTCTTTTTACGATCAATCTTTAGCCCTCAGAACCAAAATGGGAGATAAAGAAAGCCAAGGATATGCACTGGTGCTCTATTTGAAGTCCATCTCGGAATTCCGCCTGGGTAAATCCTGCCAAGCCTTGGAAAACATAAAAGAAGTTATACAAGTATACCAAAAGATTGGTGACCTTGATTCCGCTCTCCACGCAGAAGAAGAAGGTCTGAAAAAGTACCAGGAAGCATGTGGCCTTGTTATGGGAAACCAGCAAAGCCTGACATTTAATAAGGACTGAGAACGACGACGAAATCATCCCATCTCTAGTTCTAACTTCCCTGGTCCGCCCCCTTCGGGGCGGGCGCTTTTTTTGATTTGACTCTCTCTTTTTCCGTCCTAACCTGTTTAGAGTTTCTGCGGTTGGGATGAAATTCCCTATCGTTTTCCCATCAAAAAGATTCGTTTCCGTTCGGTGCAATTCCTGATTCTTTTTCCGGAAGAATCATCGGAGACTATAAAGATCACGGAGGTTATAATGAAAATCGTTTACAATTGGAAGAATTTAGATCATTCCGGGGCTGCGGAAGACTATGCCGGTAAAAAAATGGAAAGGGTTTCCAAATACATCCAAAAGCTGGTTTCTATGGAGATCTCCTTCGAGCAGGTTCACGGACTCATCAACGCCAATTTAAATTTAGCCGCAGACGGCAGTAAATTCAACGCACAACACGAAGACAAAGACATCTACTCCTGCATCGACGGGTTGGAGGACAAAATCGTGAAGCAAGTCAGCAAGCATCACGATAAAAAAGCCGCTCATTGATGGATCCTGACAGGAAATACGAAGAAGCGATCAGACATTTATCGGAAGGAGAATTCGAACACGCGAGAACCGCATTCGACTCCTTACTGGAATTGGATCCCGAAAACCCCGAGTATGGCTCGGGGTTTTATATATCTTCCTACTGGGACCATAGAATCGACAGAATCCACCTTACCAAAGAAGGGCGGGAAAGAACGGGACTTCTTCTGGAATTCCTGAAGGATTTCGAATCCGTTTATAAATCCAAGACCTATCCCCGGGAACTTTCCTACCACTCCGCGGTGGATTCCATTCTGAGAGAAACCACAGATCAATTAAGGATCGCTCTTCGCAAGGAAGGGATCCAATCCTTGTCTCCTTCTTCCATCGCGGAATTATCCTATAGATTATTATTGGCCGAAGAAACGGAACTCGCTTGGGAGGTTCTGAGAGATTCTTCCGGTCTCGAAAAATTCTCCCCGGAGCTACTCTTCTTTCGCGCAGAGTGCACTTATCTGATGGGCCAGCAACACCAGGGGATTCTGCTCTACCGCGAAGCATTCTTAA
Source organism: Leptospira wolffii serovar Khorat str. Khorat-H2 (assembly GCF_000306115.2). NCBI lineage: Bacteria > Pseudomonadati > Spirochaetota > Leptospiria > Leptospirales > Leptospiraceae > Leptospira > Leptospira wolffii. The sequence goes on from NZ_AKWX02000004.1 coordinate 494,353, forward strand.
AAGAACCGGGAGTTCTGCGCTTGGATGTGGTACGTTCCGAACCCATCCTAAAAGCGATCCAAACTCTCAAATCCGAATTCCAAGAAGAAGGGGACCTAAAGGAAGCGCTACCTGTCCTTCTTTTAGAACAAGGAATCTTCCGAGAAATCCGTAAAATGAGCGAAAAGGAACTGGAGCAATGGAAGAATGAACTCTTTCGTCTCAGAGACTCCCTGGGATTACGAAAGGGAGGAAGCGAATTCAAGGTCAAATGCAGAATGATCCAAATCTGCTGCGCTCTCTTGGACTCCCGCACTTCTCTATTATACGGGGAAATCGCCCAGGACGCCAAACGTATCCTGGATTCCTTGGATCCGAATCTATATCATAAAAGATTGAAGGTCTGACTCCCTCTGGTCCAATTCTCCTTCGGAAAAATCACTCAGGAACCGCCCCTCTGGTCAACTACAACCAAGAGAACGGATCCCTGTGTGAAACTCGCGAAGGCGAGTTTTGTATCGAGAGAACGATCAGCGAGTAGATTCTAAAACTTGGCGGATTTCTTGGGCGGTTCTGAAGTCGCCTCTTTCCGTGAAGTAGAGCTCCAAAGCTCCCAGGACTTTTTTTCCATCCTTGCTTTTGGAAATCTCTTGTAGATAAGGAGAATCTGCGTCCGGATTCACTTTCGCAGAAGAAGGCAAATCCACAAATTCGCGATCGTTTCCGGAAACCAGGGTCCCAGATCTTTCGGAAGGACTCGTTTCATTGGAAGAAGAAAAACGCCCTACCGCAACGGCTAATAATAAAATAGCGAGTCCTGCACTTAGAGAATACTGGAAGGAACGATTCCATACGAAACTACCTGAGATTTTGGACCAGGTGGATTCTTCTTCAAAGCGGACATCTTGGAGTAGATTTTGGAGTCTAAGATCGAAGTCGGAGGAGAGCTTGGTGGCCCGGAGTTCTTTGGTTCTGAGTTCCGAAACGGCCCGAATGAGGGAGCTTTCTAATTTCACTAAATCCTGATCTTCCTTCTGGAAGATTCCGGAAATGCCCAATTTGGCACCTATGCCTTGTCGATTGCTGATTTGTTTTTCCATTACCTTACTACCTAAAATAGCCTTCACCCTTCCCATCTTGTAGGATGAGATGTTTGAGAAACTCTTTCGCCTTGAAGAGCCGGCTTTTAACCGTTCCGATATTCGTTCCGAGGACCTCGGCTATTTGTGAATAGGACATTTCCTCGAAATACCGGAGCTCGATGACTTCTTTGTATATGTCCTCGAGTTCGTTTATTTTGTTGATTAGATAGTTGCTCTCGTCGGAAAGTTCTACTTTTTTTTCGAAGCCCACCCGGTTGTCCGTGACCTGGAATTCGGAATCATCTATGGAATTCTCCCTGGCCCTCTTTCTCTTTGCGAGCAGGTCCTTGGATTTATTGACCACGATCCTATACAACCAGGTATACACCCCGGATTCGGCCCTAAAATTGCGAATGGAGCGATATCCGGAAACCAGAGCGTCCTGAACAATATCCTCGGCGTCGTCCCCGTCTTTTACCATGGAAACTGCCTTACGGTAGAGGCGCTCCCGGTAGGGACCGGTCAGCTCCATATAAGCCTTGTCGTCCCCTTCCTTGATCTTTTTCAGAAGTTCGATTTCTTTTTCGCGGACGGTTTGCTTGCGTTGGGGATTATCTGTATCTATCATTCAAACCCTTTCCCGACATGAGGCCTCGTTCCTGGCCTCTTTGCAATAAAAATACTCTAAGAGTAGAATGGCTCAAAACCTTGACCGGTGGGGAACCTTCAACCTTCCAAAGACAGATTGATGAGAATAAGGGACTCTGTGAGTTCCAGAGGAGAGCGAAAGCGTATGCCGTAGAGAAATTTCTCCTTCTCCCCCACTCTCTTGGGAACTTTCCAAACCACGTCTCCCAAAAATTCCAATCTCTTACCGGTCTTTCTCTCTATGACGGAACCATCCACCGCCAAGGAATGAGGTAGATCTTCTCCGCTCATTAATACGCAGATTCCCGATTCGGAAATATTGCCTAATTTACCTTCGAGGGTGATCAAACCCGAATCCACCTGCACGATGTATTCGTCAAAATCCTTCGGATAGAATCGGGGACTCCTTGGCTTTTGACCGGAAGAACTCATAAATGTAAGGCATCAACGTAGAAACGAAATCCGTTAGTGTCCAGTCTTTTCCCCGATCAGAAGTCGAAGTATATGAAAGGAATTTCTCCGTCAGGGCTAAGTAGAGCCATTATGAATACCAAAATAGGATACGTTCCGAACTCCAACCAAGCCGGGACTTCGATTCTCTTGCCTTTTTCGAAGAATAACCATCCCAGATAATGCCCGAAAACCACGCAGAGAATAGCGGGGATCCCCTGCTTTAACATATAAGGTCGTAGCTCCCCCGCTTGGTATACGTACATCCCGTGAATCATTGTCCAGGCGGAATGTATATTAGCGGATCGAAATATAACTCCGAAGGTGACCGCTACGATCGTAGCGTACATAATTCTCACCGGAGTGAGGGCCTTGGACCAGGAAGAGGAAAGAGTCAGATTTGGGAAGAATTTATTCTTCGCATCCTTTAGCAAAGATTCCAAAAGGAGGAAACCTCCCTGGATAGAGCCCCAAATGAAGAAGGTCCAATTGGCTCCGTGCCAAATTCCTCCTACAAACATGGTGAACCAAACGTTGAATCTATGCCTAAGGGCTCCGACCCGATTTCCCCCTAAGGAAAAATACACGTAATCCCTGAGCCAAGAAGAAAGAGTGATATGCCACCTTCTCCAGTGCTCGGTCACGCTTTGGGATAAATAAGGCATCCTGAAGTTCTCGGGTAATTCGTACCCCAAAAGCAATGCGGCAGAATAAGCCATATCCGTGTATCCGCTAAAATCACAGTATACCTGCACCCAGAAAAGAAACGCGGCGAGCCATAAGGCTTCGGTGGAATAAGAGTCCGGATTCTTAAAAATCAAATCCGAGATCGGAGAGATATTATCGGAAAGGACGACCTTCTTGAAATATCCCATCAGAAAATAACGGATCGCCTTTCTAAAGGGTATATCCTCCAATCTCTTTTCAGTATGCAACTGGGGAAGAAAAGACTTGGCCGTCACGATGGGTCCCGCTACCAATTGTGGGAAGAAAGATACGAATAATGCGAATCGTATGAAATTCTTTTCGGAAGGAATGACTCCGCGATATACGTCTATCGTATAACTCAAACTCTGGAAGGTATAAAAGGAAACTCCGACGGGAAGAACGATTTTGAGAACCGGAAATATCGCCTCCCAGCCCAAAGAGACTAGAAGAGCGTTTAAGTTGGAGCTTAGGAATTCGTAATATTTGAAAAATCCTAATATGAAAACCAGATTCAGGACCAAGCTGATCACGATCATCCATTTGCGAAAGCGAGGATTCTTAGATTCGTGTATCAGATCCGCAAGAACGAAGTCGATTACGGTGGAAAGTAATATGAGTCCTCCGAACTTCCAGTTCCAACTCATATAGAAAACGTAACTTACTATAAGTAGAAAAACGTGGATTACGGATTTACGGATCTCCGGATTCCGGAAAAGGACGGGCAATACGAACCAATGTACCAGGAAAACGAAGGAGAAGAAAAGGAAGAATTCCAGAGTTGGAAAAATCAATTGTGCGTCCCTAGTTCGGCGCGGATCCGAATCTCGAATGCACGCGCTCTTTCTTAAAACAGAGCTCTCGATCCAGAAATCCCGGAAGGGAAACAAGGTCAAGGTATTCTCGCATCCCGTTTTTTCTTCCGAGAGAAGACTCTCCTAAGGACTTTTCATTTTTGATCGCCGAGTCTCTCTTCTTCGTGGAATTATCTTGCAAGATTTTTCCTTTTCTTAGCTAATAGCTTCGCATCCTAGCGTGTATCAAAGGAGTTCGATCCCAGATGATAAAAAAAACCTTACAAAAAACCATTCTGTCCTTCGTACTGGTGGGCCTTAGCTTCGGCTCCCTGGCGAACTGTTTCGGTAAATTCGCCGTAGTCCGCGCTTTTTATAACGCCAACGACGGTATCAATATCGGAGGCGGCCTTCTCGCAAAAATCATTAAGACGATCCTATTCTGGATCCCTTTCTCCTTCCTAATGGGAATCGGAGCATTCTTCGATCTTTTCCTTTTTAACCTGATCGAATTCTGGTCCGGAAGCAACCCTGTAGGATTGAACGAGTACGACAAGGAAGGAAAATACGTTAAGACTTTCGAACAAGACGGCGAGAAACTCACTCTTGTTTATTCCAACTTCGGATCCAGATTGGATCTAACCACCGTTTCCAAAGAAGGAAAAGGCGAGACTCTTTCCACTTTCCGCGATCAGCCCGGAAAATTCTTCGTTGAAAGAGACGGCAAGCTTTCCGAAGTGGAAGTCAGCTCCCAAACCGTCGGATCCAAAGTGATCCTAAAACTGACCGAGCAAGGAAAATTAAAATCTTCTAAAGTGGTTGAGTCCAAAACCCTGGAAGAATTGGAACTCAGAGCTGCGGGAACTCTCTAATCTCCGCGAAAAACTTCGCCCCGATCCGGGGCGAAGGCCTCTTATTTACCTACGAATCGGCTCTCCAATTTTAATACGGAGAACTTCCCGAGCCCTCTTTTGGAAAACCAGCCCTTATTTGCCTCCACCGCATAAAGCACCTTCTCGCTGGAGTGGTAAAGAATCTTAGTCTGATTGGGTTGCATCTCGTGCATATCCGTAAGCCTCTTGTCCCTGTTGAAATAGGCGATGCTTAAGGGAATGTAAGTATTCTTCATCCAGAATGTAAGATGGTCCTCACTAGGAAAGATGAAGATCATTCCTTCATTCTCCCCCATTTTCTTCCGAAACATCAATCCCCTTTGACGGCTTTCTTCCGTATTGGCCACTTCCACTAAAAGAGGATGCTCCCCGATATAGATGGTCGTCTTTTCCAGATATAAGGGAGAATGATATTCTCCCTTGCCAGCAATTGGGACGAGAAAGAGAAGCCATACTAGATGTTTCGAAAAACGGATCATCGTTTCAGAATTTAGGAGCCCGCTTCTCCAAGAACGCTCCCATTCCTTCCTTGGATTCTTTTCCGGAGAAGAGTTTTGAGAATTCCTTTCTTTCCAATTCTTCCCCTTTGGAAAGCTCCAGATCCAATCCTTTCTGTATCACTCTCTTAGCGATTTGCACGGCGACCGGTCCCTTCTTCAGAATGGATTCCGCCATAGCCTTTGCGGTTCCGATCAGGTCGTCGCCTTCTTTAACAAGTTTATTTAATATACCGATTCTATAAGCCTCTTCCGCACCGATCATATCACCCGTGAAGACGATTTCGGCGGCTCTTCCGTATCCGATGAGTCGAGCCAATCTCTGGGTTCCTCCGAATCCGGGGATGAGTCCCAAAGAAACTTCCGGAAGACCTAACTTAGCTTTCTCGGATCCGATACGTATATCGCAAGCCAGCGCCAATTCCAAGCCTCCGCCCAGTGCGAATCCGTTCACTGCGGCGATGGAAACCAAAGGACTGTTTTGGATAATGTCGAATACTTCCTGACCGAGACCTCCGAATAGATCCGCGCCCAGTTCGTCCATGTCTCTCATCTTCGCGATGTCCGCTCCGGCCACGAACGCTTTACCTTGTCCGGTAAGAATTACTACTCGAATTCCGCCTTCTTTCTCCAAGGACTGGAATGTAGCTTTCAATTCTTTTAAAACATCCTCGTTCAACGCATTCAATGCGGAAGGACGGTTGATTTCCAATACTGCAAGAGAGCCTTGCTTGTTCACATTAATGAGTGATTCGCTCATTCTTTTTTACTCCATCTCGATGATAAGGAAAAGGGTGTCGTCTTCGAACTCGGCGTCTCCGAAAAAGGCCAAAAGTTCGGTCTGTACGAATTCCTTGAATTGTTTTAGGTCCCTCACGGACTTGTTTCTGTTCAGGATTTCTATCAGGCCTTCGCTTCCAAGCTGTTTTCCTTGCGGATTTCTATTCTCTATGAGGCCGTCCGTGTATAAGAACAATCTTTCTCCGGAAATAATGGGAACGGAAACCAATTCCGCGATCGGTCTCTTGATCCCGAACCCCAAGATACTTCCTGTCGTTTCAATCTCCCGGAACTCCTCCCCGTTCTGGGAATGTATCAGATACGGGTGTCCTCCGTTCGCAAAATGGATCTCCTTGGAGATAAAATCGAAGAAGATATATACCGCAGAGGCATGGTGGGACTTGAACTGCCGAAGCAGAGTCTCGTCCAAATATTCCAAAAGACGGACCGGGTGCAATTTCAATCGGTAAGGCATGGTAGCCACCATGATCTTGATGAAAGAGGCGACGAGGGCTGACGCGATCCCATGACCCGCGATATCCGTAAGAAACACTCCCGTGTTTCCTTCCCTTAATTGTATGAAATCGTAGAAATCTCCTCCGATTTCGTTGGGAGTGGACCGGAAGACTTCATAACGGAATCCCTTGATGCTGATCTCTTCAGGAAATAAGGTCTCCTGCACTTTTCTCGCAATCTGCAGCTCGTGTTGTAGGAACCTATACTCCGAATCCAACTCCGAGGAAATTCTCACCAATCTCCTAACGATGACAACGATCGCGGTTCCGATCAAACTTAGGATCAGATATACCATGTCAGGCACGAAAAGCACCAGAGGAAAACCGTGAATTGGGCCGTCTTTTAGTTTAAAGAAAACGAAACCTAGATGCAATAGAACGGAATAGAGCGCCGTCAAAAGACAGCCTTTTATTTTCAAACGAAACATTTGAAATAGTACGAGAAAGCCTACGAGCAGAAAATAATTATTATAAAGCTGTAAACTATGAAAATCGTCGAAAACGTAGAACGAGTCGTTTAGAATCAACATCACTAGAAACGTGATGGTGCAGTTTGTCCCGTGTATGACCGCGGGAAGATATTTTCTTTGGAAAGAAAGCACTATGCTGAGAACGTTCAGGCTCAATATGAGACCGAAATAAACCGCGGCACGTCCGGAATCCCTGACTTCCGGAATCAAAAGCAGAAGATATACCGAAAAATGCAGGAAGAACGCCAAACGAATAAAGGATTGGTCGATCCTGACGAAATCTTTCCAGGCGCTTACTTCCTTGTAATTGAATTCCTTCTCCAGGAAAGTCCAAGGATTGAGTATACCTACGGCTTTTTTATCGGATGGATTCATCTAATACGTATTCGACGATTTCTGATCCGTTCATTCTGAGAAGAACATTGTATCCGGATTCCAGATACTTATCCAATTTCTCGGCGAGTTCCAAACCTTCCTTAGCGTCCCGGACCCGGATGAAAAACGGAGAGGATTTGGATTTATAATTATAAGGAAATCTTTCATTAATCAGTAAAGTTAAGCGAAATCCTCCGGGTCGGGTTTCCAAAACGATATTGCTTACGTTCTTACGGTTGACGATTCTCTCCTGAACGGAAAGGCTCCAAGGATTCGTGACATCCGATACTAACGAAGTTCCGTTTGAAACCAGAAGGCCTGCGGAAAAAAACAAATGGGACCATCGCATACGGTTCGAGTCGGCCAAGCTGCCTTCGGATAAGTTTCCTGTATTCATGAGAAACAGGCACAAATCTTACAAGTGCGCCGAAGAATGCAAACCAATAACCCTGCATCGATCGCTTTAGTTTTTTGCGATGCAAAGAAAAATACTTTCCCTCTCCGCTAAAGTTTGGCAGTTTCCTTGCCGTATGTTTTTCGAACGCGTGAAGAAGTTCCTACCCGAAATGTGGCGATTCTTTGTCTTATCCATTCTAATTTTTACTATAGGCGACTGCGTCTTATTTAGAAAAGGAGAAAGGAATCCCTATGCGGAACTCTATACCGCTCTTCCGATTTCCCAATCGAAGAACTATGTCGGCTTGGAGAATACGGATTGGGAATCTAGGATTCTATCTCTGGATGAGAACGCCAAAAATTATGTGACTGCTCTGAATCGGATCGACGGTTTCGAGGAATCCCCTTCTCCTTCTTCTCTCTATCCTAAATTCCGCAAGGACCTAATCGCCGCGGTGAAAGCCATGCCTTCTCCTGTTCTAAATCTCATGAAAAAGAAATTGGTTCGGATCTATGTTTGCGAGGAGCTGGGAGGCAGCGCGGTTACGGGAATGGTCCGAGAAAAGGACAAAGTCATCGGGGGATTCGTCATTCTGGATGCGAAGACTCTGGATAAGAAAGCCAACGAATGGATTACATTTAAAGAAAACTCTATATATAAAAAAGAAGAAACGAGAATCCGTATGGAAATCGAATCTTCGAAAGACAATACTCGCCAAAATGCGATTCGTTATATTTTACTCCATGAATTCGGACATATACTTTCGGAAACGGAGAATATAGGCCCTAACTCGTTGCAGGATTACAGATCCTTTTCCGGATATCCTTTCTTTCATAATATTTGGATAACGGAGAAGTATGCAGAGTCGGATCGAACCGAATTTCCGATTCGACCTAAAATCCAATTCTATCGAAATTCCGTTTCTTTAGAGGAAGAATGGAGGAATATTTATCCGATCCTGGAAAATAGCATTTATCCCACATTATACGCGGCGAATAACGCGGACGACTTCTTTGCGGAATCTTTCGTATCTTACGTGCATGTGATTTTGGAGAAAAAACCCTGGAAGCTACAGGTAATTCGAAAAAATAAAATATTATTCGAAATGGGAAATGGGATCGAAAAACCGGCGTTAGACAAGCAAAGGGAAAGAATCGGAAGAATCTTCCTTAGATCCGATCTTCCTTAAAAAAATTGTATCGAGGGATTATAATTTGAATTTGTCCACGGAGCGAAGTAATCCTTCGGACTGACCGTGCATCTCTCCCGAATAAGAAGTAAGATCGTCCGCACCCGAAGCCACTTCCTGGGTTCCGTCAGAGATAGATACTATGGTTTTCGTGATCTCGTCCGTCGCTCTCTTCTGCTCCTGGACCGCTTCTTCTATCTGCAAGCTGAAACTCATAAGAGAATTAGCCGACTGATGGATATCCTCCGTATTCTTCTCTTGGGTTCTCACCGAATCCAAAACTTTCTTCGCGGATAATCCGAACGAATCCACGCTAGTCCTTAACTTGCGCAGTATCTCGCTCGCTTCCTTCACCTTACGGTTTCCGTTATGAACCGCATCGTTTGTCGAGTCGACAAGCCCGCCTATCTCTTGCACGGACGTGGATGTCTGGGAAGCAAGCTTGCCTATCTCTTCCGCGACCACCGCGAATCCTTTACCGGCATCTCCCGCCCTTGCCGCCTCTATCGCCGCATTGAGAGCCAATAGATTCGTCTTCTCGGATATTTCAGTGATTAAGGACAAGATCTCGTTGATACGACTCGCGCTCTCCGCGATCTCATCCATGGCCCGGTTCGTCTCCACCATCGCACTTTCTCCCGTGATCGCCCTCTCTTGAGATTCCGACGCCACTTGCGATAAAGTCTGCATCTCCGCGTTGATCGTGCCTATCTGTTCTCGGAGTAACACTACGTTCGTGTCTATCTCCTTCATATTCTCTATGGCTCTTTCCATGGACTTGCGAACATTCTCCGCGGATGCGGCGAGTTCCTCCACTGCGGCGCTCGATTCTTCCGCCGCCGAAGCTTGGGCCTGGGCTATATCGGAAAAATTACGAGACGACTCTGCCATCTGATCCGATGTGCTATTCAGTTTCTTGGACGAGGTCTTGATATCCTGGATGATCTTGGAGAGGTTCATCTTCATAGAATCCATCGATTTTAGAAGTTTGCCTATCTCGTCCTCCCTGGATGTTTCGGAAGACGCTGTCAGATCTCCATCCGCGATCTTTTCCGAGAAGCCTATCGCTTCCAAGAGGCCGCTCGTGATCAGACGATTGAAGATCAAATTCAGGATCAGTAGAATGATTACCATGATTACAAAAGAAGACAGAATCGTCTGTAACACCACTCCTCTCAGGTCCGACCAAAAAATGGAATCGGGGATCGCGACTTCCACCGCCCAGGATTTCTCGTAATTTCCGAGTACGAACGGAAAGAAATGATGCCCTTCTCCATCCCAATGCAAGGAAAACGGTTTTCCCGCCGCCATAGCCTCGGTGATCTCCCGCAAGCGCTCCTGATCGGGTATCATTTTGCCGACTAAAGCCGGATCCTTTCCGTTGGCGGCATAGGTGCCATTGGGAGAAATCAACGTTAGGTGCCCTTCTTCTCTAAAAGGACGAATCGGTCCCAGTAAAGATTGTAGATTGTCCATGGAGAGGTCCATGCCTACCACCCCCGCAAAGGAGTTATTTCGAATCACCGGCTTAACCAGGGATACCATGAGGACTTCCCTTCCCCCTACGGGATAAGCGAAAGGGTCGGCCACGAAATCCTTTCGCGTTTTCTTGGGAATATTATAGAAACCTCCCGATTCGTCCTCTTTATCGTAATAGATCACCGGTTCCACTTGGAGATCGTCTTTGGATTTATTGGCGTAGGGAATGAATCTGCCGCTAGCATCGTGATACGGCGCATTCTTGTATTTTCCGTCCTGGTCGTCGAAGGCATTCGGTTCGAATACCACCCAAGTACCGAAATAAAACGGATTCGCTCCGGCCAATTTTTTGAGAGCATCTACCGTTTCCGTTCTGCTTGGACGAGAGGTCTCCAGCATAAACTGGATTCCCCGAAGAGAGCCGAAGGCCAGATTCAGAAAGTCCTTTACTTCGTAGGCGAATCTTTCTCCCGCCATCTTGGATCCGGAATCCACCTGAGACTTCAGATTGAAATAGGATCCGAAGGAATTGATCGCGGTCAGAATAATCGACCCGGAAATCAAAACTACGGAAAGATATAATGAAATTCTAAATCTGATGCTCATCTCTCTACCTTACTTAGAAATTTTGACTAAAGCCTATACTGAACCAGACCAAATGGGCCGGTATCTTTTGCAATAGGTAGGACTCCCTTACTGATTGACGAAGTTGATCCGGTATGGAAGTAGAGGAGCTGATATAATCCAATACGAGCTGATTGGTAGGACCGTTCACTTTGGCGGGATCCACGATCTTTCCGTCCTTAGTACTTGTGTTTACGTATCCTCCCGTGGCTCCGTAATAATTATCCGTATCGTACATATACAGATTCGGTCTCCAAACGTCGGCAGCCTTTACGAAGAATTTTCCGAAAAAGAAAGTAAGAGTCGAAGTGATGTCCTGGATTCCGTATCGGTTATCCACGATATTATTGCTCATCGCGTAGCCTATATTCACTTGCGGAAGGATTCTAAAAAATTTATCCTGAAAGAACTCGTGCCCCATTGTTAAGGAAAGATAATTCTTACCCGCCATGAGCCCCGCATTCTCCTGTGAAAACTGGGTATAAAATGAAATCGTAGGATTCGCCCATTGCAAAAAAGGAAGTTTCCAGAAAAAGAAATATTCCTGCCAAGCCAATCGGGTGATCTGAGTGGACGGGTTATTGGCTCCCGAAACTCCCTGAGCCGCCGGGGAATTAAATCCTCCCAAAGCTGGAGATAGATAAGCATTACTCTTTTGGAATGTGTTGTAAAACCAAATCCCTGCGGTAAAGGTCCCCCAACTAGTCTTCTCGAAATTATAATAAAAAGCGTAGAATAGACCGTCCGATCTTTTCATACCGTTCTGTTCCTTCTTAAATCCCGGGACGTCGCCTCCGCATGTGGATCCGGTCTGAGCATTTCCCGCCAAAAAATTATTCTGGGTATCGTAGGGACAAGCGGAGTTCAGCGCATCTGGAGAAGGCGCCGAAAAAGGACTCAAAGAGCCGGCTGCTCCTTGTCCGGGATAAGCGGGCCCGGGACCGCCCGGATACATTTGGAATCTTCCGTCATTATCCCTGTCGTTTCTTTCCGTTAATTGAAAATTTCCCCAAAACTGTACCTGGAGCCCTTTCAAAGGAGTGTTAAAAGTCAGAGTGGGTTGATAAGAAGGTACGAAAGTCATAGCTCGATAACTCTCGTTGTTTCTTCTATTATTGATTTCTCCGGAGAAACTAAGTCCCCGCCAAATAAAGTCCGTCACCACTTCATGGATTACTTCTATGGAAGTATCCCCTCCGTTACCGTTGGAAGACCCGCCGCTCGGACCGTACATATTCGGGGGAGAAGTTTCCACATGGGATTGGGGAATATCCGAAACCCTAGTCGGAGGTTGGGTCTTCTTGTCGGGGGTCGCGGTAGCGGGAACGTTAGTAGTCGGTTTCCCTTTTTCATAGCTGACCTGGGCCACGAATTCCTTATCCAAAAATCTAACGAAATCCTCGTTCTCCGCGATCAGTACTTTTTCGTCGTCCTCCAATACAATCTTTCCTCGAACAATCTGACCGTTCTTTAAACGAACGAAATCCGCTCCTAAGATCTCGATAGAGGTTAGAAACATAACGCATAGGTATGCGAAAAACCGTGGATAATTCGGCCGAATTCCAGGGAACATAAATAGTTTTCTCCTAATAAAAAGGGCGGGCGACCCTTCTCCAAAATCGCTTCCGGATTCGAACGTAAGAAATCCGAACAGAGGAAACGGATTTTAATCAATGATGCGAATTATGGAAATTTCTTTTCAGTCCCATTCGAAAAAAAGAGAAAGCATTAAGTCCCTATGTTTCGGGAGGTTTCGGGAGAATTACGATTTTGCTAAACGAATCCGGGAAGGGTTCGCAAAAGGTTTTCTTTTGCCTTAATATTCCCATAGGGATTCCATACTCTAAGCACACTTGGGATAAGAACAGGTTCGAACCCTCCGCCCATTTTTTTATTTTCAAACGGATATTTTGGCCCTTTACTATGTGAACTGCGTGGAAACCAGAAAGAAAAAGAAATCCCCGAAAGATCCGGACAAAGAGCTCAAAGAGGCTCGCGAGAAAATCCGAGAATTGGAAGGAAAGATCAAAAATCTTTCTTCCGGTGCCAAATCGTATTCTCGCCTATTAAGGAATCTTCTGGATAACTCCCCTTCCGTCATAACCATCTTGGATTGTAAATCCGGACAATTCGTAGAAGTGAATTCCACCGCGGAAAAACTCTTCGGATATTCCAGAAAGGAATTTATGAAGATGGGTCCGGCCGATATCTCTCCCGAATTCCAACCGGGAGGGATGGATTCCAAATCGGCGGCTCTCGAAAAAATCAAACTCGCGCTCCAAGGAGATACCCCTACTTTCTTATGGGAGCATAGCCATAAGGATGGTACGTCCATTCCTTGCAGGATATATTTGGTTAAAGTCCCGGGCTCCAAGGCTTTGGTACAAGGAAACATCCTAGATCTGCGCCCAGATATGGAAAGAGACGCTCTCTCTCAAAGCAGACAACAAAAATTGGATCTAGTCATCAAATCGGCCGACCTGGGATTCTGGGATTGGAATATTCCGAAAGGCAGTCTTTCTCCTAATGAAAGATGGCTAACCTTACTCGGATTCGCCCCCAATGAGATCACTCCCGATTATCCTTTCTGGCAATCCAGAGTTCATCCGGAAGATTTTCCCAGGACGATCACTCTGCTACAGGAGCATCTAGAAGGAAAAACGGAACTTTTCGATACCGATTTTAGAATGTTATGTAAGGACGGATCCTATCGCTGGATTCGTTCCAGAGGAAAAGTCTGGGAGAGAAACGAGAAAGGAGAACCTATCCGAGCGCTCGGTATCCATTTAGATATCCACGAATCCAAGGAAATCGCCAGGCAATTGGCGGAGAAAGAAAGAACATTAGACGTCGCCGTCCAAGGCTCCAATCTCGGAATCTGGGACTATAATATAGCCAGCGGTGCTCATACCGTGGACGATAACTGGATCAGAATGATCGGTTACAATCCGGGAGAGATCGAACCGAGTTACGAATTTTGGGAGAATGCGCTCCATCCGGATGATAGGGAAAAAACGAACGAGTGTTGGAGAAAATACGCCGCGGGAGAATCGGAAGCTTATTCCGCGACCTTTCGGTTAAAATGCAAAGATGGATCCTATAAATGGATCATGACTCGCGGAAAAATCGCGGAGCAGGACGCGAAAGGAAGCGCGACACGAATCATCGGGATTCATATAGATCTGACCGAACAAAAGATGATCGAAGAGGAACTCAGGGAAACCAAACTCTTCTTGGATCGGGCCCAAAGAACCGCTAAAATAGGAAGCTGGGAATACGATACGAATTCCGGAAAGGTCACCGCTTCGGAGGGAATGATCCAGATCTTCGGGACGGATCAAGTCGGAGGTTCGAGAGGATTGGAAAGAATCCATCCGGACGACCAGGAAATGACCCTCGAACATTTCGCTCGATGCATAGAAGACGCCGTAGGAGGAGAGATAGAATACAAGATCGTAACTCCTTCCGGAGAGGAAAAAATCATTCTGAACCGCACCGACTTCATTAAGAACTCGGAAGGCAAGGTGCAAAAGTTATTAGGTACGATCCAAGACGTAACGCTGGAAAGAAATAGGGAAAAAGAGGAAAGAAAGAAAAGAGCCCTAGAACATTTGACCGCCTCCATTTCCGCAGATCTGATCAATCAACCTTCCTTGGAAATAGAGGAAGCAGTCCGGAACTCCATCGAAAGACTCACGAATTATTTCCAGATGAGTCGAGGAACTGTCATAACCTACGATCTGGAAAATCAGACTCGCCGAATATCGTTCGAATATGTCAGCCCTAATTCCAAATACCATGAAAAAAGTTGGGAAGGATTCCTTCCGGTTAACGTGGATAATCCTCAAACTCAGAAAATATTCTCCTCCGAAATCGTTCTCATAGAGGAGCAAGACATAGAGCGTATGGAGGAGGGATTACGAAATCTCATACGAAGATTCGAAATCTGTTTTTTGATCGCAGTACCTCTCCGATTGGAAGGAAGAGTGATCGGAGTATTGGTTCTTAGTAGCGAGAAAACGTTCGCCGATTCCGGAATCCATCTGGGACAATCGGAGGTATCGAGCCTAAGAGGGATCGGCGATATTCTTACGAACGCGTTGGAAAGAAAAAGGAAGAATTCGGAGCTAATCGCGGAAAGAGACCTCCTTTCTAGCATTATGGAGACGTCAGTTGCCGCGGTCACCGTTCTGAACCCTCAGGGAGAGATCCTCTACGCGAACGCTTCCGCAGAAAGAGTACTAGGACTAAGACTGGAATCCCTGAAACAAAGAAAATACAATTCTCCGGAATGGAAAGCTACTGCGATCGACGGAGGAGAATGGACTCCCGAAGACCAGCCCTTCGCAAGAGTTCTATCCACCGGGCAACCGGTTTCCGACGTAAGGCATGCGATAGAAGATACCCAAGGAAATAAGAAATATCTGTCCATAAACGGTGCTCCCGTCAAGGAACCTACGGGAGAAATCAAACTTCTCGTTTTTCTAATATTAGATATCACCGAATCGCTGCTTGCGGAACGGGCCTTACAACAAAGCGAAGAAAGATACAGAAGGGTCGCGGAACAAACGGGACAAATGGTTTACGATTACGATATTCCGAGCGGCAGAATCACTTGGGCCGGTGCCGTGGAAAAAATCACCGGCTATAATTTGAAGGAATTCCAGGAAGTCAACGGAGGCCTAATCACCGAATTCATTCATCCGGAAGATAGACAAAGAGTCGCCGATAGAATCCGGGAGGCTAAAGAGAACGGAGGTTATTTCACTTCAGAGTATAGATTCTTAAGAAAAGACGGCAAGTATATCATCGTGGAGGATAAAGGAGTATTCGTAATGAGTTCCCAATCCCAGAGCGATCGTCTTTTGGGGGCTATGGCGGACATTACGGAAAGAAGAAAGGCTCAAAATGATCTCATCGATTCGGAGGAAAGGCTACGTTTAGCTCTCAATTCTTCCAAGATGGGAACCTGGAGCTGGAACTTAACGAATCGTTCCGCTCATTGGTCTTCCGATACTGCCACAATCTTCGGATTTCCGATAACCGAGTTCGAGAAGAACGCCAATCTGTTCATGGAGTTAGTGCATCCGGAAGACAAGCAACTCATCCGAGAATCGGTAAGAGAAAGCCTAAGAGGCGGAAGAATCGACGTAAATCTGGAATTCCGGGTCTTTCATCCGGACGGAAGCATCCATTGGTTGGAAGTAAAAGGACAGGTCTACAGGAACGCAAAAAATCTTCCGAATAGAATGGCGGGAATTCTCGCGGACATCACCGACAGAAAGAAATCCGAGGAGAAATTGAAGGCGAGCGAGCTTCGGTTCCAGACATTCTATAGGTTCGCAAACGAAGCCATTCTGTTCATTAACCCTAGAACGGAGGAGATTCTGGATACGAATCCCGCCTTTTTAAGAATATTCAATTATACTCAAAAAGAAGCGACTACCGTCAAATCCACTTCCCTATTCACTGCGGATTCCTGGGCGGCATTACATGCGAGAATTCGTTCTTTCGAAAGCGCGGAGAATCTGGAATTACAAGCATTGCGAAAAAACGGCGCAGTATTCTCCTCATTGGGAAGTATTCATTTCTATACGGAGCGGGATTCCTTCGTGGCGGCGATCAGCCTTCTAGATACCTCGGCACTCCAAGAAGTGGAGGAATTGAAGGTTATCAACGACGAAATCTCGGTCAGAAACAAACTCATAGAAATGCAAAAGAACGAGTTGCAGGATACGTTGGAAAATCTGAAGAAAGCCCAGGCTCAACTCATACAATCCGAAAAAATGGCGGCCTTAGGACAATTGATCGCGGGAGTAGCTCACGAGATTAACAATCCGATCGGCGCCATCCAGGCTTCCAATCAGAACCTACAGGAATGTCTTATCCGTTTCCAAACCGTGCTTCCGGAAGTCCAAAATATTTTAGCCTCCATGGAAGAGGAGGAAGTGGAGTCCTTTCGGGGATTCCTGGAATTGGTAAGACAATCCAAAGAGCAGTTGACCGGAATGGAGGAGAGAAACACCAAAAAGGCGATCGTCTCCAAACTCCGCGAACTCGGAATCGTCTCTCACTACGTATTCGCCGATTCCCTTACCGATATGGGATTCCGGGACGTTCCGAATATAGCGGTTCGATTCCTCAAAAACGAGAAGGCCAATATTCTTTTGGAATATTCCAGCTTGGAAGCGTATTTCTTCGTGAATACGAATACGATCCGAATCGCCGTGGATAGGGTTTCTAAGATTCTATACGCTCTAAAGAATTTCTCCCATTTCGATACTGAATCGGAAAAGATACCTACTTCCATAACGGAGAATATAGAAACGGTTCTTACGATCTACCAAAACCAACTCAAAAAAGGGATACAGGTCACGAAGAATTACGGAAATATTCCGAAAATATTATGCTATCCGGACGATCTCATCCATGTCTGGACGAATCTCATCTACAATTCTTTGCAGGCCATGGATTTCAGAGGAGAGATCACCATTCAGACATACGTAAAAGGAGAACATGCCGTGGTGGAAATCACGGACACCGGTTCCGGAATTCCGACGGAGATCTTAGACAAGATCTTCCAGCCTTTCTTTACCACAAAATTGCCCGGGGAAGGAAGCGGTCTAGGATTGGATATAGTAAAGAAGATCGTGGAAAAACACGAAGGTAAAATAGAAGTGGAATCGGTTCCGGGCAAGACAACATTCCGCATTCTTCTCCCCTTAGTCAGTACGGAAGAATTTTTAGGCCTCCCCTCTTAATTTCATAACTTACATTTATCCGCGAAACGAAATAGTTCCTACGATTACGCAGGGGAATTTGTGAGAAGGCTCCCGGATTTTCCGAAATGCAAAACGTGAATTTTAGACGAAGCGAGGAAACGAAAAACGGAAAACTGTCCTACCGGGAATGCTTTCCCAAGTCCAACTTCCACCGTATTTCTTAGATATGGAAGCGGCCACCGCGAGCCCAATTCCTGCTCCTTCTCCTTCCGATTTTCCGGAAAATAAAGCTTCTCCTATTCTTTCTTTCAAACTGGAAGGTATACCCGGACCATTATCTTCCACCTCGCAGATCACTTTCGCATCGGCATCGAATATTCTGATCTTCAGATTTCCTTCTCCCGACATAGCCTGGTAAGCGTTATCCACCACCTGAGTCCAGAGACGGACCAAATCCTCTGGCACACATTTCATGACCGCATCGGAGATATAGAATCTCTCCACGAGAACCCTATTTCCCCCGGCGCCTTCGTAAACTCCCAGAACGGCTTCCATAGTATCTGAAAGTTTAACGAGTCTTTCAGAGCCTTCTTTTGCGATCCCGGAATATGTTTCCAACGCGGATACGATCTTGTACATTTTGTCGGTGGATCTGTGTATGACTTCTTCCGAAACGTAAATGCCTCTCATCGCCATAAAAAACTCGGAGATCCTATCCCACTCCTCGGATTCGCAGAGGATCAAAAGCGATTTCGGGCAACTCAAAAAACCGAGTTCGGCGATGATAGCGGCCTTATCCCCTGCGAGCGAAATCTCCTGCTCCTTCAGAAAAGCTTCGATCGCGTGTCTAGTCTGACGGAATTTCTTTCCTATGGTTTCCTTTCCATTTTCCAGAATTTCGCTCAAGGCTAAAGAGAATGCGGATCTCTCCGACTCCGCAGCCTGGGGTAAATAGATCATCAGAAAAGGCAAGAGTTCCACGATGCGAAGCGTATAAAAGGAAACGTTCTCTCTGGCAGCATTCATTGCGCCCAACGGATTATTGATCTGGTGACTGACCGCTCCCGAAATTCTTCCTATTGCGGCTAATCTTTCGTTTCTAAGAAGAATTTCCTGGGTAGCTTTCAATTCTCCCAATGCCGTTTCCAATTCTTCCTTTTGCAGACGTATGATCTCGTTTCTGGAATTGATCTCCTTGGATTCCCTTAGGATCTTTTCGGAACGCAACTGTTGGTCGATGGCAAGCAGGAGTTTCTCCTTCATATTCTCCAATGTTACGAAAAGATGATATATTTCGTCCTTAAATTCCCGGTTCGGAATCTGGGCCAAGAAGTCTCCGCCGCCCAAGGAGTCCGCAAAGCCGGAAGCGGAAGAGATCCCTTCCGAAACGTATCTACAGAAAAAGCGATCTATAAAATACAAACATACGGGCAATAGCGTAAAAGTGATCAGCAAGGATCTGAAGACAATGGACCATAGATCGCTCCATAAAACGGAGTCCGGAACGAATACTTCGATACCCCAGTACTCGCTATAATTCCCCGCTCGGAAAGGAAAGATATAGATCTGCCCGTTTTCTCCCGCGTAACCGAAAGGTTGTTCTTTCTGTAACAGATTCCGGATATTAGATCGAACTTCCGAAGATCCCGCGGCTTTTCCCTGTAAAATAGCTTTTCCTCCGTGGGTCGCGTATTTACCGCCTGGAGATATAAGGGCCAGATAACCTTTGTCTCCGAAGGGTTTTCTCAAGAAGAATTCTTTCTCCAAATCCGCCAAACGCAGATCCAATCCGACCACACCCGCAAATCTACCCCCTCGAATCACAGGCCTCGCTAAAGAAATCAAGAACGTATTCCTTCCGTCCACCGGATAGGAGTAAGGCTCGCCCATATAGTCGTTCATCGTCTTCTTGGGAACTTGGTAATAATCGGCGGTGCCGTCCGTCTTTTCGAATCCCAGGATAGGATCGACCTTTATTATTTCAGAATTTTCTAAATCACGATGGAAATACGGAATGAATCGACCCGTCGGTCCCGAGCCTTTCCTACCTATGTATCGGAAATCCGGACCGTCGAAGCTATTCGCCTCGAATATGGTCCAGGATCCGAGAAAGCGTTTGTCCTTTTCGAACATTTCCAGAAGTTCCTTCTCGGCGGATTCCCTAGAAGGACGAGTGAGTTCCCAGCGCGTTTTCAGATTGGCAAGACGATTCATCCCGTCGGAGAAAACCCTGCGAACTTCGAAGGATGCGGCCTCCGCCTTAGCCATAGCTGTTTCCTGAGAGGAGACGCGGGCGTCGTAATAGGAAAATACGACTACTATTAAGGTAAGAGTTACGGAGAACGTAATTAGAACAGCTGCACAGTAGATAGAGAAGCGCGTCCTCAGGCTCACGAAAAAAAGCCTACCTATCGATTACTTAAGAGCGGAAGTTATGGTGGTGACTAGTTCTTTTTCGTCCCAGGGTTTTTTCAGATAACTATAAAGATTGATTTCCTTCTTTAAAGCTTCTACAGACGCGATATCCGCATGACCTGTGATGATGATTTTTTGGATTTCCGGATATCTTTGGTGAATGATTCTAAGAAATTCATCCCCCTTAATATTAGGCATGAGCCAATCGGATATGACGATTAGGATCTTAACGCCTTCCGTTACGAGTTCTTCGATGATCTGCATCGCTTCGGAAGCGTCCAAAGCAGTCTCATATCTGTAAGTATCTCCCAAATGGCGTTTCACCTGGGACTTCATACTCATTAAGATAAGAGCTTCATCATCGACAAATAAGATCGCTTTTTCCACCGCTCCCCCGGGCCACACAATAATTTAGACGAATAAAAAAGAGACTTCCCCCCGGGAAAAACCCGGAGCAAAAACAAGGATAGTGCCGCAATCGAACAAGCTTGCAACTCATTTTCGTCTTAGTCTCTAGAATAGACGATTTTATATCCGCTTCTCCAGAAACTAATCCAAAGTATCTATTCTCCCGCTTTTCCGCAAATTGAGAAGAATAGACCGGAAGTCGAGAAAATCAGAATTCAGTCAATAATTTTTATCTGAGTGGCCACTATATCGGGAGAAGGCTGCATGATCAGGTATCCCTGAGAATATTCTATGCCTAGGGACCTTACGACCTGCAATTCTTCCGGGGTGGATACGAATTCGGCGATGACTTTAGCGCCGATCCTATGTGCGAGTTCGGTGATCGCAGAAGTAAGTATGAAAGCGGTACGGTTTCTTTCCAAGGATTGGATGAATTTTCCGTCGATTTTAATGAAATCGGGTTGGATCTCCAACAAACGGGAAAAGTTGGAATGCTCCACTCCGAAATCGTCGATCGCGATATGGGCCCCCAGGTCTTTCAATTCATGAATAATATCCAATCTTTCCGGATTCCCCTGAAAACTGGCAGTCTCCAGGATTTCGAAAGTCACCCTATCCGGATGGATTCCGAAATGCTCCATTCTGGCCGCGGCCCATTTGGGAAAACTGGGGCTTTCCAATTCAGTTTCGGAAAGATTGATGGAGAAAGAATAATGAGAATCCGCAAATTTCCGAAGCGCCTTCTCGAAAAGAATAGGACTGATTCTTCTTAAAAGTCCCGTGGATTTGGCAAGATAAAGAAAAGTGGAAGGGGCGAACACTTTTCCGTCTTCTATGATCCGAGCCAGGCACTCGAACTTTTCCACCTTACCGGTCTTATTGTCCATAATCCCTTGGAAGTAAGGAACGATATTGCCGGAATGTATGGCGTTATTCAGACGCTTGCCGAGATCCATATTTATCTTGTACAAATCCTGATCGTCCATCTTTTCCGAATAAGAATGGATTCCGGATCGGGTATCGAATTCGGGCTCTTGGCTCGCCTTTACGAGAGCAAGTCTCGCCTTATAATATAAATCGTTTTTCCCCGTTGCGGTGGCGATCGTTGCGTTGATCCGGAAGGAAATTCCGGACGCCATCCAATAGTCGGAACGCAAAAGGATCCGGAAAGCTATGAGATGAGGTAGGAACTCCTCCTCCGGGACCTTGGATAGAACGGCGACCTCGTCCTCGTAAACGTGAAAGATGTCTCCGTAATTTCCCAAAATGGATTGCATAGAATCCAGAAATTTCTTCATGAGATCCCTGTATAAGGAGACCCCGAAATCGCGGGTGGTCAAAGAAGTGGATTCGATCCGTATCAAAGCGAGTAACGAATCCTTGGGTTCGGATTCCAAGGATTCCAATTTTCTGCGCAAAGATTCCAGATTTGGAAGTCCGGATTCCCGATTGAAAAGCAGCGCCTCTTCCAGCTTGCGATTCAAGTCCGAAAGAGAAAGATCGGATTCATAGGAGCGGATCGCTTCTCTAACGGTAAGCAATAGATCGTTGGAATCCCAGGGTTTGGAAAGATATCTGTAAAGATTGGCGTGGTTTAAGGCGTTTCCCACCGATTCGGCGGTGGCCTGCCCTGTGAGCATGATTTTTCGTGTGGAGGGATTGGTCTCGTGGACCTTAATGAGAAACTCGTCCCCTCGAATGCCAGGCATTACCTGATCGCTTAAGATCACGGGGATATGTGTGCCCAATTGGTTACATTCTTCAACGATTTGGAGAGCCAGTTCCGCGCTATCCGCTGCCTCGATCTGGTAATCCTTTCCGAATGCGGACTTCAATTGTTCCTTCAGACCGCGAAGAATGATCAACTCGTCGTCTACGCATAAGATCACCGACCGCTTCGGGGTACCAGACTCGATTGATCCGTTCTCGGAAGGTTTCACAGAGCTCCTTGGACTTCGGTATTAGACGCAAAAAAAGATTTCCGAACCGGGGGGGAAATTATTTTTATTCCGAACAATCTCCCAAACGATGTTCGATGATCAAACCGAACGGTCTAAAGGATATTCGATCGAACCTTGGGAACTATATTCCCAAACCGATCCAAAAAATCAACCTATCCAAGCCCAGAATGATAAAGATCCTCTTTGAAAACGATAAAGAAGTCCGGATAGAAGAATCCGCAACCGACAAATCCTTACTGCAAATTTCTCTGGATTCGGGAATCCCTCATACTCACGCGTGCGGAGGTAACGCACGTTGCTCGACTTGCAGGGTTTTGGTCCAGGAGGGAGCGGAGCATTTACTTCCTAGAAACGAAAAGGAAACCTTACTCGCCCACAGAAAAGGATTCCCGGAAAACGTTAGGCTCGCCTGCCAAACGAAGATTAACGGCGACGTCAAGGTACGTCGCTTGGTCATAGACGACGCGGATCAGATCCTAGCCTCGACATTTTCGGATCTGGTATCCGGGACGGAAAAACCGGTGACCGTTCTCTTTAGCGATATTCGCGGCTTCACCGGTTTCTCGGAAACTCATCTACCGTATGACGTGATCCATATTCTTAATCGCTATTTTTATCGAATGGGAGACAAGGTCCTAAAATACGGGGGAACCATAGACAAATATATCGGGGACGGCCTCATGGCGGTCTTCGGACTGACGGATTCGACACCTCTGGACATGAATCTTTCCGCGGTTCGTTGTGCGTTAGAAATGGGTTCGGAACTGGAGCAGTTGAATATCTATTTAAAAAACCATTTAGGATCCGAATTCCAGATCGGGATAGGAATCAATTATGGAACCGCAATATTGGGAAAATTAGGGCATCCGTTAAGCATGTCTTTTACTGCGATAGGAGACACGGTCAATTCCGCTAGCAGAATCGAATCCACCACCAAGAAGGCCGCGACTAGGCTACTAGTTTCCGAAAAGGTTTATGAAATCGTTAAGGATTGGATCATAAAAGGCAGGACCTTCGAAACCAAGCTAAAAGGTAAAACGGGAACCTATAAGGTATATGAAATTCTATCCGTTAAACCTTCTCCCAAAGAGAATTCTTGGGAGGAAACCAAATACAGGATCTGGGACTCCATCGATCCTACGGAGGCGGGAGCCTGGATACGAATGGTATTTCATGCCTCCGCAATCTTCTCAGCAGAGGAAGAATGGCTCGGAATAGAAGGTTCCATCCGATTCCCTACCATCCTAAACCAGGAAGATAATAAGGGAGTGAAAAAGCAGGTGGAAACCTTGGTACGGATCCGCGAGGAAATGGAAAAAGAAGGAAGATGGGAAGTCCCCTCCCTTTCCGATATGATTGCCGTCTCCGGAAGTCTTGCCTTACAAAAAGCGGGAGGGCCTTCCATCCCTATCCTACCGGGACGCAAGGATTCCGAATATCCGGCGGGCAGGATGCTCATGCCGACGGACAGTCCGGATGCAAAGGATTCTCTCCGATATTTTTCCAAAATGGGTCTCTCCGTAAGGGATACTGTTCTACTTTTGGGAGTACATACTCTGGGCTGGCATTCCAAGGGTTCGTTTACCGATACTCCGAATCTTTTCAATAATCATTATTTCCGGGATCTACTTTTGGACGGAGGAATACGAATGCTCGCGACCGACAGAGCTCTCTTGGGTTTGGAAGAAACGAAACGCATGGTGATGGAATACGCTCTAGACGAACCTCGTTTTTATTCCGACTTTACGGATCTATATCGGAGACTAGTAGAGCAAAAACGATTGGAAGAATCCTGAGTCGATTTTTTCCTGGAAGTAGATGCGCTTCCAACCCGTTTTAGATAAGATCCCCGTTTACGAAGCGGGCAAACCGATCGAGCTAGTAGTTCGCGAATTCGGAATACCTCCCGAAAAGGTGATCAAACTCGCCTCCAACGAAAATCCGTTCGGAGTGGCTCCTAAAGTCGCTCAGGCGGTTACGGAAGCGGTAGGCAAAATGCCCCTGTATCCGGACGATTCCTATAAGGCTCTTAAGGACGCTCTTGCATCCGTGCATAAGGTGGATGCAAAAAATGTGATACAAGGAAATGGTAGCGATCAGATTTTCGATTTTGCGACACGTTCCGTTTTAACCCCGGGAGATAAGATCCTACAAAACGGTAAAACATTCTCCATGTATTCCATCTATGCGGGCCAATGCGGAGCGGAGACTATTTCGACCGATTCCATAGAGCACGATCTGAACCGGTTTTTGGATTCGTACAAGAAATTCTCCCCTAAGATCGTATTTCTTTGCACTCCTTGTAATCCAATCGGAGACGCTCTGGACAGATCCGACCTGTATTCGTTTCTGGAGAAGATTTCTCCCGAAACGATGGTGGTAGTCGATGCCGCTTATATCGATTTCGGAAAAACGAGAGACGCAAATAAGGATATTCCCGCATCGGATTTGATCTCCAAATTTCCGAACGTTTTATATACGAATACGTTCTCCAAGGCTTACGGTCTGGGCGGAATGAGAATCGGATACGGAATCGCGAACGAAGAAATGATCCGAGCCTTTTATAAACTGAGACCTCCGTTCAACGTTTCCCAGCTTTCCCAACTCGCTGCCACCGTTGCGTTAGGGGAAACTGAATTTGTGTCTTCTTATCTTCGCTCGAATTTGGAAGAATTGCTTCGTTACGAGAAATTCTGCAAAGATAAGGGCCTTTCCTATTTCTCTTCCTACACGAATTTCATCACCGTAAAACTGGAGAATGCAAAGCTCTCCTCCACCGAACTTTTCGAAACTCTCCTCAAAGAAGGTCTTATTCTTCGGAACCTTAAAAGCTACGGACTGAATGCGATACGAATCACGATAGGAAGACCCGATCAAAACGACGTTCTACTCGATAGACTGGATAAGCTTTTGTAGATCGCCTCTCGATACAAAACGCGCGAAGCGCGTTTTACTCGAGAACCAATTGGATGCGTAGAATTGGAGCGGCACCCCCGAATACACGAGAATGCGTCGTTGAGGTTGGATTATTTGTCGTAAAGATCGGGTTTGAGTTTTACAACCTTCTCTTCTTTTGCTTGGGAATTGTGAATCGTTTTGTTTCTGATTTCGGTACGGAAAAATTCTCTGCGAACCTGTCCTGAGCCAGAAGTGAGCTGGATTTTTTCCTGCTTGTCGCGTTCGGATTGAAACATTCGAAACCTCCTTTTTTCGTTTCGGTATCGTTAGACCCGGAGACCTCTTTACTAGTTTCGTCCCGGGACTGCGATTTCATAACCGTATTATGTCAAAAATTTTTCGACATGATTAAGTTATCCGAACACTAAAACAATCGAATGACCGGAATATTACAAGTGATTGTTGCTTTTTCCCGCCCGCGATTTCCGTAGATTCTCCGTTTTAAAGGAAATCTACGGAAATGGTTCGGTTTTCTTTCTAGAATTTATTTTGCAGCCAGAGAATTCTGAGCGAGAACGGAGACTCCTTGTAAAGAATCCTTCACAGGGCAGATCCGATCGACATGCTTCAAGAGAGCGTCCACATTCGAAGAAGGAGAATCCGTTTGGATATCGATTCTATAACGTATTTCCGAAAACCCGGGGCGCACAGGAGCCAATTCCTGGAATCCGTCCAGATCCAGATCTCCGTCCACATAGATCTGAAAATCCTTGAGTATCACATCGTGAGCCGGCGCATACAGAGATACTAGAACGCCCAAACAACTCGCCAGTCCGCCTAACAGATATTCGACGGGATTCGCCCCCTCGTCCGTTCCTCCCAAAATTTCCGGCTCATCCACCACCCATTTATGGTGTCTGGATTGCAGATTCAGCTTCAATCCGCCTGCCCAAGTTGCCTTACTTTCAAATACCGTATTCGCCATATCGGTCCTCCGTTGTAAGGCAAAGCTGCGGGAGTTCCTTCCTCTTAGAAAATCATTAATCGCAATTACGGAGGAATTATTCGCTTTAACGAACAATCCATTAGGCGCAATTACAATAGATTGGTAATTCAGTCGTAGTCCTTGCCTCGGAATTTTTTCCAAATCGATGCAAGGTGTTCTCGGATCTTTCCTTCCATTCCGTTTCGGGTGGGCTTATAGAATTGGGGCGGCCGCTCCGAGAGATCGTCCGGAAAATAGGAAAAAGGCACGAAGCCCCCGAAATCATGAGGGTATTTGTATCCTTCTCCCGCTCCTTCCTTTTTATGAAAGTATGTAGGAGCGTTTCGGAGGCGGTTCGGAATCTTCAGACTGGGCCCCCTTTCCTTCACGAAAGCTAGAGCGGAATTGATTCCGTTATAAGCAGCATTGGACTTAGGACAGGAGGCAAGAAAGCTTGTCACTTGTCCTAATACGATTCTTCCTTCCGGCATACCTATGGCTTCCAAGGCTTGCAGTCCCGCAATGGCCAAAGGAAGCCCGTGAACGGACGCGTTTCCTATATCTTCGGAAGCGAGTATAATAAGCCTTCTCGCTATGAAGAGCGGATCCTCCCCTCCCTCCAACATCAAGGCAAGATAGAATAACGCGGCATCCGGATCGCTCCCTCTCACCGATTTAATGAATGCGGAGATCACGTCGTAATGACTCTCTCCACTTTGGTCGTATTCTATGACCCTGCTCTCTAAAAAGTCCTCCACATCGGAGGCTTGGATTTCCGCACCATTCTCCCTCGAAAGAACGAGTCCCTCCAAGTTGGAAAGTAGCTTCCGAGCGTCCCCTCCGGAATAGCGTACTAGGAGGATTTTCGCGTCTTCCTTCAGATTCGGTCTGGGATCCAGAGAATTCAAACCTCTCTCCAGAATTCCGAGCAAATCGGATTCGGATAGAGGTTCCAGTCTCAGAACCTGAAGTCTAGATAATAATGGTTTTGTAATACGGAAAGAAGGACTCTCGGTGGTCGCTCCTATCAGCACGAGACTTCCTGTCTCCACTCCTTTCAGCAAGCTATCCTGTTGAGAGGAGCTGAATCTATGGATCTCGTCCAGAAAGAGCAGGATACTTCCTTCTTTTTCCGATCTCTCCAGTAGCTTCTTAATGTCCGCGACTCCCGTGGTGACCGCATTGTATTCCACGAAAGGCAACTTCCAATTCGAACCTAGGATGCGAGCCAGAGTGGACTTTCCCGTTCCCGGGGGACCGTAGAGTAGAATGCTCACCGGTTCTTTGAATTTTTGGAGTTGTTGCTTAGCCTTATCCTGTCCGATCACATCCGAAAATTTATCGGGTCTGATCCTATGGGGAAGAGGAGCTTTTTCAAACAGACTGCCCAAGTTCTTCCCATTCCCGTTGCACCTTTCGAACGCAAGAACGAATCGTAGAGTTGCAAACATCGCAGGCGCTATGACAGCAGACCAAGGATTGCTCCCGGATCTTTCCGTCTAGAACATTCTCCACCAACTCGCAGATCCTAGGAGGAAGATCGAACCAATCCAGGTTTTCCAGAATCAGTTCTTTTCTAGTTTTCGGGATCAGTCTTGGAGAATCGTCCATCTTCTTTTCTTTTGCTTTCAAAACGGATGCTCGTCAATCGCAAAGTCTAGCCTGCGATCCACCCGCCTTTGATTAGATAGTAATAGATATAGAAACGAGGAATACGAAATAGAGCCGCTAAGAAAAAAAGTCGAAATTTCATACCCATGGCTCCGGCCGCCACCGAAGTCCAAGAATACGGCAAAGGAGTCAGAGCCCCGAGTACGACGGCCCAGAATCCGAAACGCTTCACATACACTTCCAGTTTTTCTTCGTGATTTCGCACGAATTTAGTAAACGCATCCAATTTAGGAAGTAGGAACTTTCCTTGAGAGTAGGAACAAATTCCTCCCAACAAGGAACCTGCGGAAGCAAAGAAGATCACCCAGAAATCGGGCATTTTTGCAGCGACCGCCAGAATCAAAAAAGTGTCCGGAGGAAGAAACACATGCACCGAATCCGCAACTAGAATGGAAAGTCCGACTCCCGCGACTCCTGTGAAGTTCAAAAAGGCTTCGGCGGCCCAGACTACTTGGTCGCTAAAGAAGCGCGCTAAGACCAGAACGACTAGGAATAATACTACGCTCGCCACTAAGGTTTGTTTTAATAGTTGGGCGAGTATTTTCTCTGTGGAATTACTGATTTCGGTGGATTCGGATTTCAAATCGTTTACCTACGATGGAACATTCTTTCTAGATCTTCCCGGGTCAATTTTACCAGGGTTGGACGCCCGTGAGGGCAACGCGCGGGATTCTCGCAATAACTAAGACGGTTTAAAAGCTCTGCGATAAGATGATCGGAGAGTTGGTCCCCTTTTTTTACCGCGGATCGGCAGGCAACGCATTTGGCCATGAGATCGTACAATTCGGGTTCCTGAACTTCCTTACCTCCGATTCTATTCAAGAAATCTAATACGATTTCCTTTTCGTGACCGGGCAGGAAATACCCGGGCACCTCCCGAAGCACCATCGTATCCTCACCTAAAGAATCCAATTTGAGTCCCACTTCCTGGTATTCGGAAAGTCGCTCCTTGATTTCCTCGGCCTCCTGTTTGGACACCGGAATTCTCAACGGAGTCAAAAGAGGTTGGATTCCGTAATTCTTCTTTTTCAGTTTTCTTAATACTTCTTCGTAACGGATTCTTTCGTGGGCGGTATGTTGGTCTATGATATAGAATCCGTCCTCTCCCTCCGCAAGGATGAAAGTCTCGAATAGGAGTCCGAAATGCTTTTTGGGGATAAACTCCGAATGTTTGATGGGTATGTCAGTTAATTCGTGCAGTCGGGATCCCGGCCCTATATTCTCCACAGGAAAAGAAGGGGAATGCCTGACTTCTTCGTATAATTCTCCTCCCAATAATTGCTGCTCTTCCGTTTTCGAAGAGGAACTAGAAAAGGAATGCAATGTACTCTGCATATTCTTGGGTTCCGGTCTGAGTAGTCGGTTCTTAAGTTCCAAGAAACTGACCGGAGTGCTGGATCGTAATTCCTTCTGGATCAATTGCAAAAAGAACGTATTAAATCCTTCCTCGTCCAAAAAGCGAATCTCTTTCTTGGCGGGATGCACGTTCACATCGATGGACTCGGGATCCACTTCGAAGAATAAAAAGCAATACGGATGAGCGTTCGGGGGAAGTAACTCGTCATAACATTTCTTTAATAGATGGGATGAATATTTGAT
The DNA here is from genome assembly GCF_000306115.2 of Leptospira wolffii serovar Khorat str. Khorat-H2. NCBI lineage: Bacteria > Pseudomonadati > Spirochaetota > Leptospiria > Leptospirales > Leptospiraceae > Leptospira > Leptospira wolffii. The sequence goes on from NZ_AKWX02000004.1 coordinate 523,889, forward strand.
CTCCACCGGTCTTCCGTTGATGAAGATGAACTGACCGGTCCGATTTGACTTATAGAAATCCGGATCGCTGATGTATCCGAAAGCCTTCCAGCCCTTTCTTTCGTGTTGGACTTCCAACAAATGGTCCCGAAAATTTTCCCCGAAAAGGTCTATGATTCTTTCCCGTTTATTCTTGGGAGCGAGTCGATAGATCTCCTTATGATCCTGTACGAATCGAAAACGGATATCCTCCCGAGCGAGAGCCTGCACGGAAACTCTATCCCGGATTTTCTTGTCTTCGGATCGAACGGACTTCAGGAATTTCCTGCGTACGGGGGTATTATAAAATAGGTCTTCGATTAAAATACGAGTGCCCCTAAAACCTGGGATCGCTTCTTTGGAAAGGATTTTTCCCTTCTCCGCATGTACCTTCCAAGCTGTGTCGGATCCCCTCCCTGTCTCCAGAGTGAGTTTGGAAACGGACGCAATGGATGCCAAAGCCTCCCCTCTAAATCCGTAGGAAGAAACGAGTTCCAAATCTCGGAGAGTTCGGATCTTACTCGTGGCATGTCTTTGGAGAGCGAGGGGAATATCCTCTTCTTGGATTCCGGAACCGTTATCGGAAAGTAAAAGAGAGGTAAGACCTCCGTCCCTAGATTCGACTTCGATCGTATCCGCGCCGGCGTCTACGGAGTTTTCCATCATTTCTTTCAAGACGGAATGCGCCGACTCTATGACTTCTCCGGCGGCAATTTGGTTGATGAGTTCCGGACTGAGTTCTTGGATCCTTCCCATGGGATAGACCTAGGATCCGGATAGGGAAGGATTATGTCAAGATTGGATTTCCGGTTTAGAGAGACCGATTTCCAGAATAAATACGGAACCGCTATGAGGAATGCTCTTCACCAGGATATCCCCGTCCATCTTCTGAGCCAAGGCCTTGCAAAGAGCGAGTCCTAATCCGGCTCCCTGGAAGGGCTTAGTTACACCCGAATCCACTTGTTGGAAAGGATTGAAGATAGATCCTAGTTTATCCTCCGGGATTCCGATCCCGGTATCCTCCACCTGGAAGCGAAGCCTATACTGGAAGTTGCTCTCTCCCAACTTTTCAGCCAGCAGTCGAATACTTCCTTCCTTCGTGAATTTCTCCGCGTTTTCTAAAAGAACTAGAAGCATGGTCTTGAATCTTTCCTCGTCTCCTTCCACTGCCTCCGGTAAATTCTCGTCTACGACCACTTGGAAGTGAATCCCCTTTCGACGAATCCTATCTTCCACACGCATCGCGGCCTCGTAAATAGCCGCCCTCAAATTGAATTTTCGGTTCAGTAGGAAAAGAGTACCTTTCTCTATGCTAGAGGCGTCTATCATGGATCCGAGAATCACCATCATCGCGTCTCCGCTTCTTTTTAGGAGTTCCAACATTTCCTTATGTTCCGGCTTTAAGTCCGACTCCAGAAGCATTTGGGTGATTCCCATGATTCCATTCATGGGAGTACGAACCTCGTGGTCCACATTGATTAGGAATTCGGTTTTTGCCTTATTGGCCTCTTCAGCTTCGTCCCTGGCGAATTCCAATTCTCTAGTGCGCTTTCTGACTAATTCCTCCAAGTTCACGTTCAACATCTCTTGGATCTTTTCTCTCTCCCGGAAACCGCTTAGTAGTTTACTGGAAAGGGAAATCGCATTAGCTAAAACGAATATTCCCACTCCTATCCCGCTCAACTCCCAGGAGTCCAAGAGTTCCGCGTGAAATAGTATCTCGCTTCCTAAGAAGAATAGAAGGAATAGAAATCCGGTTAAATAGATCCGTGCCCCCACCATTCCCGTCCATACCGCGTGGGCAAGAACGGAAAGAGAAACGATCCCCATGAGCAAAAAAGCGAAATAGGAAGGAACAATCAGGTAGGAATAGATTTCGGAACCGGTAAATAAGGTGATTAGAGTGAAGAGGATCGCGATTATATATCCGATTTTTAAGAAAATCTTTCCGAAGGGGACCGGAAAAACGGAAAGAAGAAAATGCAAGGCCATGGGCATTCCCATAAACCAAGTGATGAATTCCACTCTCAGATAAACTTCGGGCCCTAAAAGGAAATGATCGGGAAAGAGTCTTACTCCCGTGGAATACAATCTCAACCCCACCGTCATGGATAATAATCCGAGTATAAGAGCGGAAGGATCCTTTTTATAAAATACCGAAATAAAGATATGAAAAAGGCCTAAAAAGAAAAGTCCTCCGAAAAGGATCGCTTCCAAATCCCTTCGATCCATATAATAGCGGTTCACGCAATCGGGTAGTCCTAGGATGGGGGGCTTCCAGAGACCTCCTTTTCTATAATAATAATTGGAGATTTCGAAATCCAAGACCGCATTTCCTTGCCAGGCAGGAAGAATGGTATAGCTCGTCAGTAAGGCCAAGGAATCCGGAGAAGGATCTCCCACTTTTCCTACCTCGGTGATCGGAACCCCATTGAAGAGTATTCTGTAATTGGTTCCCTGATCGTAAGAAACAAGATGCAGACTTTCCACCGGATCCTTGGAATGCAATTCCACTCGATACAAAGCCTTTCCGTATTTGGGTAAGGAAGTACCGAACCAATCCACACCGATCCAACTTCCCGGAGCGGTTTGTAGGATGAATTTCTCCGGATTACCGGGAAGTCCTCGATCGGGAGTCTCCCCCAGCCAGGCGAATTTCCAATCCCCCGCCAGCCGATAACATCCTCTCCCGTTTTTAGCCTGGTCCCAGTCCATGACCCCGTTCTGCATAGGAGCTTTACGCGGAGAAGGAGTACAGAAAGAACCGAAAAATAAGGCGAGGGCCAGGATACAAATGCGGACCGTGAGAATTCTCATCTTCGTTCGGGACTAAGTTCTATCGTCGATCGGATAATCGTCCAGGAGAAAACGATTCTTAGATAGGATCCACTTCAAACCGAGTCGGCCTGGGAACGGATAAACGGAGCCTTAGGCGAAAGAAAGTATCCGCTTAAAGAAGCGAATAATACGGGAGTGAAATTGGAGACTCCCGTCAATCCAGCGAGAAGAATGGTGGTGCTAATCGGAGTCTTTGTCACGGACGCGTTAACCGATGCCATGAGACAAATCAATAGGAAGGACTCGTTTTCCGTGGGAAAAAAATCCATGAGAAATCTTCCGGAAACGGCTCCCAAGAAGAAGAGCGGAATGATGATCCCTCCCCTCCAACCGCTGGAAACGGTGATATTGATGGAAAGAATCTTAAGTAAAGCCAGAGTCCCGAAAAAGACCCAAGTACCTTTTGTGACGACGATCTCATTCAATTGATCGTGGCTGAAATAGCGCGTAAGAGGCTCGTAGAATGCGATCAGACCTAAAAGCAACCCTCCGATCGTGGTTTTTACGAAGATAGGAGCGGCAATTTTAGAAAAAGAAAATTTAGTGATCTGGAATACTCCGTAAAAGACCCATCCCACTAATGCTCCCGCAATTCCGAACACAATCGCGTATTGAAAGTCCTCTATCCCTCCCGGAACATATTGAGGGAACTGCCAGGTGGGTCCTATGCCTATATCGGTCATGAATAGAAAAACGAAATAGGCCGAGCAACTGGATAAGAACGCGGGTAAAAGCGCCTCGTAGTATTCCACGACATGCCTGTGTTGTAGGATCTCCAACGCGAATAAGGCCCCTCCCAAAGGAGAACCGAATAGGGAAGTAAATCCGGCCGCCATGCCCGCGATGGTCATGGAGCGTAGTTCTTCCCCTTCTAGGCCCAGTTTTTCTGCGAACCAACTTCCTATCGATCCTGTGACCTGAACCAAAGGAGCCTCGGGCCCCGCACTTCCTCCTGCGGAAATACTCAAAAGAGAGGACAATGCCATGGACGGATTGTTCTTAGGATCCAGTTTTCCGCCTCGGAAGCGGATATTATCGATCACGAGGGAAATTTCTCCCGGCTCTCCCAATACGTGAATCAAGAGACCGATCAATAGGCCCGCAAAAGTCATGATTAGAATAACATAATGTCCTTCGAAGCCGGAAAGTAATCTGGTCAGGAATTCCAGGCATTTCCAAAAAAGCGCCGAGAAAAGACCCGCAAAAATTCCCAAGAGTACGTAAAGAATACTCCAGCGGGAAAGCATAAAGGGATTCTTTCGGGAAAGTACGAAAGCTGGATTCTTAAAAAAGGCTAAAACCCTGTCCATATACGGTATTGTTAGGCGATTTTATACGAATACAACCGACTCATTTTTTCGCTCAGTCACTACGCCGATTTTGCGTACCACTTCGCCTTTTTGTTCCAGAATCCGGATCGCATCGGCCTCGGATTCCTTCGAGACGATCGCGATATAACCCACGCCCATATTAAAGGTAGAATAGAGTTCCTTCTCGGAAAGATTCGGAAAGTCCTTTTTTAATCTTTCGAAGAACGGATTATTGGGAAGATTCTCCCGATTGAGTTCCACGGCGACGGAATCGGGAAGGACCCTAGGAATATTCTCGTAGAAACCCCCGCCGGTGATATGAACCATCCCTTTGACTTCCACTTTCTTGACGAGATCTAGAATGCTTTGTACATAAATACGAGTGGGACGAAGACCGAATTCCTTTAGAAAAGAAACGACGTTCGCGTCCTCGGGAAGTTTTCTTCCCTCTTTCAGATACAGTTTACGAATCAGAGAAAAGCCGTTACTATGCGGTCCGGAAGAATCCAAACCTAGGACGATATCTCCGGGACGAATCGTAGATCCGTCTATCATATCCTCTTTTTCCACGGCTCCGACCACGAATCCGGCCAAATCGTATTCGTCCTCTTTCATGGTTCCGGGGTGTTCCGCGGTTTCCCCTCCGAGTAAAGCTGCTCCGGAAAGCCTGCAACCTTTTACGATCCCGGCTACGATACTTTCCATTCTGGCAGGCTTCAATTTACCGCAGGCGATATAATCCAAGAAGAATAGAGGCTCTCCGCCTGAGACAAGGATATCGTTTGCGCACATCGCAACCAAATCGATTCCGATGGTGCTATGATCGTCGAATAGACGAGCGAGTTCGATCTTAGTTCCTACACCGTCCGTTCCGGTGAGTAGTACCGGATTTTTATAATTCTTGAGAAAGGAAACGTCGAAAGCTCCGGAGAATCCCCCGAGTCCACCCAGGACCCTGGCTCCGTGCGTGGATTCTACGTTTTGTTTGATTCTTTTTACGAATTCTTGGCCGGCCTCGGTATCTACGCCGGCGGATTTATAGCTGATATTCTCTTCCATCGGACCCGCTAAGAACAGAATTCTCGGCTCGGGTCTAATGGACACAAAAAAACGCGACTATTTCATTTGGTCGATCTGTTCCATGGCAGCCAATTCGCCGGGAGCCGCGGACCTGGTTTTCAAGGTCTTGGCATCGGGAGAAAGATCCACCGCCTCTCCCGCTTTGATTAGAACACGAGCCTCGTCCACTTTGCGGGTGATGAGAACGCTTCCCTCTCTGACTGCAAAGGTTCCGGTCTCATCCGCACGATTCACTCTACCCCAGAACTGCGTGCCTCTAACTGCCGCAACTACGGTCGGAGTGTCGATGGAGATGGATTCGTTCTTATTCAACTTTACGACTTTGACTAAGATATTGCCTTCGTTTACCTTTATGTAATTCTGATCCGCTCTTAGGGCGGCGACGGACGCCTCCGTTCCCCCCAAAAGTCGGATAGTTCCCAATGTAGTGGTCAGGTCCAAAACCGCGTCCTTTTCGGTGACCACAGTCTCGGACTCCGGAACCCGATCGGTGGGCTTTAAAACGGATCCGGATTTTTCGGTCGTAGCGGTTCCCTTAATAAAGGTCACCACCGCGTCCGTGGTCTCGTCTACTTTCGGCTTACATGCGGCCGTTAGAGAAAAAATAAGACAGGCCAAAATGGGTAGGGAAAGGGATTTAAAATTCATACGGATGCCTAATGGTAAGGGGAACCGCTTCGATCGGGAACAAAAAAACAAAGGCTTGGAAAAAAATTCTTACCTGTTTTCCGGGGAGGAAGGCAGGCCTAGCTCCAGAAGTTTTGTCCCTAAAGCCAGTGCCCTCTCCTTCTTCTCGTTTCCCGAAAAGAATAGACTATGACTCGGAACGCCGGGATTTTCGTCGAGCCCCAAGGATTTGACCAAGTGCCGAACCGTCCCTCCGTTCCCGTCGTAAAGGATCGCCTCCGGATACAGGCTCATTATTTCATGTTTTAGAAAAATATAATGCGTACAACCCAAAACGAGGCCTCGAATCCCAGATTCCATCGGAATTCTAAGGATTCTTTCCAGAATTTTTCTGGCAGCGTCCAAGTCTCCTCGGTCTACGGAAGAGGCAAGCCCGTCGCAATTCAAATGAAGTATGCGATCCTCCGCTCCCAAATCCGCCTTGAGACCTTGCAATTTTTCCTCTCTATGGGTAACGGAAGTGGCGAGTAACGCTATCTTCTCTCCGGGACGATCCGAAAGTGCGGGTTTGATTGCAGGCTCCATACCGAAGACAGGAACTTCCAACTCGTTTCTCAAAGTCCTGGCCGCCGCCGAGGTAGCGGTATTGCATGCGAGAAGAATGGCGTCCACATTCCGCGAGAGAAAGAATCGACAGACGTTTCGGGTCAGTTCCAAAACGTCGGAGCTGGATCTTTCTCCGTAAGGAGCATTCTCCAAATCTCCGTAATAAAAAAACTCCGCCCTATAAGGGAGGGCGAGCAGTTCTTTTAAGACGGAAAGACCGCCCATTCCCGAGTCCATGACTCCGATTTTCGGAACCTTCTCTCCTGAATGCATACGATTAGGCGGAGCGGATATAGTCCTCTATGCTTTTTCTGAGAGTCGAATAGATCCAACGGAATTTGTCCTCGTCCTCTTCCAACAGTGTGACTCTAAATCCGTCTCGATCCGTGCAGAACGAAGTCAAAGGAACCGTGCAAATTCCCGCAGACGCCAAAAGATAATATACGAATCTTCTGTCGGCGGCCGAATCCTGCAATAGAGGTTTAATGAATTCCTCCGCCTTCGCGTTGGAAATCGGCAGAGTCATTTTGTCGTTGAGTATCCCTCGATCGAACGCCACGGTTAAGTAGAACGCTCCCTTAGGTTCCACTACGGTGACTCCTTTTAATCCAGCGAAATATTCCGTGGCTATCTTAGCTCTTCGTTTGAATTTCTCGTTCCTGGATTTGAGATGAGGAATGAATTCGGGATGCGAATACACTTCCGGAATGGACATCTGAGGAAGAGTAGTGGAGCATACCTCCAGCATCTTAGCGTCCAATAGGGATTTCACATATCTTGCAAAAATCGGATCCTTGTCCTTATTGAATATCTCCAACCAGCCGCATCTTCCTCCCGGCCAAGGAAATTCCTTGGATATGGAACGAAGCGCCATACCTGGGACCTTATCTCCGATCACTTCGGAAAGATGAATGGTCCCTGTCTCGGAATAATTTACGTGAGCGTAGGTTTCATCGCAGATCACCATAACGTCGTATTTTTCGGCGATAGCGATGATCTTACTCATTACATTCTTATCATATACTGCGCCTGTCGGATTGTCCGGGTTGATGAGAAGAATCCCCGCGATCGAATCGTTATAGCGGACCTTATTTTCTATGTCTTCCAGGTCCGGCATCCAACCGTGCTCCGGTAGCAGATTGTAAGTCATGTGCTCGTATCCGGAGTGAGCCGCCTCTGCGGAAGAGAGAGTGGAATATGCAGGACTAGGGCCTAAGACCCTAGCTTCTCTTCTTAGGAATCCGAAAATCTTAGCTACTGCGTCTCCTAAACCGTTGAAGAATAATATATCCTCGGAGGTGATCTGGGCACCTCCTCTTTCGTTCACCTTCTCCGCGAGAAACTTACGGGTCTTCTCGAATCCTTGGGTGGCGGTGTACGCCCATGAGCGATCTTCCAGAATCAAATCCGAAACGATCTTCTTCATCCAGGGGGCGACTTTTTCTCCCTTTTGGATGGGGTCCCCGATATTCTCGTAAGTGATGGCCACGCCCAAACCTTCCAGTTTCTTGGCGACCGCGACGATTTGGCGGATCTCGTAAATGAGAGCATCCGCACCGCTATGAACGATATTTCTTCTCATATCCAGCCTATGTCCGAAGCTTTTATTTTTGTACGAGTCGGACGGTGAGGTCTTGCAGACTTCTTTCTCTGAAAATCCGGAGTTTGAGCCTGCCGCCTAGTCCCACTATTCCGACCTGCTCCCTTAGATCATTAATATTTTTGACTTTGACTCCGTTCGCTTCCATAATGAAATCGTATCTCTTCAATCCGGAGCTTTCCGCCGAGGAACCCGGATCCATATCGTAGACAAGGACCCCGGTCCAATCGTTCGCGATCCCCAATGCCTTTCGGTGGTCCGGTAAAGGGACGGTCGCCATGACTCCGAGAGTGGCGGGACGGATGATTCTGCCCTTGTTCTCCTGGATGAGTTGGATGATCTTCTTACCGAAGTTCATAGGAATCGCGAAGCCTATCCCTGTGTTTCTGCCGGTATCGCTTCGAATCAGTCTATTGATGCCGATCACCTCTCCGTAAATATTCAGAAGAGGCCCTCCACTAGAACCGGGGTTGATCATGCTGTCCGTCTGGATATGGGTTTGGCCTGTCTCGTCCAGATCCTCCCTGTATTTTGCGGAAACGACTCCTACGGAGAAGGATCTCTCTAGTCCGAAGGGAGAACCGATCGCTATGGCCCAGTCTCCCACTTCTATCTTGTCCGAGTCCCCGAAAGAGACCGGCTTTAGTCCGCTACCCTCTTTGATTTTAAGAAGGGCGATATCGGCTCTCTCGTGACTTCCTACGAATTTAGCGGGATATACGCTCCCGTCCGAGGCGATCACCTCTATGCTTTCCGCGTCCTGGATCACGTGAAAATTCGTGACGATATAACCTTTTTCGTGGATGAGAAAACCGCTGCCGAAGGAGGACAATTTTTCCGTGCGATAATCGAAATACTGGTAGGGACTCGTGATCGCTTCCGTCTTTTTGGTACGGATGGACACTACGGAGTCTTTTACGGAATTATAAACGTTTCGAAACGCATTTTGCAGTTCTATCCCGGCTTTTTGGTCCGAATAGCTTAGGGGTTTGCTCCCTCGGAAAAAGGAGGACAATCCTCCCTCCCCCGGAAGAATCAGGACAAGCAGTAATAAAAGTAAAAGTCCTGCGTTAACTAGGACGATCGGAGGGACCTTGAATCTCATGCGAACGAACTCTACCCATCCTCTCCCGATTCGGGGGAATCGTCGACTCCGATTCTATTCTCCCCTTTTGCATTTCCCGATTTTCCTATTTTTCCTATTCGGAACCGAAGGTTGTCTCCCGTATCTATTCCATTTAGGAAAGGAGCAGACCAAAATCCTCCTACAAAGAAGACCGATAGAGGAAGTCCTCTCCGATGAAACGGTTTCCGAATCGGTGAAAAATAAATTGAAGGAAGTGGAAAGAATCCGGGAATTCGGAATAGATACTTTGGCCCTTTCTCCCAAAGGGGGGTTCAAAAGTTTCGTACAATTGGATCGGGAGGCGATAGGCTGGCATGTCACCGCCTGTCATCCCCTACGTTTCGAATCTTATACATGGTGGTTTCCGATCGCCGGAACCGTGCCTTACAAGGGCTTCTTTTCCTTAGAGAAAGCGAAGGAAGAAGAGGCTTATTTGAAAAAAGAAGGATGGGACACGAGGGTGAGAATCACCGCGGGATATTCCACCTTAGGATGGTTCGAGGATCCTCTTTTTTCCTCCCAATTGTACGAGGATCCGGGCGATCTATCTTCCATCGTTATCCATGAAATGGCCCATGCCACCGTATATTTTCCGGGAGACAGCCAATTCAACGAGAGCTATGCGAGCTTCGTTGAGGACGAGGGTTCTGATTTGTACGTTCTAAAGGAGAAGGGACCGAAATTTCTGGAAGAAAGGAAAAAATCAGAAGCGGAACGGGAATTATATAAGAAATCCATCATAGAAACGGCGAATCTTCTAAAAGCGGTCTATTCCAAGGGAGGAACCGAAGAGGAAATTCTAAAACGCAAGAAGGAAATCCTCTCAGGATTCAAAGAAAGATTACGCAAAGAATCTTGGAGCAAAATCAACGGAAAGAAATTGGCCGAAAGGGATTGGAATAACGAGGACTTCGTCGGGATGCTTAGATACCATTCCGGAAGCGAATTCTTCCGGAAAAAGTTCGAGGCGGTTGGAAAAGATTTCGGGAAATTCCACGAAGAAATGAGAAAACTCGTCTCTCTTTCTCCGGAGGAAAGGAAATCCCTATTGGACAATAAGTCGCCAGGATCCTGATCCAATATTAAAAAACACTTAACTTGGCTTAGCCTCTTCCCGGAAAATGGCTTTGTCCGAGACGGCCGTTATAATAAGAAGCAGCGCCACGAATCCCATTCCGGCCAGACTTTGTAGAATGGAGCTTATACCGGTGATCGAAGGACCGAAAAAACCTACGATCCCTTTAATAAGCGAGAAAAGAATATCAACAGCCGAGGCCAAATAGAAATACCAAACCGCGGTTTGCTTCAATAGAATCAGCCAAATAGAAGCGAAAATATAAAATAGGGAAATTAAGATACCTATGGTCCCTGCTATATAGCACCATTTTTCGAACCAAGGCTCCATCTTAGTCATTTCGTCGAATTGATCGACCAGACCGGAAAAATTCTCCTTATCCGACGTAGCGCCGGAAACCGGAGCCATATTCTGGAACATCGCCCTTTGCGTTTCCGTAGTCTTCGGGAGAAGGAGCAAATATTCGCTACTGCAAGTTCCTATCGTTCCGAGAAGAATTCCCAAAATTCCTATCACTTTCGGCCATTGATTCGATTTCATTTTCATCCTTTATGTTTTGTATCTATCGACTCTATCCGTCACCCCGGGAATTTCGGACAAAAATCGAAAATATTCAGTTCTCCTGGACTTTGGAGATGAAAGAGGTCGTGAAGAGCCTATATCCGTTCCAGTATTTATCCAACGGATAATATTCCTTCATTGCATCCATGGTTTTCAGAAAGCGGGCACGAAGGGATTTTTGGGAGCTTTCTTTTCTGGAAACCATTTCCTTTAGGAAGCGCGCATTATGTGTGTCCGCCTGGAATCCAAGATTTACGATCCCCACCCCTTTCCAATTTTGGAAAAGATAATATAAAGAATCTTTTAAGTTTCCGGAGCCGTTAGCCAATTCCTCCAAAAAGGAAGAAGATAGCATCCAGGTCCCCGAAATCATAGGTGGATTCGCATCGGCTATACCGACTCCGCCGAATTTTAAGTTTCGATCCGAATCCGTATAAAGAGGAATTCTGACGATCTGAAAAGGATCCGAACCGGTCCGTCCCTTTTCGGATAACTCCATATTCTCTAACTTGATTAGCTGTTTGTACCATTCGGAAACAGCGTTCGTATCCTTTGTAAGAATTCCGAAATCCTTAGGAAACTCCGAGCTTTCCTTATGTATGGGATTCTTAAGTAAGCTCTCCGGATCCGTCACGTTATATACGTCGTCCTCCGACTTCGGAATCAAAGGGGAAAGAAAATAATAGGACGATAGATATAGATAGGTGGTTTTATTCTTTGCGATGCGGATATTCTTTCTGATCTCCGTCTCCACCGCTTCTCTTAATAAGACCTCCGCTCCTCCCTTATCCGCTTCTTCATTGTATTTTGCGATCAGGTTACGGATTTTTCGATTATCTTTAAAGGCAAGCTCTCCGTTCGATTTTCCTCGAGTGAATTTGATATAAAACGTGCTTAGGCCCAAGTCCGTCACCGCCAGAAATTCCTGGCCTTCCGGAATCTTCTTCTCTAACTCGTCGGAAATCGGATTGAATATTGGGATATCGGAATATGTAGGAAGTCTACCCAGAAGAATGCTACGAACGGAGGAAATCCTATCCTTGGCGATGCAAAGATCGAAGAAAGTCTCTGAGTCATTCTGCTTGAAGGAAAGAAATTGCAGGTAATGGATAAAGTCGTTTAATTCCCTTCTATCTCTCGGCGAAAAGATCCGTCTCTTCCTACTCTTTACCCAACGATTCGCCAGATCCAAGAATGTTTTGGATTTGGATCGGAGAGCTTCCGTATAGGCATTCGAATATTCCGCAAATCCTAGATCGGAACCCGTAGAGAAAGGACGGGAAGACATCGCATCCAATTTCAATTTTACGAATTCGATCTCGGGCGTCCAGGTTCCGGGCCCAAAGGAGGAAGCCTTATCGATCCATTTCCTGGACTTTTCGAAATCCCCTCTGGAAAAATAAGCCCGGGAGATTTCGATCATCACACGAATCCTTCTGGGAAGATTTCCGTTATCTCCCTCGAATTCCGAAAAGTCCTCTATAAAATCGGACATTTCATTATTCTCCTCTTCGGACAAAGAATAACGTAGGAGGTCCAACACGTAGGATCTCTTACCCGAATCCAAAGTTTCCAGAAGTCGATAGGAGGAATTATATAGTTCGGAATACAAACCGAGAGGGGAAATTCTTCCGCCTAGAATCTTTCTTTTTTGTAGAATGTGCAGTCGAGAGGCGTAACTTCCCTCCGGCTCGGAAGAAGAGTCGAAATCGGAAATCTCCTCCTTCTCCTCCAGAAACGCGACTTGTCTTCTTAAATCTTCGTTCCCCTTCTTCCATAAATCCGATTCTTCATTAGAAGAAACGAATGTTTTTGCCATTCTCAATTGGTTTTCGGCGATAGAAGGAAGATAAGCCTCTAAAGCCAAACGGAATAAGCGTATCCTATACAGAAAAGGATCGTAAAAATTCGAATCGTTCTTTTCGCCGAGAACCGATCCCGGATCCTTTCCGGATTTCAGGCTCATAATCGCTTCGATCGATTTAGAATGGGAAGGAGCCAGAGAAATCCCTTTGCAATCCTTCTCCTTTGTGTCCAAAAGAAGGGAAAGGCATAGGGAAAATACCAACTCTGAATATTTTTCGGGAGTCCTATTTTCGTATCGAAGAGAGAGTGTGCGATCCATATCCAAGTCCGCATGAATTCGCGGGTAGATTCTCAAAAGATTGGCTTCTATTTTGAACGCGGAATCCGATCCGGAAACGGCCAAGGAACGAGCGGAATGCAAATCGGCAAACGCCTCCTTGTATTCTCCTCTTCTCTCTTTTTCCCTGGACTCGTAGAATAATTTCTCTGCCTTAGCATTCTGATTCCCCCCGCGAACAGGGAGGGTTCCGAATCGAATCGCGGAGACGGATTCCTTTCCGCCTCGGATCTCTTCCAAAATCTCCTTTTCACAGAGACCGGAATTCGAACATAGAAATACGGTACTCGCTCCGGAGCCCAGGATCGCCTGCACACCTTTTTGGATTTTTCCCCAACTCGGGAGGGATTCGTAAGTAAGGATGACCACGCGAGCACGATGTTTTTTGTTGAATAATTCGCTAAGATCCAGATGGCCCGATTTTTTCTCTCCGAAATAGGAATCCCCTTTTATTTCGGGAAAAGGAGAAATTATAATATCAGAATCTTCTAAATTACTGCCCATATAGAAACCGTAAATTTTCCTAATACCCGGCTCCTGGGCGATTTTTCCGAAGCTTGCTACCGTTTTAGGCAAAAATGCTTCCGCGGAATTTTCCGGAGATACGGAAAAACGAAATACGGTTTTAGGAAAACGTTCCGCAATAACGGGACCTAAGCTCGTATTTCCGGGATCGACTAGGTTTTTAGAGGAAGATTTCCATTCCGTCAGGTTTTGAATCTCCTCCAATGCCTTGGACTCGCCGGAAAACGTAAGGAATTTGGATCCGTTTCTACTTCGAATTCTTAGGAGTATTTTTCCTCTTATTTCCAAAAGACGGAATTCGGAAGCGTCGACTGGAAGGCTAGATTCCTTCCAGTCTCCGAAAGGGTCCAAGAAAGAAGCTTTGTCCGAGAATTCGCTCCTCAATATCTTTAAAGATTCCAGAACTCTAGCAGAAGTCCGATTCAATTCCGATTCTTCTTTTTTGATATCTCCCTTGGTTTCGAGAGCCGTTTGGAATCTAAGATAGGATTGTCGGAAATCCTTCCAGTCCGATTCGAATTTCGAATATTCCTTTTGGGCTTCGGAAAATTCCCAATTTCCTTTTTGAAAATTCCGAAATAGCATGAGTTTTTGCAAACGGTCCCATTCTTGGAATGCACCTATAAAATTTCCTGTTTCAAATTCCAAACGGATCTTGGTCTCATATAAATCCCTCAATAGAAAGGATTTGCTTTCGGATACTATATGAAACTGCTTACGCAACATCTCCTGAGCGTATTTCAATTTCTGGCGGGCTTTCTCTTTTTGCCCGTAAACAAGCTCCAGCCTAGCCTGTAGCGCCCAAGTCTGGATCAATTCTCCCACCAAATAGAATTCGTTAGCCATCTCCTCGGCGACTGCCAAGGAAGCCTTCGTTTTTTCCAAATCGCCCAACCGGAAATACACACTGGCCCTGCTGAGCGCATGCATCACCCTTTCCTTTCTGGAAAACGGATCCTGGGCTAGCCCAACCACTTCCTTGGAAAGACCGGACGGATATTCCAGGAGAGTCGACGCCCTGCCCAAGTCCTCGAAACCTTGGACCCATTCTCCTTTTTTAAGACGTTCCTCCCCCGAATAATAGAGAAGATTGGCCAATAATATATCGTAATCGTAATATTCCTTATAGAAACTTTCGGAACAACGAGGGCGACCTTGTAGATAATCCTCCTCTCTTCCTACCATACAATTCAGTAGATAGGAACTCTTTACGGATTCCAAATCGGCCAGAGCCGAGTTTAATTCCTTCTCCGCGTCGAACTCCGAGCCGTCCGTCTTAGATTCGATTTCCGCAAAGAGGGAGTATAAGTATCTTTTAAAACTGGAACCGGCCCTTCCCGCCAAATCAGGCGTGTTCTTTTCGTAATTCCTTCCGGATTCGTAGGATTCTTTGGCGTCTCGGAATTCGTTTCTTCTATACTTGAAAAATCCAAGATCTCCGTAAGACTGGGAGGCGATGAGTTGGCCCGCGAGGGTATTCTTCAATCCCTGCCTAGAAACATAAGAGAGTCTCTTTTCTATTTCTTCCACGCCCGAAGAATAATTATTTTCTAAAGCTAGGTTATTGATTCGGATTCCTGCGGACAATAAAGGTTGGAACTTGGGAGGAATCGCCTCCGGAAATCGCCCCGATCCGGAAATTCGCGTAGAGTCCGGAAGAACCGCGTCGAAGACCAATTCCCATAAATAATCCCAAAACTTGGGATTTACCCTGCGAGGAAACCAACGGATTCCCTTACTCTGCATCAGATCTTCGGCGATTTTCAGCTGCTTCTCGGATTCAGAAATCTCTCCGATCTTTTGGTAGCAAATCGCCAATGCGTTTCGCAAATTCACCGGATCGACTAGGCGAGAGGGCTCGTTCAATTCCAGGGAATCCAGGTAATAAGGAATAGCATTGGAGAATTCTCCGGCTTCCATATAGGATAAGCCGGTTAACGTGTATATGAGTCCTAATTTCTCGCGGTAACTTTCCAGATTCTTCTTGGAATCGGATCCCGTATGCAAAAGTGGGAACTCATTTTTGGAGTATAATTCCGCGGCGGCCTTTAATTTTCGAACCGCATCCTGGTATTTGGACATATACATGGACGCTCTTGCGGAATTGAAAAGGAAGACCGCCTTCTGCCTATAATTCTCGAATTGCGCCTTGGAGACGATATAATTCGAATAGGATTCCATGGAGGAATATTGCTCGTCCGCCTTGGGATAATTCTTCAGTAAGAAATAATTGTTTCCCAAATTCAATTTCAGATCCGATAGAACTTTCTTATTCGGAAATTTCTCTCCCAAAAGCTCGAGGATCTGACTATAGAGTTCTATATTCTCTTCGAAGTTCTTTTCGGGAAAATATTTCTGGTATTCGTTCTTATACACTTCCTCGTCGGAAGCTTCCTGATCGCCGGGGCGCCTGGATTTCATGATGTCCACGTATTGGTAGAGCCAACCCAAGAGTTGATAGGCCTCGTGATAGGTGGGATCGGCGAATATGATCCAACGCAATTCGTATTCCGCCTGCTTATAATCCCGGAGGGCCTCTTCTTTTTTAGCGGTACTGATCGTTCCCGCCGAATAATAATAGGTTTCGCGAATCACGGAGCGATTGATGAGATAGTAAGCGTAGCCGTATAATGTGGCAAGATCCAGATTCCCTCTCGCCAATTTTACGGTAGGCTGCCTTTCAAAGTATTCGTTCAGATATTGCAACCCCTTGGAACGATCCAAAGGATCGTAATCCAGCGGGTTTAAATTTCCCAAGAGAGCCAAGGTCCCATTTTCGCTCACGGATTTGGCGAATTTAAAAGAGGATTCTATCATCAATTTTTCATAATATACTGCGTAATCCTTATAAACGGATCCTGTGAATAGGTTCTTACTCTTTGCTATGAACATATTCAGTGTATTATAGAAATAATGGAGTGCGGCTTGCTCGTAATCGGAACGATTTTCGTAGTTTCTAGCCAGATTCTCGAAATAGATAAAAAACCTTTCCATTTCCTTATCTTCTATACTTACGCCCGAGGCATGATCGTAATTCTCCAAGAAGATACGGAACTCCTCCAAAGAATTCTTAGTATCGCCCAGACCTCGGAAATTTTCCGACCGCAGCAGATGAGCCTTAAAATACATGGGGTCCGTGGATTTAAGGGATTGATAGAAGGCGTCAAGAATCCGATTGCTTTCCGAAAACTTGCCCGTTCCGGTGAGTCCGTTCGCCTTCAGAAACCGAAAAAATCTATGCAGAACGGGAGAATTCGAAGAAAGCGAATTCGTAGACTCAGCTAGATCCGCAATCTCCATCTTCTCCGCATCGGTTTTGCCCGAAAGCACCTCCGCCTCTAAGAGCTCGTATAGATTTCTTAGATCTTCCGTCTTTGCGTTCGGATCGTTCGCGGTATTCCGGATCAGATCCGAAATTCTCCAGGATTTTTTCCTTCCCTCTCTGAGTTGCAGGCTTCCGATTTTTCTAAGGATTTCCTTATTCCGATAGTAGTTCGGAAATCTCTTATGTAGATCTTCCCAGGTTCTTAAAGCTGCCTCCTTATTTCCGGAGGCCTCTTCCACACCTCCGATCTCTTCGGCCAAGGAGGCGAGAACTTGCGGGTCTACTGTAGGAACTTTTTCCAAAGCGAGATAGTATTCCCGCAACGACTTGGCACTTCCTTCCGACTGGAGATAGTACGCGTATGCAAGCCCGGCTTTAGGATCCAAACGGGATTGGCTCATCTCCTTTTTGGATTCTGCGTCCGGTTTTCCCAGTTTCTTGCCGATATGGACCTTCTCCGCCAACACCTTTGCCCGATAAACGAAGTATAACGGATCGTCTCTATAATATAGATCCACGGAATCCAAGGCTAGCAGGTAGTCCTCTAAGGATTGCTTCTCTCCGTATTCCTTGGCTAGCTCCAATTGAGCCGAGATATCCGTTGCCTTAGGGACCGAACCGCTCACAGGTAAAAAATAAATATTTAATGTTCCATAGAAGGAAGCGGTGAAAAGAATGCTACCTCCGTTGAAATCGGAATATTTCGTATCGAATAAGGAAAAGTTTCCTGAACTGAATCTTCTCTCTTTTCCGTCCCTCAAATCCAAGCGTATGATTACGCTATTGTCCCTCTCGTCCAAAATTCGATTTCCGTCGGAATCCTTGCGAATGGAAGTATAATATAAAAAGTTGCCGTCCGGAGAAAGACTAGGTGAAAAATCCAAATAATCGTCGGAGGTCAAACGCTTGGTTTTTCCGCTCCGAATATCTAAAGAATAGATTTCTCCCTTGGAAGAATCGGAATAGGAAAGATAAACGATCGTGTTTGCGTCCTGTGACCAGAAGGGGCTGGCGGCTCCGTCCCGTGTAAGAAGCCTGGGCTTCTCCTCTCCTTCCGTATCCCATAGAACTAAATTCGGAATTCCGGGACTCATACGATCGGAGGAAAATAATATCCTACGACTATCCGGGGCCCAGATAGGATCCGTATCGGAGAATTTGTCGGAACGAGCAGGGTCCTTATATTCATGATTCGTAATAAACTGGAAATCGTCGCTTAGAAATCTTTTTCCTTCCAGTATGCGGGAAGCCCAGACTTCCGGCTCCAATTCCAATACTACGATGTCTCCGGCGGAATCGTATTGTTCGGACACGAATGCGAGTTTTCTACCGTTAGGACTGATCGCAGGTTTGTATTCGGAAGAGGGATGTTCCGTAATCGGAACCACGATGGAACTTTTCAGATCCCGAAACCATATATCGTAATTTCCTTTTTGGCCGGTGGTATAGAATAGATAACGACCGTCCTTGGTGGTGGAATTATAGAGGTTATTCCCCCTTTGAACCGTCAAAGGGAAAGGCTTATCGTTTTCAGGACTGAAGTAATTCTTGGAGATTGGACCGTAATCGAATTCTATCGGTTTGATTCTTTGCACGGGACGAAACACCATGCAATTCGAAACCAGAAAGAACGTTAGGGTTAAACAGAGAATTCTCCGCATATTCTTTCCTAATCCTTTTTCTTCCAGTTTCCGGAAGCGGATTCGAAATATTCCCCTATTTCGACGGAACGATACCAGGTACGAAGTACGGATTCCTTCAGTTCGGATTTCTCCTTCTCCGTTAAGGAGGCATTCTTAGAGATCGCCTTTTTTAAATTCTCCCTGACGACTATCTCTCGGTTATCGTTCACGATCTTTACCAATTCCTCCAGGCGGGACCTGGTATTTACATCCAGCAACGCCTTCTCCATTCCCGCTTCCTTCAGTTTCGGATTGAGTCTTACTTTTCCGTCCAACCCCTCCGCAAGGACCCCCAAGGAGCGATAATCCCTTAATTCTTTGGCAAGATAGGCGAGCGTTCGAAGTGCTATGTATCTTACCTGGTCTTCGGGTCCGGAAAATTCCTCTTTAACCAGATCCCTCTCCCATATTTCCGAACCGGAAGAGGAAGTCTTAATGGAGGCGATAAGCCAGCCGTCCTTTTCCAGATTTCGATCCTCTCCGAGCATCTGCTTTTCGGCGGCGGTTTGGGTCTGGGTGAACGTGATAAGAGGCGCCTTGATCGTGCACGAAACGAAGAAGAATAAGATTGCAAAAAAGATGATTTTGTTTTTCGTAATATTCACGATTCGACCTATTTGTTGAAAGTTTCGATCTCGCTCTGAGCCCGTTTTAGGAAATTCGCCAAAGGCATCCTTTGCTGAGAGACCTGGTTATTTTCCAATTGGATCAAAGTCCCCAATACGGAACGTTTGAAAAGAATCACCGCATATACGAGCCCCTTGGAAAGCTCCAGTTCTATCTTGTCCACGGCGTAACTCCCGTAAATGAAATCGGTGAAAAGATTGGAAGGAGCGAATATATTGATGGCACTCTTTCCGAAATCGTTTCCGATCTGGTAAACGCTGAAGAATAGATTCAGATTCGGAATCGGATCCGCCAGATTTCTGCCCCAAAGATTCAGATCCGCCTTCACCTTACCGTCGTCTATCTTGGACTGGCTCTTAGCGGGGAGCAATTGCTTCAGATCTATATCCTTGACTCTCATAGAAGCGGCAAATTCCATCTTTTCCGGACTTCCGGAGCCGACATTTACGAGCACGTCTTTTCCCCAGACCTCTCCGTCCAATGTGAATACCTTAAGATAGTCCATCCGTAAATAATTTTCCGAGTAATCCAAATTGGCGGAAAGCCCGGGAGAATCCGATTTGGACTTAACGTATTCGAAAGGAGTACCTTTCAGGGAGGGATGAGTTCCTACAATATTACGAATCGTGAAATTCGGCTTGGGAATTCTGCCGTAATTCAGGACGAATTTTCTCTTATTGCCTTCGATCAGATTCTTTGTTTCCTTCACGGAAACGTCGTGAACGAAAGGAACATCGGCATTCAAACCGTCTATGCGATACAATTTGCATTCGTAGCCGGGGCATTGGTTATTCGAGACGAGTACGTCCGATTCTCTCGAGCCGAACTTTCCTTGGATGATATTTCCGTTCCAGGAAAACCCGAGACTCAGATCCCCCTTAAAGGAAAGCCCTTTGACCAAATTCGAATTCTCGGAGGAACGGAGACTGAAAGTTCCTTGTAAATCGGGTCGAAAATCTCCCAGGGCCGGAGGAGGATCTCCCGGCTTGGTTCGAACCAGATTTCCCTGGGAACGGAAGGAAAGTTTTCCCTGAAAGGCGCTTAGATCCAGGCGATCCAACTGGATTTTGGAACTGGGACTTCCGATCATCTTGAGCTTCACTCCCAATTTTCCGTCCCGGATCTCCATCCCCGGTATATCCAATCCCAAACTTCCCTGCAAATCCTGACTCGAATCTCCGATCGAATAATAAAAGTCTCCGACGAGTCCCAACTTATTTCCTATCTGGGTCCGGACGGGAATCAAGGATTCTCTCAAGCTCAATGGAAGTAGAGGGATTAGATTTCCCAGGTCTACGTTAAGATTCGCCTTTTTCAGATCCAAGACGAAGGGTTCTCCGAGTCCGATTACACCCGAGGTCTTTAAATGAGCGGCCCTCGCACCCTCCGGGGAACCAGCGCGAAGATCCAGATTTCCCACGGAAATCTCGGATAATCCCCATGGCTTTTTAGGAAAACGTAATATTGCCTGCAAATCCCCGTCCAAATGGATATTCGAGGAATTTCCCCTGCCCATGGGAAAACGGAAACCCTTGGCCTTTAATTTCAGATCGGAGAATAATTCCGAAAAATCCGGTCCGCGTAAATTCAAATCGGCACCGATTACTCCGGAATATCCGGAGAGATATTCCCCCAATCTGAAATTCTCCAAATGAAGATTGCAGGCAGGACCTACGGAACGGGAGTAATTCAAGTCCCCGCCGATTCGGATTTCGTTATATTCTATTTTTAAATTCTTTAATTTGGCCTCTTGCAACCAAGGAAGAGGAAATTTCGCGGAAGCTTCCTCCTTTTCCGAACGGATTCTCATATCCCAGTCCAGTTTCAGGACTGGAATCCTATGTCTGGATTTTCCGATCCGGAAATCCAAACCGTTCCCGCGAATTTCTCCCAGAACTCTCAGATTCGAAAAGGATCCTTCCGCGAGTACAGGAGCGAGACTGGCCTCTCCGGAAAGAGTGATATTGCCTATTCCCAGGCTGTGCAAAAAATCGGATACGGGAGAGAGACGGATCTTGGATCTTTGAATGCTGATATTCACGTCGGCGGACTTGGAATCGATGCCGCTTAACTTTCCTCCTCCTTCGAGCCAGGTATCTTCTCCCACCTTGAATTCCAAATTCTTGAGTAGTAGTTCCTTCTTCTTGGGAGAAAAATCCAAATCGTATCGGAAAGAAAATCCGAAAGGAGCGCCTAGTCTATTTGCGATACGCAACGGTATATTCTCCGAACCTATATCCATATGAGAATGGAAGGAATCCCCGTCCTGTACCTGCCTTTCCCAAATCCAAGTCAGACGGAAAGGATGGTCGAGACCCCTAGAAGAATCTTGGAATCGGATTCGAACCTTCTTCTCCGGGTTCAACCTCAGACCGAACTCGTCTATGAGATCCAAGGCGGAAAGGTCCAAAGGAATCTCGGTAAATCTCTTGGTGTCCAAAAGAAATCCCAGCTCCAATCCCTCCAAACCGGCGGAATAAGATTGGAATCCGTTCTCCGAGAGCACATCCAAAGAGATATCTTTCAGATCCAACTCTAAAAATCCGCTTATAGGCAAATAGGTCCGGATCTTGGTCAGAGGTTCCGTCGTCTCCGGCTCGGGCTCTTTCTTACCTGGAGGAAAAATCGAGGAGAAATTCCAATCCTTTCCCTTCTGGACTAGCTTCGCTTCCAGCCCGTGGACGAGAATCTTGGAAAGTTTGAGTCTACCTAAGAGAAGAAGAGGCAGGTTATAGGAAAATTCAAGCTTTCTAACCCGGAGTACCGGCTCTTTTCCCCATTCTTCCGTAGGTAGAATGGAGACCTCCGAGAGTTTGATTCCATAGAATAGGGAGAAGGAATCCACACTCGCCTTTGCGGTCCCCGTCAAGGAGGAGGCGCAAACCTTGTCGAATAGGATCTGTCCGGTGATCGAATTAAAGAGTAGATGGTAGAGAAGAAAAATCCCCGCCAGGATACCGAAGCGGAGCTTTCTCTTTTGAAAATACTGTAGAAAGTCGGAAGCCAACCGAAATACTTCAGGCTAGTATTCGAAAGACTCGATAGCCTCTTCCAGAGTTTTGTAGATTTCGAAAATACTTGCGAGCTTGGTAATCTCCATCAAGTTTTCGATATCGTTATTCAGGTTAGTAAATACCATTCTGCCTTTCAGGCCGTCGATATGTTTGTATATGTTCAGGAACATACCCAAGCCGGCGGAGTTGATGAAAGGGACCTTTTTTAGGTCGATGATAAATTTAGGAACGTCACCCTTCGAGATATACTCCTCGATTTTTTGACCAAGTTCGAATTCGTTCCCAGCTTTGATAGGACCTTCGATCTTGATGATGTGAACGTCGTTTTTCGTGGTGACTTTGATTTTCATAACCCTTTCTTGGATTTTTGTGCTTATATAAGATCTGCATTCCAGCCTCCTTGTAAAGCGCTTTTTTCCAAAATGCCTCCTGCGATTTCCTTCCTGGGTTGAAAAATACGGGGATGATTTGGGATTTCTCGACCGTTCGTCCAAGAGAAAACTAGTCGACATTTTGACCAAGCCGCGACAACGTACCAAGGTCAGCATGCCCTCCAAACCTCCTCTGCTTTCCCTAGTCATCCCCGTTTACAACGAGGAAAAAACCGTCCCGGAATTGATCAAAAGACTCCATAATCTTCTTCGCATCCTGAAGGAGAAAAGAAACTTCGGAAAAGAAGATATAGAGATCCTTTTCGTAAACGACGGATCCAGAGACGGAACCTTCGATATACTCAAAAAATACTGCGAGTCGGAACCCGGATTCTTCCTACTGAATCTTTCCAGAAATTACGGGCACCAACTCGCGATCACCGCCGGAATCGATTCGGCAAGAGGAGAAGCGGTAGCCGTAATGGACGGGGACTTACAGGATCCTCCCGAATTCGTCGCGGATCTATACGGTAAAATGGAGGAAGGCTACGACGTCGTTTATGCCAGACGTAGAAAGAGAGAGGGAGAATCCCTTTTCAAACTTCTGACCGCTCATGTATTTTATAGAATTCTCAAAAAAGTCACTCGTTTCGATATCCCTATCGATACCGGAGATTTCCGGATCATGTCCAGGAGAGTGACGGACGTATTGAACTCCATGCGAGAGCAGCATCGATATATCCGGGGACTCATCTCTTGGATCGGATTCAAGCAGACCGGATTGGAATACGACCGGGACGAAAGATTCGACGGAGAAACCAAATTCTCGGTCGCTAAGATGTTGAAATTCGCATTGGATGGGATCACTTCTTTTTCCTCGGCGCCTCTTAAACTTTCCTCGTATGTGGGATTCGCGTCCGCGTTCTTAGGCGCCATATATGCAATTTATGTGATATATCTTAAGTTATTCACGAATAGCACGATCCAAGGCTGGACTTCTCTGACCATCATAGTACTCGTGATGGGCGGGGTACAATTGATCGCACTCGGAATGATCGGAGAATATTTAAGTCGAGTAAACGACCAATCCAAGAATCGTCCCCTGTATGTGATCGAAAAAGTCTATTCCACATCCTCTAAGAAAAGTACGAAAAAATGAATCGTCTCTGGGACAAAATCTTAGGAAGCTTCGTAGTTATCGTAGTATTGGCTGCTGTCAGTCTTACGATGTGGAAGAATTGGCAAGCCTTCCAAAGCATCTGCCCCATCACGGATTTACTCACCTGGGACGAGAATATCCGCCTAAACGCGGTATACGACCAATACCAAGACCTGAGAGACGGAAAAATATGGAGAGGAATCCTCCCATTTTTGGAGGCGGCAACCTGGCCTCCTCTACGACCCATACTATCCTTGTTCCTACTTGCCAGCCCCGGAGAATGGCCGGTCACCTGGAAGGATTCTTTTCTGGGTTTGGTATTCTATGCGCTATGCTTTCCTTCCATCCTATATATAGTATATAGAATCACGGGTTCCCTACTATTCGCGGGACTGACTTCCTTATTCGTATTGGGTTTGTCCCTACACACCACGGAGACTCCCGCCTATAGCCTCTCTTCCATGCTGGAGACCCAAGGCATGTTCGTTCTTCTCTGGGTCTATTACGGATTGTATAAGCTTTACGATTCCGTAAAGGAAGTGCATCCCGGACAATCGATTCCGAATTTTTCCTCCACCACCCGAATCGTTTGTATTTCACTGATCGGTCTATTCTTCACTAAATATCCGTACGGACTCTTACTCTTCATCTCCATATTCGGCTACGACTTTATCTCACGTTTTCCGGAATGGATAGGCTTCATTCGCTTCGCGATCCGAAAACATTATCGGGGAATTAGACTTTTATTCTTCATATCGGTAGTCTTACTCGTATTATCCCTTCCCATTCTAAGAGTGGTTACCGATTGGAACCTGGACCAGAGATCCTTTAAGAAGGTGCTTTATTTTCTGACCGTGATCCTATTTCTGGACTTCAATTATTTCCTATTCCGCAACAGAAAGGAAATCTCCTCGGTCTCTCCCGCTTCTTTCCGGATTCTATATCTGTATGCGATCCTTCCCTGCTTTCTTTGGTTGTTCTCCAACCTGGATAGAGTGATGAGCCTTGTGAACGCTCAGATGATCGTGAACAAATTCGTAAGAAGCTTCATACTCAGCCTCTTCGAATCTCCCAGCGATAAGATTCCCGCGAGCCACGTATTTTCTGAGCCTTGGATTTTTAGGATCTTTTTCTTCGCGATCTGTTCCTATATCGTTTATTGGACATTTGCGGCAAGAAAACAAGGAATCCGAACCTCCGTCTCCGAGCCGACGACCGGTTGGTTGGACAAAAAGCTATCCCGACTCCAGGATCTTTGTTGGCCCAAAGTATTCAGAGATCCGCTCTTTGCAATTACCGCGATCGTCTTCCTGCAATACATAGTGATCGACGCAAGTACAGGTAACAAACAGCTGCGTCATGTGTTCTACCCCTTACCCGCTCTTCTTTCCATTCTAAGCTTATGGTTCTTTCGATGGATCGGAGAATCCCAAAATAAGGCTCGGATATTGCCTTTCACTATTTCTATCGCAATCCTATCCTGGACGATTTCCTTATTCTTCCGAGAAGGAGGACTTCTGAGCGATACGTATTTCAGAAGAAATGAATTCTGCCTGAAAGGATTCGATACGAAAGCTTTCCAGCCCGCTAGAGACTTTGCGACCAAGATCAGCTCCGAAGGACGTTATATAGCCTTTAACGCTTTCCATG
Organism: Leptospira wolffii serovar Khorat str. Khorat-H2; assembly: GCF_000306115.2. NCBI lineage: Bacteria > Pseudomonadati > Spirochaetota > Leptospiria > Leptospirales > Leptospiraceae > Leptospira > Leptospira wolffii. The sequence continues at coordinate 549,226 of NZ_AKWX02000004.1, forward strand.
AAGAGGAGAATTTTCAAACCCCGGGAAGAATACTCGCCTCCGAATTCGATCTGTTATTCCGTCAGGTAACCGTGGATAAAGGTAAGTACCGAAACGACAGCAAATATAAATGGAAAAACTGGGAAGAATTCGACAAAGCGCTGTATATAGGTCCTACATGCGAACTTCCCGCCAAATATTCCAAACGAATAGAAGAACAAGGGTATAGAATAGAACTTCTCCAGGAAATTAAGCACCCCAGCGGTCATTATTGCTTGGAAGAATTCCGTCTTATAGGAAAATAAACTCCGCCGCCGCGGTTTAAGCCCGCAGCCCGGTCCAGGAGGTTGCTTTTTCCGTGTATCATCCTTGGCTCTTACCGACGCTTTGGGCTGCCTTGCCTTCCGCATTTTTCCTATTCTTCGTTTATCTTTATCTCTATAAGGCGGAAGGACAAAAGGCGTTACTTGCCTGGACGATCTGCTGGTTCTTTCATATTCTCTCCTACCTCGGAAATATAGTTCAAATCTCCGGATGGGGGGATATCTACGTATTCTTTCCCACATATCTCGTGGATACCTTAAGAGCGGTATTCCAGTTCATAGGCTGTTATTATTTTCTGGGAAAATCGATTAACCGACCCATCATCTCCGCCTTCGTGGCATTCGGAATCTGGTCGATTATATTAGATATTTTTAAACTTTCCTCCCTGGAATTCATTTGGCCCATCTACCTTTTCTTAGGAGCGACCCAGATTTATACGGGAATCATCTTCCTGAGATCCAAGGATCTGCACGGAGGAAAAAAGATCGCAGGCTGGATCTTCATACTCTGGGGAATCCACGTATTGAATTATCCTTTCGTAAAAAGCATCCCGTCTCTCAGAGAATACGCGCATTTTGGATTTTTACTCGCAGGCTTTTTCAGATTCTCCTCCGCGATCGCGATTCTGATCGTATTCTTCGAGGAAACGAAACGGGCACTCTCCAAAACGGAAGAATATTCCAAAAAAATCGTCGAGACCACCCTGGAAGGAATTTGGCTTATAGATAAGGACCAAAAGACCGTATTTGCGAACGAGAGAATGGCCGCATTCTTCGGGATGAGCGAAAAGGAATTCTTAGAAAAGCCTTTCCATGAGTTCATACAACCGGGAAGAGAGGAAGCAACCCAGAAAAGACTGGAGGCCAGAAGAAAAGGATTGGGAGAAGTCTACGACTTCCATTTCAAAAATAAACGGGGAGAATCCGTTTGGCTACTCATGTCCACGAATCCCATTTTCGATTCGGAAGGAAATTACGAAGGGGCGCTTGCCATGTGCACGGATATCACCGCCTTCAAAAGGACGGAGAGCGCTCTAAAGGAAAGCGAGAGACAACTCTCCACTTTGATTCGAAATTTACCCGGGATCGCCTACCGTTGCGCTATGGATCGTGATTGGACCATGGAATTCATCAGCGAAGGATGTTTCGATCTTACAGGATATTCTCCTTCCGATTTCGTGGAAAATCGTACGATCGCATTCGGAGAGATCATATACGAAGAGGACCAAGACAGGGTTTACAATGAGGTGATCACCGCCATTCGGCAGAATCTACCCTATCGCCTGACCTATAGGCTCCGACATAGAAACGGAGAATTGCGCTGGGCCTTCGAACAGGGATCCGCTGTCAAAGGAGAGAATTCCGAAATCGTAGCATTGGAAGGTTTTATCAGCGATTTCACACAAGTGAAACTTGCCGAGGAGATCATGACCAATAGTTTACACGAGAAGGATGTGCTACTGAAGGAAGTCCATCACCGTGTTAAGAACTATCTGCAAGTATTATCCAGCCTATTGTCCATGCAACTCGATAGCCCGGACGCTTTGGACCCGGGCAGAGTACTCACCGAGTCCCAGAATAGAATCCTATCCATGGCCTATGTGCACGAATCTCTGTATGGAAAACGTCCGATCAGCGACGAATTCTTTCCGGAATTCGTGAGTAAGCTAGTAGACAATCTGCTCAGATCCTTCGGTTACGATAAGGAGGAGATCCGTATCTCCTTAAATTGCGAACCACTGCCCATCAGACAAAATTCCGCGATCCCGATCGGACTCATACTGAACGAATTGGTAACCAACGTATTAAAACACGCATTCTTATCTAAGACGAGCGAAGACGCAAAAACGTTGAATATCTCCCTTTATAGGGAGGATATTTGGATACATATAGACGTTTCGGATAACGGAATCGGAAAAAGATCCGAGAATCCGAAACCCAAGGATTCCATGGGTCTAGAATTAGTCGACCTACTGACCCGACAACTTAAAGGAAATGTGTTGGATCTATCCGAGCGAGGAGGAACCGTCACTCGCATCCGATTCCCGATCGTACAATGATTTAAGCGTTCCTCATCTCGGGAGTTTCCGAAATCCCCGTCGAGGAAGCAGATTCCGCCTCCCTGTGAGTCACCTCCCTGAAAGTGTCGAAGTATTTCTCGTGATTGGTCCCCATGATTCTATCCCAGATATTGAAATACAATCCGTAGTTGCAGTTAAAGTATTTATGGTGCATATTATGATGAGTGGTGGAGTTATGCAATCTCAGAACCTTATTCTCTATGAAACCCTTAGGAAAGAGCTCGAAGGATAAATGTCCTAACACGTTCAAAAAAGTACTATAAAAGAAGAATGTTACGAGAGCCGCGGTATGCAAGGGCAAGAACAGAACCGCCAGAGGAATGATTCCCGCTTCTACGACCGCTTCGTACGGATGAAAAGAGAAAGCCGCCCAAGGAGAAGGGTTCGTGGACTTATGATGGACCAAATGCATTCTCTTGAAAAGAAGAGGATGGTGCATGGCCCGATGGGTCCAATAAAAGTACGTATCGTGTAGGAAAATTAGGGCTACGATACTGAAGATGAGATAAGGAACCCCATAATCGCTCACCTTATCGTAGATGAAAGTCCATCCGTTCTTTTTCATCACATAGACGAGTATGCCGGAAGCCGCGAAGATAAAAAGGGTCAAAGCGGAATATTTAAGTTCGTGTAGGATCTTATCCTTTTCAGGAAGCTTTCCCTGAATGATCTTATGCTTCAGTTTATTTTTGAAAAGAATCCAAATGAAAACGTAAGCGAACCCAGCCATAAGCAGATATCGGATCCAAAGCGTGGCAAGGGTAAAAAAGTAGTAACCGTGGTAACCGATCTTATCGACCAATTCGTTCATCACATTCTCCTCTCTATATGGGACCCATTTTACACCATAAGAGGGATTCTCGTCGTCTCGGATCCCGAAAAGGACTAGCCGATTTCGAAATCGGCGCTGTTTTTAAACGCTTCCCTTTTGCCTCGGTTTCTTCTGAATTCGGTGGGAGTCACTCCGGTTAATTCTTTGAAGGCACGGTTAAAAGGCCCTAGGGACTGATACCCTAAATCCATCGCGACTCGGATGATCGGAATCTCGTCTTTTTCGGGCTCTAAGAGAATCTCGCAAGCTTCCTGGATTCTATATCGATTCAAAAAATCGGGAAAATTCCTGAAACCCATGGCCTGATTGATGAGACGTCTTAGTTTGTATTCCTGTACTTCCAAATCCTCCGCCAATTGTCCTATAGTCAGGCCTTCTTTGCGGTACAATTTTTCCTCTTCGAATGCGGAAACCAATTTCTTTCGAAGGACTGGATCGGCTGCGACGGTTTTTTCCTCCGGTTCAGAATCCTCGGGACGAGGATCCACTATACCTTCCTTCAATTCGAAGACAAGATACATGAAGGCGAGAATGAGCCCCCAAGCGAGAATCACATTGGCCAGATCCAAAATTTCGGAAAGAAGTTTGCCGCGTAGAATGAGATGCGAGAACATATTGAAGGTAATCACACTTCCGGTCATCAGGATATGCACTTCTCTAAGTCTACGTCTGGTTTCGATAAGATCGTCCTTTCTGCCCGAATAGATCCGGATGATCGCCGCGACCACGAACCCTAAGGATAAAAGAGTGGGAATAATGATATGAGCGAGAACCGTTTCGGAGGCGATCGGCCCTCTCATATTGATTAGGTCCAGAACCGGATACACGGACCAAGCCGAGACTCCTAGTTTTCCGAAGAGAAGAAACCAATGCCAAACCTTAGGAGTAAAATGGTCCTCGAAGATCGCTAGGCTTAACATCCAAAAAAAGAAGGGTAAACTAATCAATCCTGCGAATAGAAGGACCCGAACCTGATAAGGAATCGTAAAATTAGGATCCAATGATAGAATGATGTAGCAAATGATTCCGAGCGAGAATCCGGCGGCGATTCGGATTCTCAGATCGTAGTTGTATCTCCAGCCGAAAAGGCCGATGAGAAAAAGCAGATTCGATAAACAGAATAAATGTAATATGTCGGTGATCTGCGAGATCAAGGGAGTCGTTCCAGTTTTTCCAACTCTCTCCAAAAGTCCTTAGTTTGTAAACCAGGAAGAAATTTCCGAATCAGGCTCGGATCCACAAATCCGTCCTCTCTATCGATTTCCGCCTCGGGCAAAACGGGAATTTTTCCATGGTCCTCCAGAAAACGGAAAATCTCCAACCAGGTATGCCATTGATTATCGGCCAGAACGAATTCTCCGGGTAGATCCTCCCCCGGATAAGAGAGGAGGCCCCTCACCGCCTCGGCTATATCGTCCCCATGGATAAGATTTAATTGTCTTTTTGTCTTTTGGACCTTTCCTTTTCGGATCCAATCCGCGGGATTTCTATCCGGTCCGTAGATTCCGGATAAACGCAGAATCCTACCTCCGATTGAAAGAAACCTTTTCTCTATCGCAAATCTTTCATGTTCCGGATCCAAAGGAGTGGCTTCGGTAATCTCGGATCCGTTTCGAACATAGATACTAGTGGTACCCAGAAGCCAGAATCGTTTGGCCACCTTAGGTAAGACCTCCAACAATTCTTCCCTACTCGGAAGATTATGGATGGGGAAAGTCAGAATTAGAAAATCGAAGGGGGATCCTTCGAACTCCGATGAAAAGTTCCGAACGACTTCCGGATCGGAAAAGTCCGCCAATCTGGAATCCTGTTCCAGTGTATGACCCGAGAAAGCCAGGACATCGTGTTCTTTTTTCAGACTCCGGAAAATCCGACGACCTACGTACCCTAATCCTAGAACCGCGATCTTGTACACGGATTACTCCAATCCGAGTCTCTTATAGATAAGCCCCACCTTTTCCAGATAAGGAGAAATTTGGAAGATAGAATCTAAGTCCCCCGGTTTCAAAACCTTCTGGACCTTAGGATCCTGTGCCAATCTGTCCTTAAGATTCTGGGATTGATCCGCCCAAACCGCCATAGCATGTCCTTGGACGATCGCATAAGCGTCTTCTCTAGTGATTCCGCCTTTCTCGATCAAATGGAGCAAAACTTTTTGAGAGAAGATAAGTCCTCTTGTCACACCCAAGGTTCTTTCGATCGCATCCGGATAAACATGCAAGTTTTTCACTACGAAAAGCATCTTATCCAAAATGTATTCCAACGCGATGGTGGAATCCGGAATTACGATCCTTTCCGCGGAAGAATGGGAAATATCCCTCTCGTGCCAAAGGGCCACATTCTGTAGAGCGGTACTCACATTGGAGCGAATCACTCTGGAAATACCGGAAATTCTTTCGCAGATCACTGGATTTCTTTTATGAGGCATAGCGGAAGATCCTTTTTGGCCCGCAGCGAACGGCTCCTCCACTTCTCTTCCTTCGGTCTTTTGCAGGAGGCGAACCTCCGTAGCGAAACGATCCAGACTCGCAGCAGTCACGCCTAACGCGGACATATAAGACGCATGACGATCTCTGGATACCACCTGAGTGGCGATCGGATCCGGTTCGAGACCTAGCTTCTCGCAAACATAAGCCTCTATGTCCGGTTCTATGTTGGAGTAAGTTCCCACCGCTCCGGAAAGTTTTCCTACGGAAATTTCCTCCTTAGCGAGTTGCAAACGCACACGATTCCGTTTCATTTCCTCGTAGAATAATGCGAATTTCAAACCTAGAGTCATGGGCTCCGCGTGAATCCCATGGGATCTGCCGATACAAGGAAGGTTTCTATATTGCACCGCCTTTTCCTTGATGGCTTCTATCAACTGGTCCGTCTTTCTTAGAATCAGATCCATGGCTTGGACCATCTGAACGCAAAGCGCGGTATCGCCTATATCCGAGGAGGTCAATCCGTAATGCACATGACGGCCTGCGGGACCGATATATGAATTCATGTTTGTGAGAAACGCAATCACATCGTGATGCACCTTGGCTTCTATTTCCAAAATCTCGTCCACGTTGAATCTGGCCTTGGAACGGATCTCTTCGAAGTCCTCTTTCGGAACTTCCCCCTTCTTCATCCTTGCTTCCGTAGCTAGGATTTCGATCTCCTTCCAAATATTGAATTTATTCTCTAATTCCCAAATTCCGGCGATTTCCGGATTCGAATAACGATCGATCATTGCGATTCCCCGGGGAAAGGCCCCCTTAGATACGATTTTTTCACCTACCCGATCCGTAAACGGTTTTTGGACAAAGTAGTCCGGGCAAGCCGGCCCTCGAACGAGGGCCTGTAGGAGGTCCTACGACTCAAGCAGGCCGGTCTTATTGGAATCGGAAAGCTAAATGCGAATTTCGTGAGCCATACCGATTCAAAATATTCCCGGCAAAAGAAACGAAAACGCCAAGTCAGTTACAGAAAATGGACGAATAATGGCTCATATTTCGCGACCAAAACGATCGGTCAGGAAGAAATAATATCGGAAGGCCCCAAGAAAATTCAAAAACGGAAAAATAGAATTTTGGAATATATACTTGCAACGGGATTTTTTGCGGAGAAGTTCTCCACCAATTCCCCTTGACTCTCCCTTCCATTTTTGATCCAATTACCGCCACCACCTCATGAAAATCCCCTATAAGAAAGTCACCCATTACTGGAATTCCAAAAATGTATTACTCGTATCGTTGATAGCGATCGGGCTTACCGCTTATGTGTCTTTTGCGATCGGAGACAAGCCTTTGGTAAAGCATATCGAAGAAGTGGTGATCGTATGGAGCGCTTTCTTATTTCTATTCTTATGGTATGGACTGTATCATGGATATGCTTGGTTCCAGGGTTCGATAAAGGTGGAGTTTAAGAACTTCAGTTCGAGCGATATGCCTTCGGGAACTCCCGATATTCCGGACCTAGATGCCGGGGGAGAAATCGGATTTGCGGTTACGATCCTGGCCTTTCTTTCGTGGCTTCTATTTGCGGTGATTTTAGTGGCCGTCCTCACCTATCTAATTCCTTTCACCTGGATGGCAATCGTATTCGTCTTCTCCGTTTTGAATTGGATCTTTTATCATGCCCTCAGGCTCGTATTCATTCACTCCGGCAGGTGTCATGGAAATCTACCCAGGAGTCTTAGGATTTCTTCCATTTATACCTTGGCTTATACTCTCTGGTTGATCCTTCTCATTTACTATTATGATTTCCAGCATTCGGGTATATCGCAATAATAGCGTTATGAGTAGAGTGCATTCAAGATCGTGCAATTAAGTCATTTATCGGATTGTTTTCGACGGAATTCGTATTTCATATTCCTAATCGACGGTTTAGGAGCCCTCGTCTCCGCTTCGTTCTTGGGACTGGTTCTGGCGCAATTCGAAGCCTGGATCGGAGTTCCAACGGAAACACTGTATCTACTTGCCGTCGTCGCTTGCTTATTCTCCGCATATTCACTATTCTTTTATGCAAAGCGACCGGACAATTGGAGGATATATTTACGGATTATCGCGATCGCAAATCTGGTCTATTGCTTAGGAACTCTTTCGATTCTAGTATATTACAAAGAATCGATTCGTTTACTCGGAATTGTTTATTTCCTAGGAGAAAAAGCGATCGTAATCGCCCTGGCAAGTTTCGAGTTAAGACTTAGCAATCAAAAGTAGCGATTTAAAGAATTGCTTCCATACAGAATCCTGCAATAAGAATGTTCCTCGAACTCAGTTCGTTTTCCGAAGGAGACATGGCTGATCCTTCTCTGGCCGCTCTTTCAAGCCTAGGATTCTTTCCTCTTTTCTTTCGAGAAATGCAGGATAGCCGCCATTGCAGAGGAGATAAAAGCGGAAACAAGGGCAAAGAAGAGCAATAGAAAACTAAAGAGCAGAAATGCGGAATGCGAAGATTCTATCTCGCTTAACTCGTTTCGATCTGAAGCCGATTTAGATCTCGCAATCTCCTTGGTGACTTCGGAGAGTTTTTCCTCGGCAAAAGGGATCACCACAAACCAAAGATGAAGTGCCAAAAAAAGGAAGAGAGCGAATAAGAAAAAGAAGAATCGTCCATAAATTTCTCGGATCGATCCGGCGCCACGGATCCAGAAAAAGGAAACTATGGAAAGAAAAAACAGAGTCCCAAAGAAGCCGAACTTGATCCAAAATTCCGGCCAATTTAGCGGACTGAAAATCGCCATCCAAATAGAAAGAAGCCCCGAAAGAAAAATCGAACCGGAAACCGTAAGGATTCTATGAAAAAGATGTGCTTTGCCCATTCGGTAAATATTGGAACTAGGATGCTTTGATCTTTAGTAATAATGTTGTCTATCGCAATCGCTGATGCAACTGGATTTGGCCCCGGCACAGGTTAAAGCGTTGAAAGTGGTATTGCAAAATAAATCGGAATTGTCCGGAGAGGGTTGAGATCCGGTGAAAGAACAGGCCAACATCCCCCCCGAAATACAATCCGAAACCGCCGAATCGCAATAATTCTTTGCGTAGCACTCCTCTCGGGAACCCGGAATGGAAGCGGAACAATGTAGAAAAAAGAAGGACAAGATAAGGGAAACAAAGCAAGAAAGAAGGCGACCGTTCATATCTGGTCCAAAATCAGACGGATTCCGCCCGAATGCAAGTTGGTTTTTGGTATTTTCCACAAACCGTTAGACGCACTCATATTCCATTTGGGATATGGGGATCCGCCGTCCCTTTCATCCCAATTCGAAGGAGCTTACGAATTCCTTGATTAGATTAATATGATCCACTTCTGGGGAAGGGTTTTCCTTACTCGGCTCGTAAAGATGCTCGTCGAATACGTGATAGTCGAAAATCTTCAGTTCGAAATCCGGAATAGTAATGATGATATTCTCCGAATGGATATCGAATATGAGTTTTTCTTCCTGAGCCAGGTAACGCGTAACTTCGATCACCCGATGAAAATCCAATGCGATTTTCTTTAGCTTGGATTTACTCACGATTCCGAATCTATGAGTGTCGAAATTCAATTTCCATTTGGGAAAAAGAGCGTCCTGGATCGGATTTTGCCTCACCTTCTCGTTCAATCGAATGAACTCCTTTAGGTGCTTTCCGGGAAGAAGGTTTTGGTTATCGCAAGGAGTGAGTGTCACCACCGGAACCCCGAAGGGACTGCGACGGAATCGCAAACCCATAAAATATCGGGTAGGAAGAACCAAGTCCGGAATTAGACTTTTTAATTTCCAGTAATGCAGCCGTTCCAGACCCAGTCTTGCGAACTTGAAACGAATTTCGTCTCTCTTCGATTCCCCCCAAACGTCTTTTTGTAGGAGCTCCATCAAACCGATCTCTTCCGGTTTTAAATACCTTTCGAAATTATTCTGCACCTCTTTATAAAGGGAACCGAAGATGGGGTCAGAGGGAAGCTTGGACTTACCGATTTTGACCACTTGGTTCCAAGGAAGAGCGTAAACGAACTTATAAGAGCCCCTGCCGATGTAATTCTCGGCCGAAAGAGGCATGAAATTATCCAAGAATTCCCGGCCGTATCGATGCGTTATCCGAAACACATGGGAAACCGGAAAGATTCTCTCGTAGAATTTACGAAGAAAACCGGATTGACGCAACCGGAAATCGATCGGCAGATCCTCGATTGGAATCTGAGAATCCGCCTTATTTATATCGAAGAATAATTCCTTATCCAGTCCCTTTTCCAGGATCTCGATAAAGCTAGGGATCCCGGGAGAATTCCAGAAATTCCGAATCGCTTCTCCGAAGCCGGTTAGTCTTCCTTTCTTAGCCATAACCGTCTCTTAGTTTAGTTCGCCGGATAGTTTACCTTAGGTTCGTATGCGGGTAAAGTGGACTTATTTCGTTTGGCCGCATCCAAGGCTTCCGATTTTTGGGAATCGATCCACCAAAGATTCTTGGCGGCTTGTTCTCCCCAATACTTGCCCAAAGGATTTTTAGGTTGTCCGAAACGGTTCCAGTATAAAAGCCTAGTAGACTTAGTATTCCAAAGTAGAACATAAGGAACTTCTTTCGTAAGGATCTTATCCACTTTACGCACGATTTCCGCTCTTTTTTTAGAGTCGAATTCCGTTCTTTGTTCTTCGATCAGCTTATCCACTTCTGCGTTCTTGAATCCGGTGATATTATTCTGGCCGTTCTCGTCCGCGTATTTGGAAAACCATTGTCCCTCCGGATCCGGAAAGAGACCACCACCCCAAGCAGCCCAGGTGAGATCGAAATCGTATTTATCCATTCGATCCGACCAATTTGCGAGGTCCGTACTTTCTATCTTGGCTTGGATCCCTACTTCCTTCGCTCTTTCTATGAAAATAGTGAAGTATTTCTCCGAACTTCTTTCTCTATCTAAAATGGTGATCGAGAAAGGCTTACCGTCTTTTTCCAGGATCCCTTTTGCGTTCGGCTTCCAGCCCGCCTCCGCAAGAAGTGCTTTCGATTTGTTCGGATCGTATTCGATCGGAGGATTCGGGAGTTTTCCTCCTTCCCAAACCGCGGAAAAATACGTATCGGTCAGTTCGTATTCCTTGAATGCGAGTTTATCCACCATGAGCTGACGATCCACCAAATGAGCGATGGCCTTTCTCACCCTCACATCGTCGAAAGGTTTACGGCGCATATTAAAGGCCCAGCCTTGGAAACCCATCGGCTTTTCGTTATAGATTTTCTGTTTTACGACGTAATTTTTATCGAAGGATTCTCCCAAGGCTTCCTTGACCCAGGTATACGCCTTGTATACGGGATAAAAATCTATATCACCTTTCTTGAATGCTTGAAAAGCTAAAGACTCCTCGTTAAACACCTTAAAGAGAAGAATATCGAAATTGTCAGTATTCTTATAAACCGGATAAGCTCGTTTCCAATACGTCGCTCTACGTTTTAATTTTACGTATCTTCCCTTTTTGGCGGATTGGAGTTCGTAAGGTCCGGATACGATCGGAAACTCGAAATTCTCCTTATTAAAATCCTTTCCCTTAAAATGATGTTCGGGAAGAATCACAAGACCGAACGCGATCTCTTCGAAATTGTCCCAATGTATCGTTTTTTGTTCGAATTCTATCTCGAATTCTCCCAGAACTTTAGGCTTCTCGAAACGGGATAAAGGAATCCTATGCATGGCCGTATTATTTTTCGGATCCATAAGAGTTTCATAAGTGAATAGAATGTCCTTTGCGGTTACCGGTTTTCCGTCGCTCCATTTGGAATTTTGGTCCAGAACGAAGCTGAACTTTTTTTTGTCCGGAGAGATCTTCCAGGATTTGGCGAGATGAGGCAAGTATTCCAAGGTGATCGGATTACGGGAAAGCAATGGCTCGAACATGGAGCGGAAGATTTCCTGGGTATGAGTGAAATTGTCCAGATACCCGTTTAGAGATTTAGGATATTGACTACTGTAAATTCGAAACGTTCCACCCTTCTTAGCCAGAGGAGAAGCGGCCGGGTTCGGACGACGGGATAGCTCGGGGATAGTATTCGGATCTCCCTCCCAAGGGATTTCCTCCACGGCGGTGGAAGTATCCGCTTCTTCCTTGTCCCCGCAGGAAACCGTAAAGAGAAAGACCGCCGTTAATAAGAAAAATATGAAATAAAATCGATTACGAATTCCATCTATAAAAAGATCCAAAGGACACCTCTTATTCCTATCTTGTTCGAAAGTTTCGGAAAAAAGCGAAATCCAGGCAAACTTAATAACATTCGAACGGGAATTTTTCCGGAGAAAAGCTACTTCACTCTGTGGGCGAATACAACATCCGGAATTCTTTTCAGGTTTCCTAGGATCTCCTTCAATTGATCCAAATGTTCCACCTCGACCATGAAACGGGCCATAAGAGTATCCTTTTGCACGGTGGAGGCGCCGGCTTCCAGTATATTGGTTTGGGTGCCAGATATACTCTTCACCATTTCCAGATAAATCCCCTGGCGATCCCTTGCCTTCACTTCCAATCGGACCGGAACTGGTTCGGTTTGACCGTAATCCCAATCCACACTGATCTGACGCAATTGCTCTTCTTCTCTTTGCTTAAGGGCAACGGCACAATTCTTCTTATGGATGGAAACGCCCCGACCTCGGGTCACAAATCCGATGATCTGATCTCCTGGGAGAGGAGAACAACAACCGGAAAGACGTACTGGAATGTCCCTGAGCCCTGCAACTAGAATTCTTCCTTCTGCTGCCTGACCCTGGTGCTGCACATGTTTAGCGGCTTTTTCGGCAGGCTTTTTCTTGAGTTCCTCCAGAACCTCCGCGTTAAGCGTAAGCTCTCCCGCATGTTCTGCCCCTTGCTCCAGATCCCGATGAGTCTCTTCCCTGAGTTTTCGGAAATAGGCCCTTAGTTTTTGACGAGCGGAAGGAGTCTTAACGATTCTGAGCCAGATAGGAGAAGGCTTGGATCTTTTGTCCACAACCACTTCTACCTGGTCCCCGCTCCTTAATTCCGTGCGAAGAGGAATCATTCGTCCGTTGATCTTCGCTCCCTTGCAATGCAGTCCGACATCCGTATGGATCCTGAAAGCGAAATCCAAGACGGTCGCCCCCTTGGGCAGCTGTATAATCTCGCCCTTAGGAGTGAAGACGAAGACTTCGTCCTCGTGCAGATCGTATTTCAGTTCTTCCAAGAATTCCTTGGGATCCAAGGCGGAATCCTGCCAGGATTGTAAGACCTCCAACCATTTTACGGTGAGATGTCTTTCATTCGCATGAGTCTTTCCTTCTTTGTATACCCAGTGAGCTGCGATTCCGTATTCAGCGATCGCATTCATTTCGGAAGTGCGAATCTGTACCTCCAAAGGTTTTCCGTCCGGACCTATAACGGTCGTATGGAGGGACTGGTACATATTGGTCTTGGGAGTGGCGATATAATCCTTGAATCTTCCCGGAACGGGAGACCAAAGAGTATGCACGATTCCTAATACACCGTAACAATCCTTGATCTCGTCCGTAATGATTCGAATGGCTCTCAGATCGAAGATTTCGTCGAAGGTTTTTTCCTTCGTTTTCATCTTCCTATAAATGGAGAAGAAGTGCTTGGCCCTGCCCTCCACCACGGCGTTGATTTGGATCTCCGCGAGCCTCTGTTTTAGGATGAGCTGCAATTTTTCGATATATTCTTCGCGTTCGGATTTCTTAACGTTGATCCGCTTCTTGATGTCCTGGTAATCGTCCGGAAAAATCACCTGGAAGGCAAGGTCTTCCAATTCGGATTTTACGGAATAGATACCGAGACGACCTGCGATAGGCGCGTATAAGGAAAGCGTTTCGTTCGCTATCCTTCTCTGCTTTTCGGGAGGTTGGAAGGAAAGAGTTCTCATATTATGCGTCTTGTCCGCAAGCTTGATGAGAATGACCCGAATATCCTGGATGGTTGCGATGATGATTTTACGTATATTTTCCGCAGCCTCGGTCTCCCTGGACTGACTCTTGATCTCGGAGATTTTGGTCACTCCCTCCACTAGTTGGGTGACCTCCGTTCCGAAATCCCGGACCATTTCCTCCCGGGTGTATTTGGTGTCCTCGATCACATCATGGAGGATCCCCGCCGCGATGACTTTTTCATCCAGACCCAACTCGAAGAGTATAAAGCCGACTTGGAGAGGGTGAACGATATAAGGCTCTCCCGAAAGACGGAATTGTCCATGGTGGGATTCGTCCGATACCTTATATGCCTTCTCGACCAATTCCAGGGCGTCGAGTCCCATACTGTCTCGAACGCCTTCGAAGAGCATTTCCTTTGTAGCAGGTGCCTTTATAAATCCCATCAGTTATCAGTCCGTATGTCCAAACCCAAATCCAAGAATCTAGTAGTATGCGTCAGGTATCCCATACTCACTCCAACTCCCGGAAATTCCGAGAGGGCCTCCAATTTTTCCGGAGTGATACCTCCGGAGCATTCGATAAGAATGTTCCGATTTTTTTCCTTCGACCTTTTATAAGCGGTTCTCGTATCCGGAATACTAAAATTATCCAGCATCAAAACATCGGGCTCCGCGTTAAGCGCATCTTCCAACTGCTCCAAGGAATCGATCTCCAGCTCGACCAGCCTACCGGGAAAACCGTCTCGTATCTTTCCTACCGGAATTTTTGCGCTTTCGAACATCGCTAGATGATTATCTTTGATCATTGCCATTTCGGAAAGATCCAATCTATGGTTGGAGCCCCCCCCGCAATACACCGCGTATTTAGCGAGCTTTCTATAACCGGGTAGAGTCTTACGGGTATCCAAAATCATGATACCCTTGGATCCGTATTGATCCACCACCTTTCTAGTCGTACTCGAGATTCCGGAAAGATATTGTAGGAAGTTTAGAAGGATTCTTTCCACTCTAAGCAAAGAGAGAAGGGAACCTTGTATGATTGCGATCGTATCTCCGGCGTGAAATCTATCTCCGTCCGAGAATCGAAAATCGAATTTCAAATCTCCCCCGGAAAGTTTGGCCAAAACCTCTGAGACCCCCCTTCCGCAAAGAACCCCTTCTTCCCTTGCGTTCAAATTGGCGACGGCCTTTTTGTCCGGAGGAAAAAGGGAAACGGATGTAATATCTTGGTCCGGGCAATCCTCGTCCCAGGCCATTTTTGCCAGAGGAAAATAATCCTCTTCCGTCAATTGGGATATAGGCTTGGTATAAGCCCGTTTCACTTTCGTTTCACCGTTACGGAAAGTCTTTCTCATGGAAAATGTGAATCAAGCGGAATTATCCCGAACCCGTTTCAAAAAAAAAGCCCGGAAAACTCCGGGCCATTTTAGTTCGAATTCAGTGAGTTGCTAAAATTTCGATCAGCGGTCTTCTTCCGCTTCTTGGTCTCCGGAATCGCTAGGAGGTACATCCTGTTGCGGCTGGTCTTCTTGTTCCGGCTGAGTAGGATTCGTATCCTCTTCTTCCGGAGCATCAGTGCTTGCAGGAGGAGCTTCTTCCTTCTTCTTGTCCTCGGTGACCGCCTCTACCTTATCGCTTCCGCTAGTTTTCTTAGGCGCCTTTTTAGGATCGAATTTAGTCGATCCCTTAGCAGGAGGAATCAAGAGAACTTGTTTCGGATAAATCAGATTCGGGTTACGGATTTTGCCTTTATTTGCCTCGTAGATTCTTCTCCAAAGCTTGGAAGTACCGTAATGCTGTTTGTAAGCCGCGATTCTCCAGAGACAATCCGCTGGAACTTTCTTACGAACTACGTATTTCTTCCAACCCTCGGGAAGTTCTCCGGATCCGGAAGTGCTGGTAGTCGTTCCTTCGCCTTTGGTTTTTCCGGAACCGTCCTCGGTCCCTTCTTCTCCGGAACCTTTACGGCCTGCAACGGAACTGCCGGTGCGAATTCTTTCCGCGATATCGTCCGATTGATCCACTACGATACGAGAGAGACGGATCGCCTCTTCGGATCTTGCGATGGAATCTTCATATTTCTCGGAAGTGTATAATTCCTCAGCGGAAGCCAAAGACTCGTCGGCTGCCTTCAGATTTTCATCCGCTCTTTGGTAAGAAGTCTGTAGATCCTTGCTGGATTTCAGTTTGGATTGATCGATTCCGGCCAGTTTATTCTTAGCCTTACCGATACCATCCTTAGCTTCCTGCTTTTTCTTAGCGGCATAGGATTGGATATTTTTTGCGACTAGCTCCGCCGATTTTTTGCGGATATCATCGATTTCGGAATAACCTTCTTTGATTTTTCCGGAATCGATTTTGGATTTGGCCGCATTCAGACGATCTCTAGTCTGAGCGACTTCAGGATCCTGTCCACCGGCATAACGATCCGCATCGTCTAGATTCTTCTCGATGTCGGCCAAAGAATCAATCAATTGCTGCTTTTGAGAAAGAGCTAACGCCTTTGCGTCCGCAGCGGATTTCTTAGAATCTAAGTATTTCTTATTGCTTTGCTCGTATTGTTCGAAAGCTGCCAGACGAGTCTTCAGTTTTGCGTCGTCGCTGGATTCTTTCGGGTAAGATTCGAGAGTGCGATCCGCGCTATCACGGAGGGTATCCCCTTCTTTCTTGAGCTCTACCGCATTATTGAAAGGTTCCGCCGCAAGCTGGGAAGCATACGCCTCGTCAGCCTCGTCGATCGCCGCTCCCGCTTGCTTCTTGGACTCGTCCGTCAACTGAGGATAGGATTTTTCCAGAGCGTCGTAGGCTTTATTCTTAGCATACTCCGCGCTTTTCTTGGTTTCTCCTAAGTCCTCGTTAGAAGCTTTTTCGTGAGCGGTTAAAAGACTTTTACGAGCTTCTTCGAATTCTCCGGAAGCGTATCTTTCCGCTCCCGCTTCCTTTGCCCGAGTGATTGCTGTTTTTGCCTCCGCCAATTCCTTGACGGGGAGTTCCGACCCGCAAGCGACTAAGAAACCAAGGGTTGCTAACGCAAGCGAGGGAAGCGAGATAGCTCGAAAAGTTTTCATTTTATTTGCACCAAAGATAGAGGGATCGTTTTTATGGGACTCGCCTTTAATTCTTATTTAAAGGCAGCGACTGCGTCCGGCTCGTTATCAAAGATCTCGAAGAAAGACGTCAATTTAGTAAGCTCGAACACCTTGCGCACGGAACCCGCGACATTGATGATCTTAAGTCCTCCCTGATATTTCTTTAAATTCGAGAGGCTGGAAATCAGAGCGCCGATCCCGGATGAGTCAATATACGAGACCTTTTCCAGGTTGATAATGGTATAGTATTTCTGCTCTTCAATGAGCTTTGCGATCACATCCTTAATTTCCGGGGCGTTGTATAAATCGATCTCCCCGTTAATGTCCAGAATTACGATGTTACCGCTTTCCCTTCTGGTGATTTCCATAAAAAATCAGCAACTCCTTTATATATCTATTTGAACCACCCTACAATAGGGGGGTCATTCTCTATATAGTCAACGAGAAATTTCCGCTGTTTCGTACAAATTTTTCCATTTAGCGAAAAACTCGGAAAAAGTACCGGCGGAGATGGATTCTCTGAGATCCGTCATGAACTTTTTCATAAAATTCAAATTATGATACGTGCTGAGTGAGAAGGCGCTCAGTTCTTTCACATGATGCAGGTGTCTGATATACCCGATGCTGTATCTTTTGCAGACTCTGCAGTCGCATTCCGGGTCCATGGGCTCGTCCGAGAACTTCCATTTCTCGTTTCGGAGATTGACTTTTCCTCTAGAAGTGAAGACCTGCCCGTTCCTAGCGTTCCGAGTCGGAAGAACACAGTCGAACATGTCCACTCCGTTCCGTACTCCGTCCAAAATATCCGGCACGGTTCCCACTCCCATGAGGTAGAGAGGCCGAGATCTGTCCGTATGAGGAGCGATTCCTTCCATGGTTCGTACGAAATCGGGCCGAGGCTCTCCTACGGAGAGTCCTCCAATCGCGATTCCGGAAAAAGGAAGCGAACGAATCTTCTCCAAACTCTCCAGTCGGAGCTCCAAATTGGTTCCACCTTGGAAAATTCCGAAAAGATTCTGACCTCTAGTATCCTTTTGCCAATAATCCGCAGCGATTTCCGCCCAACGATGCGTCCGATCCAAGGCCTGTTTGACCCGAGCGATATCTCCGTCTCCCGGAGGGCAATCGTCTAACACCATCATGATATCCGAACCTATCTCTCTTTGGATATCGATCACCTTTTCCGGAGTAAAAAAATGGGGACTCCCATCTATATGGGATCGAAACTCCACTCCCTCCTGGCGAAATTTTACGAGAGAATTCAAACTGAAAACTTGGAAGCCCCCACTGTCAGTCAGAAGAGCCTTTTTGTACGAGACGAAGTTCTTGAGCCCTCCGAACTTGCGTAGTACCTCCACTCCCGGGCGAAGATAAAGATGGTATGTGTTTCCTAGAATGAGTTCAAAACCTAGGTCGTCTATATCGTCGGAATCCAGAGACTTGATAGCTCCTCTAGTACCTACCGGCATGAATACTGGCGTCGGAATTTCTATTCCGTTTAGATAAAGCGTTCCAGTTCTAGCATAAGAGCCGGGGTCCTGGACTCCGGAGCGAAATATCATTTCTTATTCGGGCAAGCAGGATCCAAGCAGGAACCGTAAATGTTCAGACTATGACCGGTGATCTTAAATCCGTTACTAGCCGCAGCTTGCTCCTGCAATTGCTCGATTCTCTCGTCTACGAATTCTACGATTCTTCCGCAGTCTATGCAGATGATATGGTCGTGATGCGTATGTCCGATGATATGTTCGTAGTATTTGTAATCCTGACCGAAATTATGCTCCTGCAATAATTTGGCCTCTACCATGATAGAGAGAATACGATAGATCGTAGCCTTGGAAATCTTATCCCTCTGATCCTTGAATTCCTCCAAGAGACTTTCCGCGGTAAAATGGTTATGGAGGGAAAATATCCTTTCCGCCACCAACATCCTTTGGCTCGTGATCTTCAGACCTTTTTTTTGCAAATAATCGGCAAAGGTCTTCATCTCCATCCGTATGGAGTCGTTTATGGTCTTAAGGATTTCGGCTTCTCTGTCTTTGTTCATGTTTTATGTGAGTTCGGTTCGGTGTCGTCGTCTTGGGATCGAGACCGAAAATCACGGGAATCGATCTGCCTTTTTCAAATAAGGGCTCAGATACCGGAATTTTCAAGTTTAAATTTCGGCGCCGGGAACCCGAATGATTCCAAAGGATTGGAAGCTTTAGTCGTCGATTTTGCCCGTTATGGAATAATACCAGGCTCTTTCCATTTCCTCCGCGATACGGACGGAGAGAATTCTCAAGAGTCTAGCCTGGGCCTGGGTTTCACTTTCTATGAAACCCACTTGATCCGAATAGATGATCCTCGCAGGGATCTCACTTCTTTCCAAGGGGATTTTCTCTCCTCCTGCCTTCTGCAATTCTACCCTACAAACCACGAACATTTCCTTGCTGAGTTGCTGCCCTCCCTGGTCCAAAAGGGCTCCGACTTGTTGGTAATGACTGATCTCTCCATAGATCCTATAAGCCGCCTGGGATTTTTCCCTAGTCTGTATGAACCTTCCCCGGTAATTGATCTCTTGCTTTACCATATCCGAAAGCATGGTATGCATTCCTATCCCGTAGGAATTGTTTCTAAAATTCTGTACATAGACGGTACGCTTTTCGTCCGGGATGGGAATCCCGTCTATCTTGGGCGGATTTCCGGGCTCTCTATGAAAATAAGAGCAGGAAAATAGAAGAAGTAGAAAGGATGCCCTGGCAAAAAACCGCATATCTTTCAGGCTCTTCCTAAGGATCGGGGGAGCAAGAAAATTTCAGGGATTCCTGCTTTACATTTTGGGGGAATCGATCCTGAATTCGCAAATGGGAAAATCTTTCCAAGATACGAGGGGCCGATTCTCCCTGATACTTTACGGCCTATTCTTCTTAATTTTATTCGTACCGAACGGAGAGAGACGGGGAGGAGAAAACGATTCTAAAATCACTTCCATTTCCAGCATTCCCCCCCAACCCATCCCACCTAAGAAGAATGTTTGGGATGATCTAAGTCCGGAAGTGTTGGACGATCTGGGAGGTTTGGGTTTCCCCATGGAATGGGAGACTCCCATCTCGGGATCTTATGCTGAATACCGGGTCCACCACCTTCATATGGGCTGCGATTTTAAGACCTTCCATGCAAACGGAATTTCCGCATTGGCTCCGTTTGCTGGATCGGTGGAGTCCATCGGTCAGTCCCAAAAAGGCTACGGTTTGAACTTAGTAGTAAAATCTTCCGCATCCAATCTCAAGGCTAAATTCGCGCATTTGCTGGATTTGAAAGGGATCCGAAAGGATCTGGAACTACTACGCGAAGCGTTATTTCTACTCAGCGGAGGAGAATTCCAAGTTAAACTTCCTCCGAACTGGTTCTCTTTTCCCAAAGGAGAGGCGTTGGCTAGACTGGGAGAATCCGGAACAGGAGTCAGTCATCTTCATTTCGAATTGCATTTACCGAACGGAACCTTGAACCCTCTTCCCTATCTTCCTCTCCGGGGAAAGGATAGATATTCTCCCGAACTACTCTTACTGTATGTGGACGCCGAAGACGGAACCCAGTTACGTCTTCCTCTCCAAAAAAAATCGGAAGGAGTTTATTCCATTCCGGAAGACCAAAAATTGAAATTAGGAGGAGGAATCCGCTTTAGGATCGGTGCCTATGATTTCATGACTTCCAAGAATAAGAATAATCTTTTCTTTGCGGGAGTCTATTCCGAGGGAGTTTCCCTTTACGAAAGATCCTTTAGAGGGATGAGCTACGAAGAGGCGAGAAACCACCAAGATATCTTCGATTCCAATCGTTCTTCTCTGAATCCTCCCGTTTACGTTTACAATTTGTTTCCCACAAAGGGACCTAGCGTAGACCTGAAGAATTATCCTGTAGGTAGCACGGCAAAAATCCTACTAAAAGCCTCCGATCATGCTGGTAATATTTCCTCCCTCCCTCTGGAAATAGAAGTAACCGCTTCTTCTTCTAAAAAACCTTCTCCGACGAAAACGGAATTCTCCTCCTTGGACGGTTTGCTCAGAATCAAAACTCCCGCCAAAACAACTTACGGGCAAGGACAGCTAACGTTCAGAACCATTCCGGACTTGAATAAAGAATTACCTCTTCCCGAAGGACTGAAATCCAAAGGAATCGCCTATGAATTGGAATCCTCGGATCTCTCTTGGGTGGGAGAAGCGGAACTCCAATGGAGAGGGATAGCCCTAGGACGAAAAGACGGTATCTATATCTTCGACAAGGCGGCCAATCGTTGGTCCGCGCTTAGGCAAAAAGGTCCGGTTAGCATGATTACAAAGTTGGGAGTGCTTGCGGTACTGACCGACGAAGCCAAGCCCATGGTAAGTCATCCGTATCTTATCACCCGTCATAGAAGGGTAAAAGGCGCGGAAGAAGAAGGTTGGGAAGAAAGATTGTACGCTATTTCCGATCTGGGTTCCGGGTACGCGGGAGGAGCGGAAGTACTACTCGAAGGAGAACCTTATCCGAGCGAATTCGACGCGGATAGAAAAATGCTAATATTGCATTTTCCCAAATCTTTTGCGAACTGGAAAAGAAAACTCTTCCTACAGATTCGAATCAAGGACAGAGCGGGGAATATTTCGGACTGGTTCACGGATCTGATCCGTTTTTCGGAAATCTAAATAATTCGAAATTCTCATGAATCGAAAATTAAAATTCATAATCATCTCGGTAGTCATACCTTTTTGGATACTGTTCGCCGTTTTGTTTTTCACCGCCATCTATTACAACGTTCGCGATTTCTATAAACTCTGGAAATTCAAAATGGGCATTCTCTCGGAAGAAAGTGTCCAACTTATACACCCCAAGACGTTTAAATTCGATGCACCGCTTCAATTTAACACTTCCGACAGGAAAGTATTATCGTATGAACTTACTTTGATCTATGAGGGAGGACAAACGGAGCTGGATGAGGAATTGAAGACGGCGGAGAATTTTTTCTGGTTCTCCACATCGGGCCAACTTGCCGAGTTATCTTCCGATAAATTCGAAAACGAAAACGAATTTCTGAGATTACAGAAAGGAATCCAAGTATTAATAAACGACAATTTGCGCTGCGGTAGAATCGAAAAAGCCGTTCTTCTAAAACAAAAATCCCTTTAATAAGAGAAAGATCTAATACCAAAAAACCTCGGACATAAAAAATCCCCGCTTTTTAGGGCGAGGATTTTTCGAAGATTTCGATGGATCGGAGATTCGATCAATCTTGGTTTTGTAGAGAGTATCTGGAAATTTCCAATACCTTAAACTTGGTTTCGGCTCCGCCCAGATTCAAGGAAGCGGTATCCCCAACTTTCTTTCCGAGCAGGGATTTACCCAATGGAGATTGGTAGGAGATGATGTTTCTCTCCGTATCCGCGTCCCATGCTCCCAAGATGGAATAAGACAGAGACTCTCCGCTGGATTCGTTCTTGAGTTTGACCGTGGTTCCGATATTGATTCTGTCCGTTTTAACGTTGGATAGATCCAATACGATTGCGCCTTTCAGCTCCGCTTCCAATTTCTTGATCTGAGCTTGGAGTTGGACCTGACGTTCCATAGCTGCCTTGTATTCCGCGTTTTCCCGTAAGTCCCCTCTTTCTTGAGCCTCTCCGATATCTCGGGAGTTTTCCAACATTTCCACGTTGACCAAATGCTCGAACTCGGCCTTTTTCAGATTCAAGGCACGGCGAGTGACTAGAACCGCATTCTCCGGAATTCTTGCGAGAACATCCTCGTCTTCGTCTTCTTCATCCTCGTCTTCCCAGACTAGATCCGGTTTTAGAGAACGAATGAGAGACATGAGTCTATCTTTCTCGGTTTCCTCTATATAAGGAACCTCGCGATAGAGAGCATATACTTTACGGATATATTCGGAGTCTCCGTTTTGGATGGCTTCGGAAATCACCGCAGCATCGTTTCCGAAGAGAATTTCCTGGCATATATTCTTGAGCTTGGTCCCCTTCTCCTCTATTTTGTTCAGAGGTTTGAGAAGACGCAAAACTCTCAGGATGAGATCCTGTCTGGAAATATGCATCCATTCTTCTTCCCAAGTACGCCAGAGAATGGACTTAGCTACCCATAGGAATACCTCGGGGTTTTCCTTGGCACGACTGGTCGCGGTTTCGATGAACAAATTCAGTTCTGCGGATTTACCGTCCGCTTCCAGAACGGAAACGATGTATTTGTTATTCTTAACGGGAACTTCGAATAGAAGACCCACAAGAATATTGACCCAATCGGAATGGTATTTTTTTACCAGATCCACGAAGGATTTCTTGAGATCCAGGTTGGTAATCTTGGAAGAAAACTCCAAAAGCTCGTCTCTTTGCAGGGACTTGATGATCTTCGCCACATCGTCCGGCTTCTGGTATCTTTGGAAATCGTAAGGAGTTCCGTCCTCTCCTTCCATGACGGAAGCGACCTCGTCCAGATACAGATACGCCACGATCTTACGGAAAGGATCGTGAGTTTGCTCTTCTTCGAAATAATGATGCGCAAAAGTATCCACCGCGCTCTCTGCCTCTTCCTTGTTGCGAAGCGCTTCGATTGCGATATCCAATCTCTTAGAAGGATCGGTATTCGCGTTGAATTTCTCCGTCAATTCCTCGGCAAAGGTGATGGGCTTTTCGCGATACCAGAGTTCGTCCTTCTTCTTAGGATTGAAACCTAGGTTGTCCTCTTTCTTGATAACGTTCTTGGCTTTGTTCCACCATTTAGACCATTCTGCTAACGGAACGAACTTGCCTGCGATCTCCCCTTTGATGTCGGCGACAAGCATATGGTTCTCGAAAGAAGTCAGAAGTTCCTTGAAGAATCCGGGCAGGTCATTCTCGAATAAGTCTACCACGGAGGCCTTGTCTTCGTAGAATCTCACCCAGATATGATCCCCTTTCAAAGGCTTAAGGCTCGTAATCGCCATCTGGATGGAAAGTTTATGATTCTTTTTGTCTTTGAAGTCGACGAAGATGGAATCTCCGTTAGGCGAAATGGAGACGATCTTGCCGACTCCCCAGTTTCTGTGAAGAACGTAGTTGCCGGTGTCGAATACGATGTTTCTCTCGAAGTTGGAGATACATACCTTGACCGGTTTTCTGTTATTTCCCAACTCGGACATCTTGAGGAAGTCTTCCAGCAAGCTATGGTTGGCATATTTCAGTTTGTATACTCGGATGAGTTCGTTACGGGCCTTATTGGATACCGGTTCGTGATCCAGGATCTTCTTGAGTAGATAGATAACTCTGTCCCAATCTTCGGTGATTTTAAAAGGCTCTACTAAAGGATAAAGATACCCGGCCAATCTGGTTTTTTCACGGTGTCCGAGAAGAATACGCTCTATCTTTTCTACGAATTGGATATCGTCGTAGCTATTCGTAACGAAGATCGGCCAGATTTCCTCGAATTGGATATAATCCTTGGTCTTAGCGAAAGTCTCGATCGCCTGCTTTAAGTAGGTTACCGCCCTCTCTTTGTTTTCTTCTAAGATAGCTAATGCGTATTTCTTTGCGATTTCAGGATTTTTACGGTCCTGCTTGGCGAGCTTTTCGAGAACAGGTTTGAGTTCCTTATTCTTCTTGAGCTTTTCCAAGGCCTCCGCCTTGAAACGGAGTGCATAACGATCCTCACCGTATTTTAGGATATTATCGGTGATATGCTCGATGATAACCCATTTGCTCGCCTGTTTGAACGAATCCAAAAGATTTTTGAAATAAGTCGCCGCATCGATGCTGCCTTTTTGTAGACCCAAAATCCCGAGCAAATATCTTGCCGAAATACTCTCCGGGTGATCCTGCAAATGCTCTTCTAATTTGCCCTTTGCAGCGTCCAGGATTCCTGCGGATTGAAAAGATTCGATAAGATCGTCGTAGATTTTAAATTTAGATGCAGGAATGGAATTTGCGTCTGAGCGGACATAGATCTCCTCGTTAAAAAGAGAGGTCAGCTTGTCCAAATCGCTGGCAGGCTTAGTTTCCGCGGTTGTCGCAGTTTCGTTAGACATAGGAATTACTCCGCCGATTGGGTTCGGCATTCAAAAGTTGGTTCGGATGGGCGGTTTTTTGTATTGTGGAAGCCCTTTCTAAATCAATTATAGCAGCAAAGGGTTATACGTAAACCAGAATTTGGCCCTTGGGCCCTGTCGCCCCTAGATACGATTTTCGCTTCACGAAAATCATTCGGGGCAAGCCCCCTTTGGCGGGAGAATTTCTCCGGAGCTACTCAGAACAACCCCTCTGGTAATGGATTTTCCAAGTTCGCTCTGGAGTCCCCTTTTCTGAGAAAAATTCCCTCGAGTTTGCTCCAAGCGGACCTGGTGTGGGAAAATTCCTCTTGAGTTTTACAGAGCCATTGGCACTGGACCGTCTTTTTCAAATCTGACAAATGCAGCTTCCTGAGCCAATATTCGCAAATGCCATTCAAGTCGCAGGGAGAATACTTGTCGAATTTACACAAAATATTCCCTTAGAGACCCTACCCTGCGAAATACGAATGGAAATGAAATCTTCTTTCTATATTTCCTTTCCAGCCTTTCCATTCGGAATTTTCAAATCAGACTCTTATTGATGGCAAATCTTCAGCAAAAAGCAGAGAAGGAGCGGATCCAAAAGCGGAGGAGGTGGTGGTGGCGTCGGATTGATGGTGCCGTCCGGGATCGTATCGTCTATATCCGGTGGAGGCGCCTCGGGGAGAGTATCCGGAACATGCCAACCCAAACTGCGAAACTTATTCCCGACAGCCCTTCCCCATACCTGGAATCCGGCCGGGCTCGGATGAATCAGATCGATAAAAGTAAGGTCCGCCCTGGGAACCAATGCCCCGGGAAACAAAGCAAGCTCATCCCAAACGCGTAAGTACTCGATCTGCCTACGACTAGACATCTCCGGGTAATATCCCTCCAATGCCCCCATTCCGAGAGAAGTCGCGAACCCGAGACTCAATAGAGGAGTTTTCAACGGTTCCGAAAAATTCTTTCCTTGGCTGACTATACCGCCTGCAGGATAATTTCCGATGAGTAGGATTTTCTTATTCCTACGCTGGAACACGCTGATGATTCTCTCCACATTCGTTCTCGCTCTCTCTACGGCCATTGCCACAAGCCAGGGCGCCACATAAAAAAAGGGGGAAGCATAGTACATATCATTTCCCCCGATTTCAAAGGCAACCTTGTTGGCGGTGATGTAATTCGGGTTTACTGGGCTCCCATTCGGAAACACTACAAAGCATTTTAATAAATGATCAATCAAATCAGAAGTCGTCCAACCAGCCACTCCGAAATTCTGTACATTCCAATTTACAATATCCGCGCCAACCAAGGCATTCATATTGGTATAATTATAAGGGGGAAAATCGCCAAAATCGGAACGGCTGTCTCCATACATAGTGACCGTAGTTTTGGAATCATATTGCAAATATTGAATGTAATTAGAGGGACTTATTTGATCCTGCATGGTATCGCAATCCAATTGGCGCCCATTGCCTTCATAATACACCTGGGCGGTAAGATTCGATGCAAAGATCGTGATAAAACAAAGTAAAACATATCTTTTCATATTTCAAAAATCCGTTACCTTAATGCTATAGCTGCAGCTTGAGTATAGGTTGGAGCTATCTTCAGGAATAACACGTAAAGCGTATCTATAATAAGAGGATGGATAAATCGTGCAATTCAGCTGATTCCCCGATCCGATAACCGTCCCTCCTATATTGCAAGTACCGGAGCCGGAAGGCGGATATAAGAAAGCATTATCAAAAAAATCACAATAATACAAGAGCGCTCGCAAATGGCAACCACTGCTATCAAGTAGTGTAAGCTCTATATTTGTCCCATTAGGCCCGGGGCCCTTTTTGATTCCCAAGCCTTCATTCGTCGTAACCTCTTGGTCATTCGCGATACTTCCATTCACATTCCTACAGAAGTATTCCTTCGGATTGAACCCACCGTCCAAGTATAGTACGTATAAATACTGCAAGAATCCGTTCGGGTCTCCCTCCTCTTCCTTTGTCGGACAGCCGAGAACACCCAAGGCTAATAGGATCAATAAAAAAGATCGCATTCGAATCATAGTTCTTCTCCCCTGCGCATCTGCTCCCGGATCACTGCTTCTCGGATCCGAACCAGCCATTGCAAATTCTCCTTTTGGAATTCGAGATCCATAGATGAGTCTCTTTGATCCGCCTCTTGTAGATAACTATACAAATAAATCCCCGCGGACACATTCAATTTTAAAGATTGCCGTTCTTCCGCAGTCGATTTCTGGATTCCGCTCAGTTGTTCCGTATAATAAGAACTCATTTGTGTTAGGTGAATGTCTCTGATTTCCCTTAATTGAACCGGAGAGATCCGTTTAGGCCAAACCAAATTTCCCTCCTCCCAGGATTGGAGATCTGTTTCCAACTCTCCCGGAGCAAGTCCCGGAAAAGAAAAGGTCTCCGAGAGTAGATTTGCGGATTTTTGAATTTCCTCCGGTTGGTTCCAGCCGGTTTCGGTGAGTTGTTCCTCCAATGCTTCTAAGGCCTGGATTTCCAGGATAGATGGTTGTAGAACGCTTGTTTCATAAATTTTCCAGGAGAGCAAGGCCCTTTCAAAACGCACGAAAGCTTTGGTTCTCATGCCTAAGCTTAAATCCAAACTACAGCTCCAAACGAAAAGACATAGCAGGACACGGGTCAAAATTCTTCGCATTTGCATTTCCGCCAGGAATCTGCAACCTACGCAGATCTACAAATATCCTGAAATAGAATATTTCTACATTGTCAATAGAGAAATATTACAAGAGCGGAATATTAGTTCCGTTTGAGAAACCTATAGCAGCTGTTATACGAGAAAAGAAATGATCAAAAATCGGTAAATATACTCAGAGTAAATCCCGAGTAAACGCGGAAGCGTTATATCGAGGGATCGAGGGACAAATAAAAAACGCGGGAAACATCCCGCGTTTTTCCGAAAGTTTAGAATTTGGGACCGGTCTTATTTTCCGCCGTTTCCGCCTTCGCATTCTTTCTCGGCTTTCACCTTCAACATTTTGTCCAGTTTACGTTTTGAACGGCAATCTTCCGCATCGAAATCGATGGAAGCTCCGTCGAAGTGAACTTCGAATACGTCGGAAAGAACGCGTAACTCGTCGAAGAAGAGATATACCGTCTCACCGCTCGTATCAGGACGGGAACGAATCTTGAATTGTTTGAATACAAGAGTCTTTACCTGAGGGAAGGAGTTTACGTCCTGAGGAACCGCTACCGGAACTTCGAAAGTAAGAGGTCTCCATCCGATGAAGTCCAGATCTCCGAATTGGAAGATATGGGCATCGCCTTTCCAGTCTTCCAGCCATCCTTCCAAATTGTACTCGTTTCCACGACCGCAAACCCAAACGGAAACCGCTTTAACGATACCGGGGAATTCCACACCGTAGATTTTGAATTCTTTGCGTTTGTTGTTCGCGTCCAGATAAGCCATTTTACGAGTGATTTCGTATTCCGGAGTACGAGGAGGACGAATGGTAACCGAGTTTTCTCCGGGGAAAGTAAAACCGAATTTCACTCCCAAGACCTTACCGTTGGTTGCGTCCACATTCTTGATATCGCCGGGCTTTCCGTTGATCAGCTTTACTTCTCTCAATGCCTGAGCATTGGAAGCGACAGGTTGATACGCTGCCGTTTGGCCTTGTGGAACCGGAGTATCCTTATCTGTGGTGACTTCCCAACCATAAGGAGCTGCACCGGGAGGATTGTCCCAGGATTCTACGGTGATGGAACGCAATTCCATTCCGCTCACATCGATTCCGGTAGGAGATTCGATCCCGCCCTTCTTCTTTTTGATGTATTGCGCGCTGACTCCTCCGATCAGAAGAACCGCGGAGATTCCGAGTGCGAGAGACGCAGTGATTTTGAATTGTTTGCTCAGGCTTTTCATGAGTAAATCCTTATACCGGAAGATCACCAGTTGTCCTTGATTTCCGAACCCGGATACTTCGTATCAGATTTATCGGCACGAACTTCCAAATCGTCCACGTAAAAGTAGAAGCTTCCTCCCACTTCATGAACGTCGCTAGTCACGAACAGAGATACGAATCTGAGGTTCTTATCCAATAATGCGAAACGTGTACTTTGAGGAACGAATCCCGGAACGGTTGCGGTGAGTTTTCTCCAACCGAAATAATCCAGGCGACCCAAACGGATATTATGGGTTTTTCCCTTATAGTCTCTCAACTTTACGAAGAGAGTATGGCGGAATTTTCTTCCCAGAGCCCAAAGAGAAACCTGACGAGCCTTTCCTTTGATCACGTATTCGTGAGGAGGAAACACTTCGACGCGATCGAAACCGCGGTCGTTATAATAGGTCTTAATTCCGAGAATATGATTCTTCTCGAGTTGGTCTCCCCCGTTATCCGGTACGGTATTCTCGTCGAATACGTCTCGGATGAGTCCTCTCTGGACCATCTTGAGAGTCTTGGTCTCTCCCAGAGGGGTAGTAGACCTAGCTCTCCAGTCCTCCGATTCTTCGAAGTTCTCGAGAACAATTTTCTCCAGGGGATCCGGTTGGCCTTGTGCCTGACCGCCCTGGTTCCCTCCTGCAGGCTGACCGTATGTTCCGGTTAAAGCCAAGAAAAAGAGAACGCTAGCAAAAAAGTACGTCTTTTTCCCCATGAGAATATCTCCTAAAGATTTAGTGCAATCCTATCTAATTCTGAGAGGGAGGAAAGTCCGCTTCGCTCAGTTCCCCGTCCTGAATCAGGTCTTGGAATTTGCGAAGAACTTCTATCATTCTGCCGACTCCTTCGGCAGGAATGAAGATGGAGGATTTTTTGCTATTGGACCACTCGGAAACTTTTAAATAGTAACCGTTCTCGTTGCGTTTTAGATCTACTAAGAACTTCTTGTTCTGAGTCGCGACCTTCTCCGTAAGGATTTCGGGGTCCAAATAGATTTCTCCTTCCCGTCTCTGTGTATAAATATCGGTAGTCTAAGTTCCAAAATTAGCCAAGTAAAAAGTTTTTTGGCGTACCGACTAAAAAAGCGAAGATTTTTAGAAAAAGGCCTCCTTTTCTCCGCCGAGAACCGATCCAATCGGGGAACCTACCCGCCCAGGCCATTTTTCGGAATCTTTCGGGAAAGATGCTGGTCTTCCTACCAAAATGGGAGAAAATCGATCTCGAATGAGACATAGTTCGAACTTCGGAGGCAATCCAGGCCATTCTTCTGGAAAGAAACGAGTGAAACTAGGCCGATAGAAGTCGGATCCTTGGTTGAAATCTCATTGCCCCGAGGAGTTCCTTCTTCTCTGCCAGATGAGAATACCTATGATCCAGATATAATTCAGGGCCAAAAGCCCCGAAATCCCGTAAACCCCCGTCTTGATCAGTGCTCCTTGGGGATCGGAAAGAGGGAGTAATATCTTCGGTTTGGGAGGAATATCGAATCCGTATTTCTTTCCTGCCTCCTGTACCGCTTCCAGATAGTAAGGGTAAAGCCCGGAAGAAGAAAGCGATTCTCCTACATTCGGACTCTCCTTTTCCCAATCGCATACGGAATCCGAAATCTGGGGACAGGCGGCCCAGGCCAGAACCGGATCCCCCTCCTTCCAATCGGAAGAAACCCACGGCGCCACATGGAAGTATAAAGGTTTCGTAATGGATCCCGGAGCCTTGGCCTTCGTGGTGGCCGTCACCCTGGATTGGTATTTATAAAGAAAATAGAAATTCTTGAGCTGAACGATCCTAACATGGAAGATCCCGGACTCGGTTTGGATGATGGTTTGTTCCGGAGTTCTGAGTCCCAAAAAGAATCCGAAGGCATGGCTTAAATACAATCCGGAGAGAGGAGCGGAGAGAAAACCCAAAAACAGAGCGAAGAAGATCGCATTTCCATACTGCTTCGTGAGCCTAAGCGTTAGAAAGAATAAGGGAAGAAATAGAAATCCTAAAAAAGCGACCGTGGAAAATACGGATCCGAAAAGGCCGATTGGCAAAAAAAGCGCGGCCATTCCGTTTACGAATAAAAGTCCGAGACCCAAAATCCTCCAAGGAGGCTCCGGTCTTTTCGGCCTTTGGTTTTCCCAGTTTTTGACTAATGCAAACATAGGGTTCTTTCCCATCCGGTCCGGGAGCTAAGGTCTTATTGTGAATCGATGCTCACTAAAAACCCGAAATCTTTTTCGGATCCGAATCCATCTATTCTACGACGACGGAGGAAGTAAATCTACTCCAGATTTTTGCCGCCTGGCCCTCGAATCTTTCCGGAAAAGCCAAGGAAAACATGATCCCCCTCCCCCCTCTCAAATAGAACCCTTCCCATAGGACGATTCGGGTCTTACGACCGTCCGGACTCACGGAATCGAATACGGTCCTGTACGCGTCTCCTTCTTTCTTTCGGAGATAGTTCCATTCTCTCATTGTTCTAGGATTGATCCCCCGCAAGGAATCCCAGATCCAATAGTAATTCTTGGAATCGATCACGGAAGAATGATAATGCAAGGTAGTGCCTATCGTAAATACAAATCGGTCGGGTCGAAAAAATAGAATGCCTTCCGAATTCTTCCTATATTCGTTATCCCATGTAGAAGGTTCCTTCTCCGCGGGGAGGTCCCTATAGAATCGATGCACCTGCCAGAGATAATCGGAATCTTCTCCGGAAAATTCCTGATCCTGGTCCGGGAACAGATATCGAAACTCGGGATCCAAATCCAAGGAATAAGCGAAATCGTTACTTCGAATCCTCAATATGCTGGGATCCCAACAACCGAAAGGATCCGTTAGGCGCTGGAGTTCCTTCTCCTTATGAGAATAATGGCCCAGATATTTACCGAGTAGCCTTGCAGTCTTTTCATAAGCTTCCGGAACGATCTTTCCATACTTGGTTTTATAACAGAGCAAAGAACCCTTCAAGAGTCGGATCGCAGAATAGGGATTTCCGTGTTTTTGTAGAGCCTCGGCCTCGCTATAATGCAGATCCAATTCTCCACTCGCAGGAAAAACCTCTCTATAATCCCTATCCAAGATGATCTCGACTCTTCCGTCCTTATAAAATCGGTAATTTCTGCCTCTAGAATCCGTCTTCCAGACGTAATGCGCACTGAAACGGAAGGCAGACTGGAGCCGATTGTGTAGGATCTCCTCCTTTTTTTCCTGGTCGCTAAACCAAGGCTGACGGAGCAAAGGATCGATTTCTTGAGAGGACATAGCCGCCGGAAACAGTAGAATCCATGAAAAAGTGAAGAATACTAGGTTTCCTCGATACGATTTTAGCGTCGCTAAAATCACTCGGGAACCCGCGAGGATAGTCCGGATATATCTCACCCAAAGACCTGAAGAACCACTTTTATAGAACACGTCCGTTACTCATCATTGCGCCAAGGGCAACGTCCAGAGTGATCTCCCCAAAGGGAAAATTACATCGAGGGTCAACGAAATATACCTTCTAATTCCTTTAAAGAATTGATTCCCACAAGTTCCAGCCCAGGAATCTTTTCGACCTCGGGAAGATTTCCTTTAGGAAGATAAACGGCTTCCATTCCGATTCCCTTCAATTCTTTTAAGCGCAAGGATACCTGACCGACAGAACGAACTTCTCCGGAAAGTCCTACTTCTCCCAAAACGGCGGCGCGAGCTCGAACCGGTCTATCCGTAAAACTAGAGAGAATAGAAGCGCAAATTGCCAGGTCTAATGCGGGCTCGTCTATCTGCAATCCACCCGCCAGGTTTCCGAAGATATCGCATTGAGACAATGTGTGACCCAGATATTTTTCGATTACCGCCGCAAGCTGAATGAGTCTCCTTGTATCCGGACCTTCCGCCATTCTTCTCGCCATGGAATAATTGGTCTTACTTACCAAGGCCTGAACTTCCACGCTCAATGCTCGACTTCCCTCTAAGACGGAACTGATTACGGATCCGCTTTTTCCTTCGGTCAAGGAACTGATGAATACTCTCTGTCTGTCCTTGACTTCCTTAAGTCCAGACTCTGTCATTTCGAAGACGGCAAGATCTCCCACCGCCCCGAATCGATTTTTCACGGCTCTTAGAAGGCGGAAATAATTCAGACGATCCCCTTCGAAATACAGGACGGTATCCACCAAATGTTCCAACACCTTGGGTCCTGCAATGGCTCCGTCCTTGGTGATATGACCGGTCATCAAGATGGGAATGCCGGTGCGCTTTGCGGTCTCCAATAATACTTGAGTACATTCTCTCAACTGAGTGACCGTTCCGGCTTGGTTGGGCAGAGCCTCTCGAGTCAGAGTCTGGATGGAATCTACGAATACGATATCCGGAGAAATGTCCTCCACCATGGCCGAAATATTTTCCGCATAGGTCTCGGAGGAGAGAAGAAGTTGCGAGGAAAGCACTCCCATTCTCGCGGCTCGTAGGCCTACTTGAGAAGAGGATTCCTCTCCGGATATATAAAGAATTTTGCATCCTTGGGAGATTAGGCTGCGGCTAATCTCCAAGATCAATGTGGACTTTCCGACTCCCGGTTCTCCGCCTACTAGGATCAAGCTTCCAGGAACAAGCCCTCCTCCCAAAACCAAATCCAGCTCAGAGAGTCCTGTGACGAGTCTTCTGGTATCGTCCTCCGGAACCGAATCCACCGGAACCGGCTCCTTGTATACGGCGCTTTTTTTAAAAGAAGTAGAAGCTGCGGAAAAACGATCTCCCCCCGACTCTTCTACAATGGTATTCCATTTACCACAAGAATCGCATTTGCCTGCCCAGCGAGGAAATTCCTGTCCGCAAGCCTGGCAGAGAAAGATTTTCGTAATCTTCTTTTTCAATGTTCGAAGAGTGTCTCCATTTCCAACCAATCTATTTGGTTGAATACAGGCAGACAAGAGAATGCTTCCTGCGCGAGTTCGTATCTACCTTCCCGCAAGAGTATTTGGCTTAACTTTTGTTGAAGGGAAATCAAATACAAAACGTCTCCGGACGCATATTCTATCTGATCCTTTGTGAGAATTTTCGCTCCCCAATCCGAAGACTGGTTTTTTTTATCCAGATTCTCGTCGAAGAATTCGCGGATGATATCCTTGAGTCCATGTCTATCCGTATAAGTGCGCGCGAGTTTGGATGCGATCTTGGTGCAAAAAACTCCTTTGGTCCGGATCCCTAGTCTATATCTTAAGAAGAGAGTATCCATACGAGCGAAATGAAAGATCTTAGTGATATCCGGATTCTCGAATAGACTTTGGATGCGAGGAGCCTCTGTTTGGTCCGGAAGAATCTGGACCAAACTGACTCTGTTTTTGGAATCGCAGATCTGGACAACGCAGAGTCTGTCCCTTCTTGGATTCAGTCCCATCATTTCGCAATCCACTGCCAAATGATCGTCTGTAAGATACTCTTTCATTCTTTCTTCGGAAAGATCTCCGGGAAATAGGTCCGGTTTTGCGTTCGTTCGGTTGGATGCCATAAAGCCAAAATAATCCGCTTCGGCTTCCCGGTCCGCAAGAAAAGACCGGACTAGAACGGGGATTTTTTCCTTTTCTAACTCCGGAATCGGTAAACCATCGTCATAAATTCCGTATCTATTTGTAATTTCCGGAACTGAACGGAAACCGGTGGAAACGGTAAGATTCTACAGAAGTATTATTTAGAACCGGGAATTCAGAATGAAAGCCATCCTTAGCACTCGTATTTATGAGGAAAAACAGGAATCTCGTTTCGAGTTCCTTGCCGGAAAAACGGAATGCATAAGCGACTGCGGAAACTATCGCTTCTTCTTTAAATGCGTCAAGACCGCAGGCAAATCCACTTATTCTCCCATAATAGAATGGATTGGAGAACGTAGACCCCAGGCAGGCCTCGAACTTTTGACCTTCGAGTGGGAACTCCCTTCTCACGAGATCTCTTCGGGAAAAATTTTCCGGCACGGTTACCAGTCTTGGAGCCTTTCTCATTCCGAGGATATCCAGGCCGCGGATGTTTCCCCCAAATTGTCCTTCTTACAATATTCCCAGGAGAATATATATTCGGAACATTCCGGAACGGAAGGAGAATGGATTTCCGAAATGTTCGTCATTCTTCTTCCGGAGTCCGGCGACCAAAAATATTTCGCAGGGGCGATTTCCAAAGGAGAAGAAGGAGTCAAGTTCCGTGTATTCTCCGATTCTTCGAACAATAAGAAAGAATTCCTCGGCGGAAACATTCGCGTAGTTTACGATCTATATCGGTTCGAGGATTTCAAAGGGAATAAGATGCCCCTTACTCAGATCCGAGTTTCCTCCTTCAAAGGAGAAGAAGCGGTCTTTTTGAAAAACTATTTCTCCGAGCTGGGTAAAAATCTAAAAGTAAAACTTCCCCAATTACCCGTCCCCACAGGCTGGTGCTCCTGGTATCATTACTTCACTAAAATTTCCGAGAAAATCATCCTACAAAATTTAAAGGAATTAAGAACCAAGAATCTGGGAGTGAAGGTATTCCAGATAGACGACGGATACCAACTGGAAATCGGGGATTGGCTGGAAACGAACGACAAATTTCCGGGAGGAATGAAATTGCTCGCAGAAGCGATCCATTCCGAGAAGCTTATGCCGGGGATTTGGCTCGCTCCTTTTTTGGTTCGTAAAAAATCCAAATTCTTCCAGAAATTTCCGGAAGCTGTCCTCAAAGACAGGGAAGGCAATCCCGTTCCCGCGCTTTGGAATCCGAATTGGGGAGCGGATTATACCTATACCTTGGACGTGACCCATCCGGCCTCCAAGGAATTTCTCGCGAACGTAATTAAGACTTTCGTAAAAGACTACGGATACAAATACCTCAAGCTGGATTTCCTTTATTCGGCGCTTCTTCCCGGCTGGACCTACGACAGAAGCGTATCACCTCATACTCGTTATATGGACGCGATTCGATTGATTCGGAAGGTCGCGGGTAAGGACATTTTCCTACTAGGATGCGGGGCGCCCATTCTTCCCTCCGTGGGACTCTTCGACGCGATGAGGATTTCCTGCGACGTGGCCCCTTTCTGGTACAGAGAAAAAACGAGAATCCTAGTAAAAGATAGAAACGGTTTGTGCACCGAAAGAGCCCTTATCAACGATATCACCAGAGCCTCCACCCACCGCACTCTTTGGTACAACGACCCGGATTGCCTCTTAGTACGTCAGAAGAAGAATAAGATGACGGAAGGCCAGACTAAAATCATGGCGAGCGTCATGGGAGTCTCCGGAGGAATGCTATTCGTGTCCGACGAACTCGCGCTTCTTTCCCAGGAAAGGGAAGATCTACTCAAGAATACGCTGCAATTACAAGCGAAATGTAGGAACAAGACTCCCCTACCACTCGGCCTAGGGCAGGATTTCTTTCCGAACGCGATATACAATCCCGCAGGATATCTGGGAATCTGGAACCCATCGGACGAGAAGAAGGAACTCCAGCTCGATCTTTTCTTTCCTTGGGACAAGAAGAATCGGATCGACTACTGGACCGGAACTTCTCCCGAAAGTTTGGAAATCGATTCCAAAAAGAAAGTTCTCCGAATCACTCTGGAACCCTGGTCCACGGTGGTCCTACATTCCGGAAAACAAAGTTGACTCTCTGCGAATTCGAGCCCAAAATTGCCCCTGCGTGTCGGAAATTTTCTTCCCGATTCGTTTCGGGAAAACCGCAATAGGGAGTTTCACACAATGAAATCTTTTCAAAAAAGTCTCGGACTGATCGTTTTGGCGGTCGTTCTTTTCTCCTTCCAGAACTGCTTCATTCTGGATTTCATCGCTTCCGTATCCCAATCCGTTTCCAAATCATCCGATTCGGCGGAAAGTCTCTCCAAGTCCATCACTTCGGTTGTATCTTCCGTTTCCTCTTCTTCCGCAGACGAGGCGGCCGACAAAAAGGCCTACAAGAGAGAAGTGGAAACTCTTACCGCTTTCTATCTGCAAAACGGTCCCGCTTCCTCAGAGTTCGAATCGGATCTCGCGGAACTCGCCTCTAAAAACGGAATCGTAAACTGGAGATCCTCCGAATCCACCTATGTTTCCATAGGAAGAGGATTGAAAAAGGCCGGAATGCCGATCCAAGAATTCAAGAATTTCTCCGAACCTTTCGCGGCAAACCGTCCTTTCGTAGCTAAGGCTCTCGAAAAAGGATACAACTCCCTCTAAACTTGTCGTTCGATTTTTACAGGCGGCTTTTATCCAAGAGCCGCCTCTTCATTCTATTCTTATTTATTCCATTTTCATTATATTCTCAGGACAAGTTTCTGGATTTCGTATATGTGGACGCCAATACAGGCCAATCCAGCGGAGGGCATTCCGCTCTTAGATTCGGGGATACCGTTTTTCATTTTCAATATTATCCGGACGGGATCTTTCGAGCGGTTCGAGAACCTTACAGTCGCTTCTCCTATTCTTATAATATCTATTCCAATCGAACGAGTAAGATCACAAGAATCCGACTGAAAGAATCGGATTTCGAAAAAATCCAGGAAGGTTTCGACAAGGTCTCCGTATTGCAATTCAAGCATTTGAATAATCTGGACTCTCTCCGAAAAGACCTTCGATTCCTATCGGAACTCGCTTCTCCGAAAAGAAAAATCAATATCCGCTCTCTAGGTTATTTTGCTCCGGGAAATAGGTCTCCTTGGATGGATAAAATCAGGGAAGAACTCTATAAGAAGAAGGGGAAAGAATGGATCGGAAAGGTCCGATCTTCCTTGAAGGCGGAATTGGAAAAAGCGGTCGAGGAGAAAAGATTCGAGTCTTTCCAGGTTCTTCCGGAGGTCGCAAAGGATAAGTATCCGTTCTACAAAGGAGGCCCGTCCTCTTGGTTTCTTTCTCGCTTGGAAAAATTAGCGGCCTTAGAATTACTTAGTGGGGACTTCGGGCTTTCAGAAGATACGATCTTCGAATCCTCATCCGAAGGATTCTCGGAAGAAGAGAGAAAAAGACTCGTTAAATTACAGGAATCCCTTTTCGAGAATTCGATCGGACTACTGGAAGAAAACGATTCCGGATGGGGAAACACATTCTTGGTGAATCTAGCAAGGATCCTAGTTTTGGAAAAGTCCTTGGAAAACGATAGAGCCACCTTCCTTATTTCCTTTCCGGAAAACGTCGAAACGATATCTGTTTCTACCATATTAGAAAATAAGGATTCTATAAAGAAGGATTCCGGGATTCTACTGGAAGCTGCGAGAAACATTAGGCAAGAATTCGGGACTTCAAACAATCCGAGCGAGGATCTATACCGCCTCTGGGAAGATCTGGAAAATCGGGATTGGGAGCTTAGAACCGGAATGTCTAGGAACATATCCATCCGAAACACATTCGATCCTTTATCTCCGAATCTTTCGGGAGAAAGGATCTATCCCTTCCCGATTCCCTCGGAGAAGGAATTAAAAAATCTGATCTCCGTCGCCGAAAAAAGAGAGAAAGATTATTACTCAGAACTTAGGATATTTTACGATTTTAAACTTATCCGCAGGAATTGCACCACGGAATTATTCGACGTTCTGGATGGATCCTTGAGCGAGGAAGAATACCGATCCGCACTGGGAAAAAGAATCGATCCGGTCAATTCGTTAGCTTTCATCCCTTTTTTAGCTTACGAGGCGATTCTGGAAAACTGGGCTCCCGAGGAAACCGTCGAAGAACTCTCGTATCGCAAAGAGGAACTCCGGAAAATGTATGAGAAAGGGAGTTCTTGGAAAACCTATCTTAAGGAATCCAATACTCTCAGTTCCAGCCTTTATAAATCTAACGCGGAAGATTCTTCCTTCCTATTCTTCACGGACGATATCCTGCTTCTAAGACCTGTATACGGAATAATCAATTTAGGTTGGGGACTGGGGAATTTCGGATTGGGAATTTTCACTCTTCCGTTCGACAAAGGGAAGCGGGTCCAAGACGGACTTCAGTCCGCGTTCTTCTCGCTACCTGAATTAATCTTTTTTAATATTAGAAAAGGATCCTTTCCGAACGCCCCGGACAAAAAAAGGGAAATTCCAAGTCCCTCAAAAACGAATGAGTAAATAACTGGAATCGTCCCGGAATTCCCGGGT
Source organism: Leptospira wolffii serovar Khorat str. Khorat-H2 (assembly GCF_000306115.2). Taxonomy (NCBI): domain Bacteria; kingdom Pseudomonadati; phylum Spirochaetota; class Leptospiria; order Leptospirales; family Leptospiraceae; genus Leptospira; species Leptospira wolffii. The sequence goes on from NZ_AKWX02000004.1 coordinate 587,869, forward strand.
AGGAAGGCTGGCCTTGCCGAATGCCTTGATCTTTTCCTCGTATTCCGATATTTCCGCATCCTTCTTCCTCAATTCGGCCAAATCGACGAATAAGGGGCTGGATAGGTTATTCAATAATCCGTCGCTATATAAAAATAGTACGTCTCCAGGAGAATAGGAAATCTCGTGGGATTCGAATTCCATCGTGTCCATGATTCCGAGGAGCTGCCCCGATTTTTCGTTCAATAGCTTTTGGCCGGATTTTTCATAAAGTGCCGGAAAAGGATGTCCTCCCCTCGCATACGTAATGGTTTTTTTAGAAAGATTTAATACGACCACCGCAGCCGTAAGGCTATGAGTTCCGATCTCTTGGGAAAGTTCCGCATTCATTCTCTTGAGAATATGCGACGGATTCGGATCTTCCTTGTAAGCTTCCCTGGCAACGCTAGTCATCAATAGTCCGATGAGTCCGGAAGTGACCCCGTGATCTTCGATATCGCCGAGCAATGCCAAAACATTGTCGCCTACTTTGGAGAGAACGTAAAAATCCCCGCTCACGAAGGACGCGGGAGTATTGTCCACCGCCACCTGCAAAGGAGAAAGATCGGGTACGGAAAGAATTTTTTTTTGGATCTTAGAAGCAAGTCTGAGATCTCTTAGTATACTCTCGTCCCTTGCTTCCTTCTCCTTTAAAAGAGTGTAATAATCCAGTGCTCTTTGAACCGCAATCCTTACCGTCTGTAAGGAAAAAGGCTTAAGTAGAAAATCGGAAGCCTTATGGGTCAGGGAAGTGACCACATTATTGATATCCCTTTCTCCGGTCATCATGATGACCTGGGTGGCAGGATTCAGATTTTTGAAGTAAGGTAGGACGTCCAACCCGCTCGTTCTAGGCATATGAATGTCCAGAAACACGATCGGGTTGCTTTCCTTTTCGAAGTATTCTTTTCCCCGATCCACGGAATCAAAAAAAGTGGAATTATAACCGAGTTTAGAGAGTAGGACCTCCAACGCTTCGCCGACATCCCGATCGTCGTCTATGATCAAAATCTCAGGCTTGATGTTGATTGCTGTCATTTATTCGATCCTAGAGAATTCCCGAGTCTCGGAAATTCTGGCAACGATAGAATCATACTCCTCGTCGAACAAGGATTTTTCGAGATACGAATTAATGCAGGAGACCATCTCCCCGTAAGTCCATGTGTACGGCTCGCCCGTTCTTTGATCTAAAACTTTTTTGGAGTGGATCGCTCCGGAGAGACTTCGAAGATTCTCTTTTTTAAAAGAACGGAGAAGGGCCCGAAACTCCCCTTCTTTTTCGGGAGCTAAATAGCGGAAATTCTTGTGAAAGAGGACCGCGTCGTGAAAATATTCGGGAATATTAAAGGCTCCCGCGGCTCCGATTTTTTTCGCAAGCATTCGGATAAATAGAGTGATCTCGTTCATGATATTCAGGCCGGGATACTCCTGGCCCTCGAAAAGCTTCTTCTTTTCCCCTAATTTTCCCAGGCGTACGTTCTGGCTCAGGAGCCAATCGATATAAACCATCGGAAAGGATTCTTGGACCTTCTTGAAGAGAAAATCGGAGAATTTCAATCTCATATGTACGAGTATCTCATTCTCTTTTGTCTTGATGAAAATACGATTGTCCACATCGGAGATTCCGTGGATCTCCAATTTGGTTTCCTTAAAGCCCCGGAAAGAAAGAATCTCAAACATGCCGGCTTCTTGCAGTAATTGATCCACCTCGGAGGCGGAGAAACGATTGAATAGAGTGTCCTCTATACCCAGGTGGGTCTTGAATTCCCGATTTACGTCGATCAATCCCAATGCGTCTGGATCGATATAATTTTGCCCTGAGGCGGATTTATCTGAGCTGGAGAATATACTCATATTTCTAAACTAAAGAGGCGAACACCCGAATAGTATTGAAATGAATCCGAACAGTATCGTGGAAATTCCTCGCATATCCACCCGCAGGAAGAATCACTACGGGAATATCCAGAGAATCCGCGAAGGCCTTCACGGTTTTATCCCTTAATTTCAGTCCTTCGAAGGTAAGTTTTAAGTCGCCTAGCGAATCGTCTTCGAAGGGATCCGCCCCGGCAAAATAGTAGATTAGATCCGGCTTGAATTTTTCCCGAATCGATTCCAGTCCCTGTTCCAAGGCGGCTAAATATTTCTTATCACCGGTTCCGTTTTCTAGAGGCACGTCCAGACTGGACTTCTCTTTCTTGGGATATAAATCCTCCTGGTGCATGGAAAAAGTCCAAACGGACTCGTCTCCTTGGAAAATTCTCGCGTTTCCATTTCCCTGATGGAGATCCAAATCCACGTACAAGACCTTTTTTCCCGGATGCTTTTGCAGATAAAGTTTCGTGGCCACTGCGGCATCGTTCAGATAGCAGAACCCTTCCGCGCGGTCCGGCATACTGTGATGAAATCCGCCGCCGATATGATATACGTATTTATAATTTTCGGTAGCTTCCGTCGCGAGGACGGTTCCTCCCACCCCCAGGCAAAAACTTCTCACAATGGCCTGGTTCAAGGGAAGTTCGGAATACATAGTGCGATCGGTGTATCGCAAATTCATAAAGTCGGAGAGAAATTCGGGGGTGTGGACCAGGCTCAACTCCTCCGTCCCGACCGGAGCCGGTTGGAGGGCCGGCAAGGAAGAAAGTTTCGGATCTTCCTTGACTTGATTGTAGATCATCGCGTATTTTCTTGCTGGGAATACGTGCGGCCCTAAGTCCATATTGTATTCCGGATGATAAACTAGTGCGAGCCGTTCTAACTGTTGTCGCAAGGGCGCTTGCCTTTTTTTTCCCAAGCTTAGTCTTCCGTTTCGCCTCGTAAAGAACGAAATCGCGTCCTTAAATACGTCCAAATTTTCGGAGGTCCCCATTCATGTTTAGCCCGGAAAAGAAAACGAAAATCGTCTGCACGATCGGCCCCTCTTCCTCTGATGAAATTACTATAACGGCGCTTTTACGGGCGGGAATGGACATCGCGAGGATGAACTTTTCCCACGGAACCCACGAAGACCACAAAAGAGTTTTCGAAAAACTTCGAAAATGCGAATCCGATTCCGGAGTTCCCTTGGGAATCATGGCGGATCTCCAAGGTCCGAAAATCAGAACCGGCAAACTCCGGGTTCCCCAGATAGATCTGGAAAAGGGAAAAAAGATCCGACTCTTGGGCGATACCGAATATCTGGGAGATTCCGATGCGATCGGAACCACTTATCCCGCGATGATCGATGATCTTCGTTCCGGAGACAAACTGTTGGTCGACGACGGTAAACTCGTTTTGGAAGTGGAATCCAAAACGGGAAAAGAAGCCGTTCTGAAAGTTATAATCGGAGGCATATTAAAAAGCAACAAAGGAATCAATTTGCCGGGAACTCCCATCTCCGCCCCAGCACTTTCCGAGAAAGATCTGTCGGATCTGAAGTTTGCGCTCAATTTAGGAGTGGATTACGTCGCATTGAGCTTCGTAAGAAGAGCCTCCGACCTGGAACTGGCTCGAGAAATCATGAGAGGGACCCAAACCGGTCTGATCGCCAAGATAGAGAGACCCGAAGCCATTCGTAATATCGACGAAATCATAGACGCGGCCGACGGAATCATGATCGCAAGAGGTGACCTGGGCGTGGAATTGGAAACGGAAAGAGTTCCGGTTCTTCAAAAAGAATTAATATATAAGGCCAATAGAGCCGGTAAACCCGTGATTACAGCCACACAGATGCTGGAATCCATGGTGGAAAATCCGAGACCCACTCGAGCCGAAGCGAGCGATGTCGCAAACGCCGTTATGGACGGGACCGACGCGGTCATGCTTTCCGGAGAATCCGCCAGCGGAAAATATCCTGTGGAATCCGCCGAGATGATGGCAAAGATTTTGAGAGAAACGGAAAATCTGGACAGAATCTACGAGATTCATTGGAATCTGAAAAAAACCGAACTAGAAGTGGAAAGAGCGGCTTTAGGATCCGCGGCAAGGGAAATCGCTCACGATATAAACGCTAAAGCCATCGTCAATTTTACGCGGAGCGGATACTCTGCTTTGATCACTTCCGAGATGCGCCCCAAGGTTCCGATCCTATCTTTCACACCTTACTTGGCGACGGCCCGTAAGATGAAATTATACCGAGGGGTGCAGCCCTACGTAATGCCTTTTATGGAAACCTTCTTCGACATGATCCGTTATATGGAAACCAAACTTCCGGAAGACGGGATGCTGACTCCGGGAGATATAGTCGTGATTCTCTCCGGTGCTCCCGGTGGGCAGGCAAAATCCGTGGACTTTTTACAGATTTATAAGATTAAATAAGATCACGTCCGCTTTCATTTCCCAATATATAAAGAAATCCTTTCTTACTTACTGGAAGAAGAAGCCGGAAAATGGACTTTTCCGTCTATGATATCCGATACGATGGTTCGAAGCTCGTCGTAAGGAGGCATTTTTGCGAAGGCGATATTCGAGGTAGAATGGGTCACGGCTCCGCTTTGTGGCACGTTCATTCCGATGATGAATTCCAAGCCTCTTTCCTTCAAAAAGGAAGAAGATTCCAAATTGATCTCTCTCACCAATTTACCTTCCTTATCATACACGGAAAATACATAATAATAAAACAAGTCCCCTTCTTTCTGAAAACTCTCTCTGGCAACTACGATGAAGTCCTTATACAAAAAGCTATCGAAGCGGAAATACTTTATGCTTTTGATCCTAGGATCCTGAGATTGATTTCGGATTCGAAAGAGATCCTTTCTGTATTTATCCGATTCGGAGAATTCTTTCAATCGAAACGAAGTCTCCAAAAGAAGGCTCACGACCGGATAACCGTCCGGATCCTGGGAATACGCCGAACCTAGATGTTTTTTTGCGTTCGACCAATCCTCTTCGTTAAAATAGATACGACCTAAATTAAAATTCGCAGTCGCATCTTCCGGGTTCAATGCAAGAGTCTTGGAGAAAAACTCCTTCGCTTTTTCGAAATCCTGCTTCTCCGAATAGAGCAATCCCAGCATCGTCAACGCATTCGGAGAGTTGGGCTCGAGAGCGACGCAATTCAGAAAAGATTTTTCCGCTTCCGATCGATTGCCGGAAATATAATAGGTCGCCCCTAAGAGATCGTGATAAATCGGATGATTCGGATTGAGTTGGATCGCTTTCTTTAAATAGGTTTGCGCATTCTTATCCTCGCCTATACGAAAATAACAAAGACCGATCCGATAAAAGAGCAAATCGTCTTCCGGCGTGGTTTTTTCGTATTCCAGAAGAATTTTCAAAGCGGATTTGAAATCCTCTTTCTCCACGAAGTGTCTGGCCTTGTCCAAGGGGGATTCCTTTTCCTCCTTGGCCGACAATTCGGAAACGAAGGAAAAAAGAACTAAGACAAGAACTCCGAATGTAAGAACGGTACGTTTCGAAATGATGGTATAAAAGACGTTCAACTGAATTCTCCCTATCCTTATTTAGTTATATCCGTCGGATTCGTTTTTCGGACAAGGACTCGTTCATAATAAACGGATTCCCGCATCCGCAAACTCTTTCAAAACCTCTCTGGAAATCCGAGCTTTTTGGTTTCTCTTTTCCTTAATATGAGTGAGGTAACGGAGAGAAAAAAGAATCCCGCCTTCCTCTATATTCACATAAATAATAGGACTCGTCTTACCGAGTCTCACCAGATAGTTCTTAGAAAGCTCACGAACCGAATAATCTATCTTATGCTGGTCTATCACGGAACCGTTATGTAGAATCCCGTTCAATATCTTCTCCGCCGCTTCCCAATCGGATCCGTAAGGAAGCTTGAGTCGAAACTCGTCCCAAACGAATCCTAATTTTTCCTTAACTACATAAACCTTATGCAGAATCACGGAATGATTCGGAAAATGGACCAAACGATTCGTGGATTGTTCCGATTTGGGATCAGGGCTCAGTTCCATTAAGGTAAAGCGGTTGATCCCTATATTGACGACGTCCCCCTTGATTCCGTCCAACTCGATCCTATCCCCCACCTCGAATCCGTTACTCCCGTGGATCAAAAACCAACCCACATAGTTGAGCGTGATGTCTTTTAAGGAAATTACGATACCCGCACCAGCAAGTCCCATGACCGTAGGAAGATAAGCCAGACCGGAAAAAATAATGGGCAAAAGAGAAATCGCGCCGACTAGAACGAATAAAATCCGGGTCAATCTCCTACGATTGTATCGCACCGAATTGTCCGCGGGAGGTCGGACCCGATCCACGATCGTAACGAACGTCTTATAGATCACCACCAGACTCAGGATAAAATATACGATAAGAATGAATTCTTCCGTAATCGATCTTTCCTTCACTTGTAAAAGATAGAAAGGATTGATGAGCTTAAGTATTTCTTCCATGACCGTAAAAAGAAACCCAAAGGTAGAGCGGCTCCGGGCGAAAGCAAGGTTAATTTGTTAAGGAGCGAGTGTAAATCTAAGAGGAACTTTCTGATAACAGGTTTCGTTCTTGCCGTTCGCTGCACAAGGAGTGTATTTCACTCTTTCCAATATTTCTATGGCAGCAAAATCGAAATCCGGAAAATTACACGAGTTACTCTGGATACAATAATTCTTTAAATATCCATCTTTTGTCACTACGATATATGTAATCACGGAACATTCGGATATTCCTATATCCTTCGCGGACTGAGGATAGAAATCACTCAGACTAAAATCGATCGAAAGATGAATATAACCTCCTTCTTGATATGTCGATTCGCGAATATTACCGTTCACTATTTTGCCGCACGAAATTCGTTTTTTATCGATCCGACCCTTAACGTATTCGCCATCCTTACTTTTATTCTGGAAGTTGATTGCAATACTATCCTTGGGCGAGATTAGACAGAGCGAAAATAGAAATAATAGAATTTGAATCGACTTCATTCTTCTACAAATAACCGCAACTGAGAATATATTCCGCGTTCTTCGGAGAAAGTCATAAATTGAGATTTTTTTTTCAAAACCGAGTGGATAGAGACGCAAAGTTATAGGATTGTCGGTCTTCTTATAACGAAACCGGAAAGGCTAAAATTCTTTTTTCTGCTTTCGAAATGCTCGGGCGATTTCTTCCAGTTCCACGGGAATATCCCAGGCCGGCTTCCCGGGCGCCTCCAATAGAACGAAACGCACCGAATTTCCCACATTCTTCTTATCGTGAAGAGTATGTTTTGCAACTTGGACGGATTTGCTTTTGTCTTTGTAAGGCAAGTCGTAAGCGACGAGAATCTTGCGGGTCTCCTCTATCCAACTAGGATCCAAACCTTGTTTTTCGGTAGAGAGTAGAATCGCGGTAAAGAGTCCGATCGCAACGGCCTCTCCGTGAGAATATTTTCTATATTGAGTCAGGGATTCTATCGCGTGAGCAGTCGTATGTCCAAGGTTCAGGATCTTTCTAAGTCCTAATTCTCTTTCGTCCTGGCTGACCACCTTCGCCTTAAAACGAACGGATCCTTCGATCAATTCCTTCAGCACGGGAGAGGTATGGTCGTAAACTTCCTCTCCGTGAGAACGGATCTTTTCCAGATATTCTCCTCCGGAAAGCAGGCCGTGTTTCACAATCTCCGCCATTCCGCATCTCCATTCCTTCTTAGGTAGAGTGGAAAGAGCAATCAGAGGAACGAAAACGAATTCGGGTTGGTAGAAGGAGCCGATCATATTCTTGCCCAGATCCGCGTTAACCGCAACTTTCCCTCCCACCGAAGAATCAACACATGCCAATAACGAAGTGGGGACTTGGGCGAAACGTATCCCTCTTTGGAAGGTGGATGCGATGAATCCGGCAAAGTCTCCTACGACTCCTCCTCCCAAAGCGATGATAAGACTCTTGCGATCGGCACCGAGCTCTATGAGCCGGTTATAAACTTCGGCCGTGCGAAGGATGTGCTTATTCTTCTCCCCGCCTTTAAGATAAATTTCGTGGACGGGCAGACCTAATCCCGCGAGTTCCGGTTCGTAAAATTTGGAGAATAATCCGGAAAGCTTTCTTTCAGTAAGAATGAAAACGGAAGATACTCCGGAGACGCTTCCGATTGCCTTTCCAAATCCCCTAAAATCGGGATATAAGGAAACGTTATATTCTTTCGAGAATGCTCTTATCTTGATTTCGGGGATCGTATTCATTTATCGTATACCCATTGGCTGCGTATGAAAGGGGACGGCTTGTATTTACCTAAGGAAAGGTATTCCTTAATGTCCGGTCGAATATCCATCTCCAAGACCGCGCCGAGCGGAAAATAACCGAATCCGGTAATAGCTTTTTCCTTTAAGTTCACCGTCGGATCCTGCTTCTTTACCGTGGTCAGAAAAACCAGTTGGATAAGATGCCGATTTCCTTTAGGATCGATGGATTCGTTCAGAAAAAGAAAACTGGAGCTAGTCACATCCAGAGAAAGCTCCTCCTTCAATTCTCTTTTCAAGGCGTCTTCGGCATTTTCTCCGAATTCTATCCCGCCGCCGGGTAATAACCAATAATAGGATTCCTTCTTCTTTTGCTGCAATAGAAGGATTTCTCCCTTCCGGTTCCGGATGAGTGCCGCTACCCTGACCCTAAGTCCTTTTTTCTTGAAAAAGAAATCCATATCCTACGATCTTTTAGACCCTGATTTTTAGAATTTGCAGCATCTGTCTTGCGGCATCTTGTTCCGCATACTTTTTATTCCTGCCCTTTCCTTCTGCCGAGTACTTATCTCGAATATGAACGCTGACATAGAAGATTTTTTCGTGATCCGGCCCCGATTCCTTCAGGAGTCGATATGTGGGAAGATGCTTGAATTTCTTCTGACAGATCTCCTGGAGTAGGGTTTTATAATCGGTCGCCGCCTGCATGGTATCCGAATTCTTAATGAATTCTATAAGATGGTCTAGGATGAATTTCTCGGCAGATTCCATTCCTTGATCCAAGTAAAGAGCGCCGACCAAGGATTCGAAAAGATTTGCTCCCAATTTTTTTTGAGCGCTTCCTTGGCCTTCTCCTTTTCCCAAAAGTACGAATTCCACTAGCCCCAACCGATCGCTTAACGCATTCAGGACCGCCGTAGAAACGAGCTTAGCTTTTTTCCGGGACAATTCCCCTTCGCTTGCTTTCGGATGTTTATGAAATAGATACTTGGAGACAACGAGACCTAGAACTGAATCTCCCAAGAATTCCAATCTTTCGTTATGCTCTTCATACTCCGGATTTTCGTTTCGGAACGAGCTATGAACGAATGCGGTTTTTAATAATTCCTGATTTCGAAACCGAATTCCTAGTTTCTCAATTTTATCCACAAGACGGACCACCCTCTTTGGGTCATCGCCGGATTGATTCGATTTTTCGTGATTTTTTATCAAAGGATTTTGATAAAAGGAAGGGAAAGAAGACTTCCGAGTTCCCGTAAGAACCCGGAGGTCTAGTCAATTAGGACTTAAGAGTGTCGATGAACTTAATTACGTCTCCGACGGTTTGGATCTTTTCAGCATCCTCGTCAGAAATTTCAACGCCAAACTCTTCTTCAAGAGCCATGACGAGTTCTACCGTGTCAAGAGAGTCTGCACCGAGGTCATCAATGAAGTGAGCTTCAGGAGTCACTTCGGACTCGTCCACTCCAAGTTGCTCAACGATAATAGACTTAATCTTTTCGAAATCTGCCATTTGTTTCCTCCGTACCACCGAAGTGGTATGTAAGTTTTAGTTAGGTTTAGAATTGGGGATTAATTCATCCACCGATTTTTAAACATTTTTATCCGAAAAGTTTTGGCAAGCGATAACGGATGAAATCGGGAAAAAAACCTGAAATTTCAAGCTCAGCCTTTTCAGAATTTTCTCTAAAGAAGCCGTTCTATAATTTCATACTTGAGACAAGAATCAAATCTCTAATGAACCTAAACAGTTTGATAATCAAAAAGTCACATTTCTAATATACGCATAATCGCTGAACGTAAGTTCGATCATATAAATTATGCGGAAGAAACGGGTTTATAAGCCGATCCGATGGAGAATAAGAGGACCCGAAATATGGCAAAAAAATAACGTATCAGAAAGCGCTTATCTACCGTTTCTCGAGGGTTTACGAAGCAAACTTCTAACGGCGTTCGGATTCCATCTTTGTAACATATATCAACTCAGAACCGTGTCTCGCCTTCTACCTAAGAGATAAAAAAAGCCCGGGCAAAAACCCGGGCCGTTTTCCGAATTAGATTTAGGTGAAAGTGGAACCTAAATCGATTAGGCTTGGACTCCGGGAAGGAATCCTCCTCCGTTCACCTCGATAACCTGTCCGGTTATGAAGGAAGAGAGGTCGGAGGCCAAGAAGGCGATCGTGTTTGCGATGTCTTCCGGTTGTCCCGCTCTTTTTAGGGGGATAGCCGCGACCATAGCTGTACGGATTTTTTCGGGAATTGCGTCGGTCATTTCGGTTTGGATGTATCCCGGAGCGATTGCGTTGCAACGCACTTTACGGGAAGCCATTTCCAAAGCCACTGCCTTGGTGAATCCGATCACACCGGCCTTAGAAGCGGAGTAATTGGTTTGTCCGATATTTCCGTTCACCCCTGCGATGGAGGAAAGGTTGATGATGGATCCTCCGTTCGGATTCTTAGCCATGAATTTCACCGCCGCTTGAGTGCAGTTGAAAGTTCCGGTCAAGTTGACCGCGATCACAGCGTCCCACTGTTCTTGCTTCATTCTAAGCAAAAGAGTGTCCTTGGTGATTCCTGCATTGTTTACGAGAATGTCCACGGAACCGAAAGCATCCACTACGGATTGGATAGCTGCAAGAGCGGATTCCGAGTTTGCCACGTTTGCGGAGATTCCTAGAGTCTTTACTCCGGTTGCTTTTGCGATTTCTTCGGCGGTTGCCTTACTTGCTTCTTCGTTTAGGTCGGCGATTACAACGTTTGCGCCTGCTTGCGCCAATTTCAGCGCGGTTGCTTTACCGATTCCACGGGCAGCCCCGGTTATAATGGCGTTTTTGCCTTTCAAATCGATCATTGATTTGTTCCTTACCAGATTCTGCGGTTAGCGTATTTTCGCGTCCCATAGGGTCAAGTGGATTCGTGATAGGCAATCGTCTACAGGGGGAAGAGATTCGGTATAATTGCTAAGAGTTTAATTTGTATTTCTCGATCTGCTCGGTGATCTTTCTATTTACGTCCCTTTCCGCGCATTCCACCACCACTCGAATCGCGTTTCGAACCGCATGAGAGTTGGAGGACCCATGGCCTATCAAACAGGTCCCGTCCACTCCTAAGAGAAGGGCTCCTCCGTATTCCGCGTAATCCAAACGCTTCTTGATCGCGGTGAAAGTGGGCTTCAATAATAAGGCACCAGTCTGAGCCAAACTGGATTGAGCGATACTTTCCCTTAGGACGCTGAAAATGGATTTAGACAATCCTTCGGTCGCCTTTAGGACTATGTTTCCTACGAAACCGTCGCAAATCACGACGTCCACATCCCTGCCTCCCCCATAAAGGTCCCGCCCCTCCACGTTTCCTACGAAATCTATGGGAAGTTTTCTCAGGAATTCGAAAGCCTTTTGGGTGACCGAATTGCCCTTCTTATCTTCTTCTCCATTGGAAAGAAGTCCCACCTTAGGTTTCGGAATATTGAATATTAAGCGGGAATAAATCTCTCCCATCATCCCGAATTGAGCCAGATACTCGGGCTTGCAGTCCACATTGGCTCCCGCATCCAGTAATAATGTAGGAGCTCCTTTCTCTCTGGGAATCGGAGCGGCGATCGGAGGTCTCAGAACACCTGGAATTCTACCCAAATAAAGTAAAGCCGCCGCCATAGTGGCTCCCGTATTTCCGGGAGAAAACATTCCTACGCATGTCTTATCCGCAACCAACTGGGCGGCCTGAACTACGGACGAATCCTCCATAGCACGAACCGCGATGGAGGGAGAGTCGTTCATTTCTATGATTTCGCCGGCGTGGGCGATGCGGATTTTGTCGGTGTCGTATTCGTATTTGAGGAGAATCTCACTGACTTCCTCTTCCTTACCGACTAGAACTACTTTACGGCCGTCCTCTTTGACTGCGGTGACGGCACCTTCTACGATCCGATCAGGACCGTAGTCGCCGCTCATGACATCGACGGCGACCCACATAGTGATTAGTTCTCTTCGCTGGTCTTCCTAACTTTCGGTTCTACCACAACGCGATCTTTATAAAAACCGCAGACTGGGCAGATTCTATGAGGTGGGCGGAAGGAATTGCAGTTCGGACAGGGCACCAGGTTCGGTTTTCCGATTGCGTGGTGGGCCCGTTTCATCCTCACTTTTGATTTGGATTTTCGTCTCTTAGGAACTGCCATTGTTTTTCTCTATAGATAAGGTCGATTTACGACTATGTTTTTTTTAAGCGGAGATTTCACAACCGTTTTTCATTTTTACGGTTTTCTCCGCGGTTTTATACCTTCACCGCTCGGAAAGTATCCAGGAATTCCCCGATCTCCTTCCTCTTGGTATATAAAGCGGAACGATTGAAAGCCAGCCTAGCCGTGGACTCCAGAATGATTTCGATCTCTTGCAGATTATTGGCCTTTAAAGTCGCCCCGGTAGAAACCAGGTCCACAATACAGTCCGAAAGTCCCACGAGAGGAGCCAATTCTATACTTCCATACAACTTAATGACTTCGCAATTGATGCCTTTTCGAAGAAAGAAGTCCTTGGCGATATTGGGATATTTTGTCGCCACCCGAACCTTTCTTTCTCCATTACTCAGACTCCAGCCTTTCGGAGCGGCGACGGATAATCTGCATTTTCCGATTCCCAGATCCAGAGGGAGAAGGAGATCGTAACCTCCCTCCAATAATACGTCCCATCCGACAATACCGGCATCGGCGGCATTCTGCTCCACGTAAGTAGGAACATCCTGAGAACGGACAAGAAGTATACGGACCTTGTCTTTCGGGTCCCGGTAGATGAGTTCTTTGGAATCCGGATCGGGCTTGCCGCTAAGCCAGCCTCTTTCCAGCATCAATTCGATGCTCTCTTCGGCGAGCCGTCCTTTCGGAAGGGCCAAAGTCAGCATTTTAATTTCCCTGGCTGGTTTTGAGAAGAAGGTAGGTCGCCAGTTCTTTGACCGACTTGAATTCTTCTGAAGGAGAAGAAATGTCCTGTTCCAGAACTTTTTTCAGTAGTTCCTTTGCCTCGTCTTTCTTCCCGTTCTTTACTTTGAGTCTTGCCGCTTGGTATAGACTCCAAGCGTAAAAACCGGAAATATTCTTACGACCGGCTAAAAGAGAAGAAGCCGTGAAATAATCCGATTCGGCCTCGGCCAATTGGTTTCCGCTTTCTCTATAATTGCCTGCGATATAGAAATAGTAAGCCTTTACTTCGGGAAGTTCGTCGATTTGCTTTCCCGCCCATTCCAATTTATCCGCAGCCTTCGCAAATTCGCCGTTGCGAGCATAAAGATCGCCTAAGGTTTTGGATAAACGCAATTCTAAAGAAGGAGAAGAATGATAAGTAGATTGGATCGCTTCGTAGCGCTTGATTTTTTCCGCCAGGTCCGTATTAGGTTTGAGAGCTAATTCTTTTTCCAGAATTTCGACAGCGATCGTTCCTTTTCTGAACTGATCCGCTCTATATTCGTTCCAACCCACTACGGAAACCACTGTAACGATCAGAACGATCAAACCGATCAGAACGGGCTTCTTATGCTCTCCGATTTTGGAGAAAAGGATGGCAAAGGCCCTCTCCGCTCCTGTAAGATCCGCGTACGGATCCAAATCTTTAATAGACGCTCCAGTTTTTGGTTCGAACCGCTTCATTAGGACCCCGAGTTTCTCTTATTTCAAAGAGGTGTTGATAAAGCTACCGAGACTTTCGCGAGAAGGAGTATCGGAAGTCTTCAGATACTTAGCCATTTCTTCTCTTTCCAGTGCTTTGTCGAAGTCCTTAATGGACAATGAGATCTTCTTGTTTCTGGAATCGATCTTAACCACGGCGCATTTTACTATATCGCCAGGTTTATAAGATTCGGCCAAATTCGTATCTTTCCCGCCGGGAATTTCGGAAATATGGACGAGCCCTTCGAAGCCGGGTTCGATTTCCACAAACATTCCAAAATCCACGATGCTCTTGATCTTTCCTTGGACTACGGAACCCGCAGGATAACGGTTTCTGAGAGCCTCGTAAGGATGTTCCTGCAATTGTTTCAATCCGCAGGAAATTCTCTGAGCGTCGAAATTGATGTCTAGAATAACGTATTTTACCTCTTCTCCTTTTTTCAGAAGAGAAGTCGGGTTCTTTTGTTTTTCGTCCCAGGTGATATCGCTGATATGAATCAGACCTTCGATTCCGTTCTCCACCTCTACGAAAGCTCCGTATTTGGTGATGCCTGTGACTTTTCCGGTAAGAACGTTTCCTACTCTAACTTCCGGTCCAAGAGTGTCCCAAGGATTTGGTTGGAGTTGTTTTAGGCCTAGAGAAAGTCTTCTGTTTTCGAAATCGATGTCGAGAATCAGGGCCTCTACTTCTTGTCCTTTTTTCAAAAGTTCTTTCGGATGAGGGGGCTTCTTTGCCCAAGTCAATTCGGAAGTATGGATCAAACCTTCCAGACCTTCTTTCAGCTCCACAAAGGCGCCGAAATTGGTGAGAGAAGTAACGGTTCCACGAATGACCATTTCTTTTTCCAAGGAACGTTTCGCCCAGACCCAAGGATCTTCGTAGAGTTGTTTTAAGCCCAGAGCGAGTTTATTGTTTTCCTTGTCCATCTCCAGAACTTGCAATTCGAGTTCTTGGCCGATGGTGAAGTATTGCTTGAATGGAGCGAATTTTTTGTAAGAGATATCTTTTTGTCTGAGTAGACCGACTACTCCTTCCAGATCGCAGAAAACTCCGAAGCTTGCGATTTTGGAAACGGTGGCTTTTACTTTGTCGCCAACATTGATTTTTTGGACGAGAGCATCCCATTTCTCGTTATTGACTTCGTCCAAAAGTTTTTTGCGGGATACGACTCCGGAGCGGGTTCTCTCGTTGATCTCGATTACTTTGAAATCAAGTTCCACTCCTTTATAATTTTCTCCTTCTCCAAACTTGTAGCTGAGTTGGGATGCAGGAAGGAAAAGTTCCGAACCTTCTACGTTTACGATGTATCCTTTTCCTTTGATCTCATTTACCAGACGTCCGCTGACTTGGTAATTGTTTTTGAATGCGTCCTTAACGACTTCCCAACCTTTTCTTTGGTCAGCTTCTTTTTTGGAAAGAATGCAACCCGAATCGGTGGATTCTTTTCTTTTTACGAGTGCGGTTACCACACTCCCGATTTCCGGTTTTTCGTCGAAATCGGAGCGAGGGATTCTCCCCTCTTGTTTCAGTCCTTCGATCGCCACATAGACGTTATCGTTATCGACAGATACGACCTTACCGTCAACCACCTGGTCCTTGCGGATTTCGGCTTCATCGTTCTTCTTTTCTTCCCACTGTTTGAAAACTTCTGCAAAAGTGGACTTGTCTTGTTGGCTACTCATACGGACTGGAATACTCGGTTAATTAGTTTGGGATTAGTGCGAATCGTTATAAATGCCAGGCTCTAGGCACCCAAGGATCTTACTAATTACACTATTTTTTGGCAGGCTATCCGTGTCAATGAGGATTGCGTCCTCCGCTTTTCGGAGGGGTGCTATTTCCCGTTCCGTATCGGATTTATCCCTGAGAATGATCTCATTTTCGATCTCATCCAAATTCGAGGAAATCCCCTGCTCCAAAAGTTGGTTGTACCTTCTTTCCGCTCGGATCCTGGATGAGGCCGTTAGGAAGAATTTGTAACGGGCGTCCGGAAAAACATGGGTGCCTATGTCTCTCCCGTCCATTACCAGTCTATGAGTCTTGGCCAGATTTCTAAGCTGTATATTTACGAAGTCCCGGAATACCGCCTTATCCGCTATGAACTTGATCTCTCGAGTGATTTCCGGACTACGAATTTCAACCGACACGTCTTTGCCGGAGAGAAAGATATGATTCTCCCCTTTTTCGGAAAATTCGCAACGGATTTCTGCCCCTTGCGTCAGAGACGGCCAATCTTGTTTTTGCAACCATTCCGAAAAGGAAGAATGAGAAGATGCGTTTTGGTATATTCCATAAATGTGAAGAGTTAAGGCTCTGTAGAATGCGCCCGAGTCCAAGTATTCGAATCCGAGTTTCTTGGAGATCTCTCTTGCGACCGTACTCTTTCCGGTTCCGGCGGGTCCGTCTAAAGCGATTACGTTCGGATTCATCCTGCGATCCCTTCCAAAAGAGATTCGAAACCCGGAAAGGAAGTCTCTATCCAAGAGGTTTCATCCAAGGAAAGAGGAAGTCCGGAAACGGCTCTTAGAATCATGAAGCTCATCGCAATCCTATGATCCATTTTTGTGAGGATCTTTCCGCCTTTACCGGAAAGCCAGGCCCCGGCCTCGGAAGAAATCCCGTTAGAACCTTGTTCCGGAATTTCATACCCGTCGGCATATTCGTGTACAAGGATCCCGAGACTTCTGAGGTTTTCCACCATGGCGAGAATCCGATCCGATTCCTTGGCTCGGAGTTCCTCCGCATTTCGAATGGAGAACCCTCCTTGGGAGAATAGACCCGCAATCGTAAGAATGGGAATCTCGTCTATGAGAGAAGGAATCCATTCCTCGGGTATTTCAGAAAAACGTAAATTAGAAGACACCGCTTCCAGATCCCCTACGGGTTCTCCACATTCTATACGTCGGTTATGAACGACGATTTTTCCGCCCATAGCTTCCAGGGCTTTTAGGATTCCGATCCTGGAAGGATTGAGGCCAACATTCTTCACAAGAATCGAACCTTCTTTCAAAAGAACTCCCAGCACTAAAAAGAAAGCCGCTGAGGAAATATCTCCCGGAACCTGGAAATCCCGGGCTTCGAAAATATAAGGAGGTTCTATCTTAAAGTGAAGCGGATTCTTGTATTCGATTTTGTTCCCTAGAAAGCGAAACATATTCTCCGTATGGTCTCTGGAAAGAATGTCTTCTTCGTATTCCAAGGAGGTTTCGGAAGCCATCGCAGCGAGCATGAGACAGGACTTCACCTGGGCGGAAGCGATGGGACTCTTGTAAACGAAAGGAGAAAGTTTTTTACCTTCGATTTCCAAAGGAGCCTTATCTTCTTTTCCTTGGATGGAAGCTCCCATTGCGGTTAAAGGTTTTATAATACGAGACATGGGACGCTTTTGGAGAGAATGGTCCCCGGTAAGTCTGGCCTTGATTCCGGACAACCCGCACAAAAGCCCTGCGGAGAGACGAATCCCAGTGCCTGCATTTCCGAAATCCAATTCTTTTTGCGGAGAATGTAAGCCCGATTTTCCGGGACTCGTAAAAATATATTCCTTCGAACCGATCTTCTTGGTCTGCAAACCGAGCAGGGAAAACGCCTTCATGGTATTGATGGGATCTTCCGCTTCCAAAAATCCGGTTACCCTGGTGCGACCCTTGGCAAGAACGGAGAATAAGACGGAACGGTGGGAGAGAGATTTATCGCCGGGGACTTCGATCTCCCGGCCGGAAGTTCTAAGGATTCTTGGAATCATTTCTTTTCTTTAAAATGGAATCCCGGTCTTTTCGGGATCTTTCCATGAAGGATTCCCAATGTGCCGGGTCCAGCGGCTTTTTAGGATCCAATTCGGAAAGGAGTACATCCAATCTATTCCGATAGTCGGTAAGCGCATTGAAAATCTCCTCTTGGTTGGAGGAAAAAATCGCGGACCACATCTTAGGATTGGAGCCTGCAATTCGGGTCATGTCCCGGAATCCGCCTCCGGTTAGAGCCACGGGAGAACCGTCGGTGAATTTTCGAACGCATTCGTTTTCCCAGACCCAATTGGTCATAAGAGAAGAGATCAAATGAGGAACATGAGAAACATAGGAAAGAATACGGTCATGATCCTCGGCGGGAATTTCCGTCGTCCACATCCCTAAGAATTTCCAGAAATCCTCCACTCTGGCATATGCGGTGGAAGAGGCTCCCTTGGGTCTGGTCAAAATACAAAGACGGTTTTCGTAAAGATCGGGGTTTGCGAATTCCAATCCGGATTCTTCCGAGCCGCACATTGGGTGAGAGGAAATATAATGATGGCCTTCTCCTAGGACGGATTCCACTGCTCTTACGATTTCGAGTTTGGTGGACCCCATATCCGTAAGAAGTCCCTGAAAATGGGATGGCAGTTCCCGGATCAGATCCACGGTTTTATCCACGGGTACGCCGAATACCACTAGATCGTAGGATTCCAGTTTTTGGGAGGCACGGAATTCTTCCGCAGTGAAGATCTGATCCGCAGATCCCAACTGGATACCCTTCTCCTTACTGGAAGGAGATCCAACGACTCCCACCACTTCCGTATCCGGAGATTTTTTCTTGAGAGCCAAAGACAAGGAGGCTCCCATCATCCCCAGACCGTAAATCAGTACGCGACGAAATTCCAGTCTCACGGATTCGCGGGAGAGATCGGATACGATCCCAAGATCCTCAGATAGATTGTGTTTTCCTTCAGGGTGTTTAGGACATCCTCGATAATCGGATCCTTTTTGTGACCGTGAAAATCGATGAAGAAATTATACTCCCAGGAAGTTCTGCGAGTCGGCCTGGATTCCACCTTGGTTAAGTTGATCTCCTTGTCGAAGAAAGGCTTTAGAACTTTATAAAGTGATCCAGGCTTATCCGGAATGGAGAAAACCACCGACGTCTTATCGTTTCCGGTAGGAGGGCACTGGTTTTTACCGATGATCAAAAACCGGGTGGTATTATCCGACATGTCTTCGATGGATTCGCGGACTATATCCAGACCGTAGATCTCCGCAGCGATAGAAGAAGCGACCGCCGCGCAGGCCTCCTTTTTTTCCGCGACGATACTCGCCGCACGAGAAGTGGAAGGAGTTTCCGAAACTTCCACATGGGGAAGATTGGCTGCGATCCAATTCCTACATTGAGAATTGGCGATCTTGATACCGTACAATGTCTTGATTTTGGATAGATCGTGTTCGAAACCCAAGAGGTTCAAATGGATCTTGAGATAGATTTCGGAGTAAATATTTAGGTCGGAGACTAGAAACTGATCCAGAGTGGAATTCACGAGACCTTCGGAAGAATTTTCCACGGGAACCACACCGTAATCCGCCTTATCCGTTTCCACTGCACGAAAAACTTCGGGAATGGAAGGAAACTCGGAAGCTTCGACGGAAGTTCCGAATCTGGCACGCACCGCTTGGTGGGAAAAAGAACCTTCCGGCCCTAGGTATCCTACGGAGAGCCCTTTTTCTACGGAGAAAGAGCCTGACATGATTTCTCTATAAATCGCGACGAGAACCTTGTCGGGAAGAGGCCCGCCGTTTAGACTCAGGATCTTTTCGTATACGTCCTTTTCTCTGTCGGGGCGATAGATGGGCTCGTTATTTTCCCTTTTGATCTCTCCGATAGAAGACGCAATCTCCGCCCTGGCTTGGATCGCCTTGACGATTTCTTTGTCCAGGGAATCTATCTTGTCCCGGAATTCCTTTAACCTGTCGTTATTCTTGGCCATTCTCTATCAAATCGTCCAAACTTTCGAATTTTAATTCTTTCACTTCCACAGGAGCGGGCAGGTCCGTCAATTTGTTCAGCCCGAAATGGATCAAAAATTCCTTGGTGGTTCCGTACAATGCCGGCCTACCCGGAACTTCTTTATTGCCCACGGGTTTCACCAATTTTTTTGAAATCAAAGAAGTCACCATGGCTCTGGACGAGACCCCGCGGATATCGTCTATTTCGGATAATGTGATCGGTTGCTTATAAGCGATGATTGCGAGAGTATCGAGACTAGAGCGGGACAATTGCTCTCTCTTTTTTTCCTTAAAGAGTCGGGCAAGAATCTCTGAATACTTTTCATTGGTGGAAAATTGGTAGGCACCCGCAATTTCCCTTAAGACGAATCCTCCGTCTTTTTCTTGGTAATCTAAGATGAGCTCGTCCAGGATTTCCCGGGCTTCCTGCTTTTCGCAGTCGATGGATTTGGCTATACTGGCGAGTTTCAGCGGTTCCCCGGAAAGGAAAAGCAGCGCTTCGATCAGTCCTTTTAAGCCGGCTTTGTCGCGTTCCACGGTTCTCCCACCAAGAATATACGGATTTCGCCGAAAATCTTATGTTGGCGGATCGAAACGATCCTTTGTTTGCACAATTCCAACATGGCAAGAAAGACGGCTACAATCTCTGCTTTCTCGGGGTTGACCTCTGAAAACAATTCTTCGAAAGAGATATCCGAACGTTCGGCGAGGAGTTCGGAGATGGACCCCATCTTTTCCTCGACAGAATACCTGTGGGGCGTGGTAAGTAAAGCGGGAATCTCGGTCTCGTCTTCCCGTTTTTCCAAGATCTCGTTAAAGGCCGAAATCAGGTCCAAAAGACTCAAGTCCAGCCAGGAATCCGCCTCGTCTATGACTTGGTTGGTTTCCCGATGGAAAATTCCGCCTTGAAGCTTATCGATCTCGGAAAGCCTTTGGGCCGAGAGCTGGTATTTTTTGTGCTCCAATAATTTTTCCACGAGTTCCGGGGGAAGAGGCGGATCGTAATCCTCCTCTTCGAAGCCTGGGTCGGGAAGCAGGGCCTTTGATTTGAGATATACCAAATTGGCTGCCATCAGAGCGTATTCCGCTCCGACATCTATATGAATACTTTCAGAAAATTTAATGAAGTTTAGAAAATCCTCGGTGATTCTAGAAAGGGAAACTTCGAAAATATCTACCTTGTAACTTTCTATCAGAGACCAAAGAAGGCTGAGCGGTCCTTCGGTAATACCGCCTTCCGAGTTGTTCCATTGAACAACAAAGGGTTGCCCGCCATTTTCCCTCTCCATGTCTCTTATGAATTCAACGCTTTTTCTGCGGCTTGCTGTAGTCGCTCCGGAGAGAAGGGTTTTACAACGAAATCCTTCACTCCCATCTTGATCGCTTTCGCGAGAAGTTCTTCCTGGCCTAGAGCGGTCACCATGATGATTCTCGCCTTGGGATCCAATTTGAAAATTTCCTGGGCGGCTTCGATTCCGTCCTTTTCTCTCATGGTGATATCCATGGTGACCAGATCCGGCTTAATTGCCTTATACTGATCCACGGCAATGTTTCCGTTTTCCGCCTCACCTACGATTTCATGCCCCCCGGCGACGAGTGCATCCTTCACCATTGTCCTCATGAATTTTGCGTCGTCTACTACGAGAATTCTGGCCATAATTAGTTTCCCCTTTCTTTGAGAATGGAAAGTATCCTTGATGTTATTGCGCTTACAGGTTCTACGAATTGAACCCCGCCCATTTCGATGGCTTGACGGTTCATTCCGAAGATTACCGAGCTTTCCTCGTCCTGGGCGATCGTTGTTGCTCCCGCCTCTCTCATTCGAAGAGTGGATGCCGCACCGTCCTTACCCATGCCGGTCATAATCACACCGACCAAGGCGCTCCCGTATTCCCGGATCGCGCTGTCGAATAAAACTTCGACTGAGGGCCTGTGTCCATTTACGGGCGATTCCTTGCTCAATGCAATCCATTTCCGTCCCGCCTTAGATTCGATCTTCAAATGAGCATCACCCGGAGCTACGTAACCCGTTCCGGGAAGAGCTTCTTCTCCGTCTTCGGCTTCCTTCACCTTGATTTGAGCGTGATCGTTCAAACGAGAAGCGAAAGCTTTCGTGAAACCCACGGGCATATGTTGTACGACGAAAATCGGAAGACGAAAATTCTCCGGAAATGCGGAAAAAACCGTCTGAAGAGCCTTCGGTCCTCCTGTGGAAGTTCCAATACATATTGCTTCGACGGCTTTTTTCTCATCTTTAAAAATCTTATTCTTAATGGCTTCTACGACTTTTCTCGGATCCACCGCGGGAGTGATATGCCTCACGCTTTCGAAATAAGAAAGAATCCGGTTTCGTAAAACGGTACCTATTTCTTCCGGATTGAATTGATTGCTGCTGGAAGGTTTCGGAACGAAGTCGATGGCTCCGAATTCCAAGGCTTTAAAAGTAGCTTCCGCACCGTGTTGGGTAAGAACCGATAGCATCATTACCGGAATACCCAATTTACGTTTCTGCAATTCCTGGAGAGCGGAAAGTCCGTCCATCACGGGCATTTCCACATCCAAGACCACGATATCCGGTCGAAGTTTAGTGGCGAGTTCTATGCAATCCACCCCTGTCTTTCCGGTAGCTATGACTTGGATTCTCTCATCCCTTTGGATCTGGTCGGAGATGATATTACGAACCAAGAGGGAGTCGTCGACTATGACTACCCGGATTGGATGATTTCCGTTGATAATATTCACTGTTTGTCTGTCCAGAAATCAGAACTTAGGAATGAGGCTCATCAGCTCGTCGAAATCCGGAAGGAATAGAAGAACTCCCAGTAGGTTGTTTCCCTCGTGATTGAACTCTGTTAGCATACTCAGGAATTTCGTTCTCTCCGGTTTCACGACGTCCAAAACTTCTAAAAAAGTTCCTTCCACTAATTCGGGAACATCCGGCATCACGCTTACCTTTGCCTTATTCGAAATAGAGTTTAGAACGGAAGCGCAGACGATATTCGAAATTTCGGAAAGAACGCTTTTAGTGTCGTCGTCGACAGTATCTCCCGGAGTCGTATTGTCCAAAAGTTCTCTAGCCAGGTTTTTCGCGTTTTCCCGGGAGAACATCATGAGCATGTTTCCGTTCAGATCCCCGTTCATCCGCACTTTCATTCCGTAGAATTTATCGTCGGAAAAACGTATTTCAGAGGCCAGGCCTTCCTTATCGTTCATGATAATTTCCGGAATGAAAAGATCCACATTCCGATTCAGGATCTGGGAAAGCACCATACCTGCGTTCATCATTCCGGTATTGACCACGGACTCGATCTTCTTGATCTGTTCCCGGGACAGATTTCCGGTGAAATCCTTGGTATGGGAAACGGCCATCATTCTCTGCTTCTTCTGTTCCAAGAAACCTTCGATGATATGGTCCGCTCTTTTCTTTTCTTCGGCGGTGATTTCGGTCTCGGATATGAGTTCCCGGATATGGGATCTGTATTCCTCTTCCATGCCCTTCTTAGCTGCGGGTCTTTCCAATACCGCAGTATTGGAACCCGTATCCGGAGAAGCTTCCTGGGTAGGAATGTATTTTTCTTCGGTCTTACGAATCTCAACGTTCATTTTGGAAGAAGCGACGGGGGTATCTCTCTCCAATTCTTCCTGGGAGACTACGACCTTTTTGGCCTCGTCCAATTTTTTACGTTCGCTCTTCTTCCTTCTTTCCCTTTCACGGGTGGTGATCTCGTGCAACTTATGATTGTAGAGATTGGTAGGATTGGATGTTTTCTGAATGTATTTCTCTTCTTCCGTTTCGATGGTGCGTATCGTGCTGATTCGTTTCATCGTTTCGAGATGGAAGTTCACGTATCTCGCTCTCTCGTCCATATCGGAGGCGATTTCCACGATTCCAGGAATGTCCAAGACCATAATGATGGTTCCGTCTCCCATGATGGAAGCGCCGGTGAGTCCCTTGATATTTTTGAAGTTCTTTTCCAGGGATTTGATCACGGTTTCGTGTTTGCCCACGAGTTCGTCGACCATGAAGCCTAACTTTCTTCCTTTGTACTGGACGATCACGACGGGAGACTCCTCTCTTTCGGTCTTGTCCTGCAAACCTAAGATACGATTCAGTCGATAGATCGGAAGAACCTCTCCTCTTAGATTGATGATTTCGTTCCCTTCGAGAGTGGTGATCTGTTCGTTGTTTACCTTGATCGTCTCGTTCACTTCCGAGAGAGGGAAAGCATATACTT
The DNA here is from genome assembly GCF_000306115.2 of Leptospira wolffii serovar Khorat str. Khorat-H2. NCBI lineage: Bacteria > Pseudomonadati > Spirochaetota > Leptospiria > Leptospirales > Leptospiraceae > Leptospira > Leptospira wolffii. The sequence continues at coordinate 611,637 of NZ_AKWX02000004.1, forward strand.
CCTCTTCCATAACGATAAGAATGGAGGGAATGATGGCCAAGGCCTGAGGGAAGGAAAGAACGAAGGAAGTTCCCGCACCTTTCTGGGACTGTATGAGAATCTTTCCTTTGAATTCCTGGATGAGGCTATTTACCACGCTCATCCCCACTCCCCTACCGGAAATATCTGTGATTTTTTCGGCGGTGGAGAATCCAGGTGCAAAGATAAATTGGAAAATTTCGCTCTCGGTCAAGGCGGCAGCGTCCGCTTCCGTTACGAGTCCTTTGGATACTGCTTTTTGGCGGATCTTATCCACATCCAATCCTCTACCGTCGTCCCGGATTTCCACCATGATATTGCTTCCGCCTTGGTAGGCGTTCAGTTCCACGATACCTGTTTCGGATTTGCCGGCTTTTCTTCTTTCGTCTGGTAATTCAATCCCGTGATCCACGGAATTTCGGATCAGGTGAAGCAAAGGTTCGCCCAACGCGTCTATGACTTTTTTGTCCAGCTCGGTGGCCTCTCCGTTCAGGATGAGTTCTACGATCTTACCGGTTTCCAGAGAAAGGTCTCGGACCAAACGGGAAAATCTACGGAAAACGGTGGAAATAGGAACCATCCGGATATTCATAATACCGGATTGCAATTCCTTGGAGATACGATTGATCAGATCGATACGTCCTTTCAATTCTCCGAAGAGCTGGTCGTCTCCGAAAGTACGGAGTAAATCGTCGTATATTTTCTGGAATCCGGAATTGGTGATCACCAATTCTCCCACGTTATTCATGAGTTGGTCCAGTTTATCGGAAGAAACCTTGATACTTTTCAGGGTTACCTTAGCGTCGCTCGTCCTTTCCTCTTCTTCGAGGTGGTAGGAGGAACCGTTTCCGGAATTCGACCCGAACCCTTGGTTCAGTTTGTATTCCTGGATCATCAGATTTTCCACCATATCCACGTTAGCGGCTTTTGTGAGTTCTTCCTGAGACTCGGAGCTCACAATGAGAATGGAAAGTATCGGAGCCTCTGTTCCGTTCTCCAACTCTTCCGAACTAGGCTGAGTCCGAAAAACGTTTCCTAAACCGCGGAGGTTCTGTAGAATCAAAGTATAACGTAGCCCCTTCATAGGAGCGTCTTTCTTTAGGCCTACTTTCAAGAGCCAGGCCTTTCCGCTACCGCTGCTTGTGACTAATTCTTCCAATTCCTTGGTGTCATCCGCATCCAATTCCAATCCGCTGGAAGAGGCCAATTCTTCCTTCTTGACCGGCTCCGCTGATTCCGAAACGGATCTTCCTCCCTTGGGAGAAGCTACCGCCACATCCGGATTTTTTTCGTAGGCTTCCAATCTCTGGATCATGTCGGTATAAGGAGTATCCACTTTTTTACCGGCTGCCACGTTCGAGATCACATTCTTGATCAGATCGAAACACTGAAAGAGAAGATTTACTAGGGATAGATTGACTGCAAGTTTTCCGTCCCGTATGCTCTGGAGAAGATTCTCCATCTTATGAGCGAGATCGGAAAGATTATAAAGACCTACGAAGGCCGCGGAACTCTTAAGAGAATGCGCCGCACGGAAAATATCGTTGATGGTCTGAGGATTGGATTGGTCCTTTTCCAATTGAAGAAGGTTCGCGTTCAGTTCTTCTATCTGGTCTTCGGACTCTTCCAGGAAGAGTTCTGTATATTCTCCCAATACGCCGGCCATTTAGGATTCCTCCCCCGCATATTCCATAAGCATGGAAAGGTTTAAATTGAGGATCAGAGAATCCTCGAACTGGCTCACCGATTCTATGAGCTCGCTATAATTCACGCTCAGCTCCTCGTCGGCCTGGTTTACTTTGTCCTTATGTACCTTGACTACCTGTTTTACGGAGTCTACGAGAAGACCTCCCCTTTTTTCTCCGTAAACGACGACGATGATACGGGTGGAAGGCAGAATATCACAAAAACCTAATCCGAAAAGTTCCTTTAGGTCCATGATGGGGATGATCTCTCCCCTTAGATTGATGACTCCCAGAATGTACGGGTCCACGTTCGGAATGCGTGTAATGGGAACAGGTTTTAAAATTTCATGAATATGAAGGATGTCGATCCCGAAGACTTCCTTGTCCACTTCGAAGGTGAGGAATTCTTTTAAGGATTCGACTTCCTTTCCCGTTTGATCTTCTTCCGCGGGGTTATTTTTATCTATGGTTTTCACCTTTCCTCCGCCTCTTATCCTTTCTCCGATCGGAAACTTTCGGCTACGTTATCCGACTGGTACATTGTCGACCAGAAGACCCCTAAAACAGGAACTTCTCCCGTGTTATGGGACTGATTTTTCTCCCATTTTCTTGGGAAAGCAATGGTTTTTTTTGTCCGTAAAAACCTGTCCCACTTTGAGATCGTGAGGCTCCGCAGAAAAAGCGCAAGGGTAAAGCTCCTCGAAACTTAAGCCAATCATTTTTTCGTTCGGAACGAATTGTAGGCTCCGATCGTAGAAACCTTTTCCCCTTCCGAGCCTCGCTCCTTCTTCGTTCCAGCCAAGGGCGGGTACTATAATCCAATCCGCTTCTTCCGGAAGAAGACGATTCGATCCTATAGGTTCCAAAATTCCGAAAGAGCCTTTTTCGAACTTCTCTCCGGTCAGAAAAATCAAACCGAATTCCGTCACCTTAGGATAGAAGATAAGAAATTCCTCCCCCAAAGAGAACGGATTCTCATGAGAATGGAAGGCGGGAATCTCGAATCTGTCCGGAACATAGGAAATAATTTTCTTAGGTTCCAAGACGGAGCTATGTCTCAGAAATGACAAAAGATTGCTTCGAATGAGTTGTTCCTTTTCTTCCCGTGAAGAAACGGAGGAGATGGCGGTTTTTTGAGCGAGCCTTGCTTCTTTCTTGGAAGCCAAACTTATACGTCTCCGATCAAACCTTCTTCGATCAATGTAATTAGCTTTCTAGTTTTTTCTTCGGCTTCCGGAGAAGAAGGACCCGCTTCGGAAGTTTGGGATTTCGCCTGCTCTAGTTCGTCCGCAAAATTCAAGGCGGCTAGGACGGCAAGTTTCAGCTTGGATGCGTTAGGCATACCGAGATGGAGTTCCCGTATTTTCCGGTCCACCAACTCGGCTAATCTATGAATGTATTCGGGGTCCGTATCCCCCACGATGGTATAGTCGTCGCCCTGGATCCGAGCATTGACTCTTCCGCTCATATTGGATTACTTCGGATCGTCTTCGATGACGAGGAAATCGTCGTCTTCATCCGCGTCGAAAACGCTGATTGCGTCGTCATCGTCTTCGATAATGATATCATCGTCGTCCGCGGAAACCGGGCTGAAGTCCTCGATCGGTTCGTCGGTGATGATGATCTCATCGTCCCCACCGGAAGAATCCGAACTTTCGGTCAGAACGGAAATATCGTCGTCCTCATCGTCGAGTAGAATGATTTCGTCGTCTTCGTTAAAATCGTCGTCGGAAGAATCTCTTACGACTGCGGGAGAAGCGGAAGCCGCAGCAGCGGGAGCCGCTCCGGAAGCGAAGGAAGAACCGGTCTTAGGAGCAGCAGAAGAAGTGGATCCTGCTCCGGAGGAAGCGGGAAGTCCATCCAAGCGTCCGAGAAGTTGGTTGATCTTGGCTTCGAGGGCACGCTCTCTTTCCTTGATTCCTTCCAATTCCTGGTTCGCTTTTTGAAGCTGCTCGCGGAGAGAAGAGAGTTCCTTCTCCTTTTCCTCCATGGCCAGTTTCATCTGGTCGTTTTCCGCACGGAGGGATTCGTTTTCCGATTCGAGACGGCCGTTTTCCGCCCGAAGATCGCTAATGAGTTCGAGGGCCTTTAGGACCTTACTCTCTAACTCTTCGATAGTCTCCATAGTCAACATAATGCGAACCTCTTGTCCTTTCGGCTGGGTAGTAATATTACAATTATCTGCTTAGGCGTTTCTAATCTTGGGACCCGCCAAATCGACAAAATCCATCCTATTTTTCATCCTTTCGCAAAAGAGAAAAACCTTTTTTTCTAAAAACAAAGAAAGCCCGTAGAATTACGGGCTTTTCGGCTTCTTTCGCATCTTCCTTTTGGATTAGGAAGACTGATCGAGGAAATTAGGCTGCTACCTTGATTTTCTCTACGAGAGCGTTAAAAGTCTCTTTGTCGCTGAACGCGAGTTCGGCCAAGGCCTTTCTATCCAGGGAAATATTGGCTTTTTTCAAGCCAAACATGAACTGGGAATAAGAAAGTCCCGCTTCACGAGCGGCGGCGTTGATACGGATGATCCACAATTTGCGGAAATCACGTTTTTTAGCCTTTCTATCTCTATAAGCCCACTGTCCGGCTTTCATTACCGCGGATTTTGCGGTTCTGTAAAGTTTGGAGCGAGCTCCTCTGAATCCCTTGGCAGTTTTTAAAACTTTCTGGCGACGATTCTTATGAATGGTTCCGTTTGTAGCGCGTGGCATTATCGAACTCCGTAAGGCATGAGTCTAACGATGGATTTCCAATCGGCATCCACTACCAGGGTCATTCCTCTAAGACGACGACGTCTTTTAGGACCTTTCTTGGTAAGAATGTGACGGGTGTTCATACTCTTCCGTTTAATTTTATTATTCTTGGAAAACTTGAACCGTTTTGCTGCGGCTCTATTTGTCTTAAGCTTAGGCATTTCCTGACCTCGATAACTCCTGGCTTCCCCTCTTACTTCGCTGCAAGAGGCGTAATCACAACAACAATCTGACGCCCGTCTAAGACTGGTTCTCTTTCCGGCGTCCCAACAGATTTCAGATCTTCTACCATCCGGTTCACGACATTCATCCCTAATTCGGAATGCATCATTTCACGGCCTCGGAAGCGAAGGCTCACCTTTACCTTGTCTCCTTTTTGGAGGAACTCAACGGCGTGGCGTTTTTTAATTTCGTAATCGTGTTGGTCGATTCGCGGACGAATCTTTACTTCCTTCACGTTGATTACGTGCTGCTTCTTCTTTGCTTCCTTACTCTTTTTAAGTAGTTCGAACTTGTATTTACCGTAATCGATAATTTTGCAGACGTGAATTTCCTGGTCTCCGGACACTTCCACCAAGTCCAGGTTTTCTTCCTTTGCCCGCCGCAAAGCCTCGTCAAAAGAGACGATCATTGCCCCGTCGTCCGTCACCAATCTTACCTGGGCTACCCCGGTAATTTTTTCGTTAATTCTATGGCTGAAAAGCTTATCGGTGGGTTTCGGCTGCGGCTTCCTCTGCATTCAATCTCCGGCGTTTTTCCAATTTTTTGGCCTATAGGTAGGCTTTCAAGCGATTTTCTCCATGAACGGGGACTGGGTTCAAGTAGAATTTGACCCGAGTCCATCCAACGAGAAGAATTCGCTCCGACCGAGTCGGAGCCGAGTTCTTAATTCCCTTCCGAGACTTCTTTTTCCAAGAGAGCCAAGAATTCAGGAAAAGAAAGAGTTATTGTCTCTTCGGAACCCCGCTTGCGAAGAGCGACGGTTCCCGATTCTTTCTCCTTTTGTCCTAGTACGAGAAGATAATTGGCCTTTCTAAGAATAGAATCCCGGATCTTAGCTCCGATTTTTTCGTTCCGGAAATCCCCTTCTGCCCGGAATCCCAAATCTATAAGCTTCTTCAAGATCTCGGATCCGTAGTCCTGCACATTTTCGGTGACAGTTAACACCCGAACTTGGTTCGGAGAGAGCCAAAGAGGGAATTTCCCTTCGAAATGCTCGATTAGAATTCCGATGAATCTTTCCAAGGATCCGTAAATGGCTCTATGAACCATGACGGGACGTTTCTTGGAACCGTCGGAGTCCGTATAATCCAATTCGAAACGATCCGGCATGGAGAAGTCGATCTGAACGGTTCCGCATTGCCACATTCTTCCGATGGAATCCTTGATATTGAATTCTATCTTGGGTCCGTAAAACGCTCCTTCTCCTTCTTTAATGGAATAAGGAATTCCTCTCTTTTCCAAAGCTTGTTTCAAAGCGTTGGTCGCAAATTCCCAGTCCTCGTCTTTTCCCTGGGATTTCTCGGGACGGGTAGCGATGTATGTTTTGAATTCTTGGAATCCGAACTTTTTGTATACATGGAAAGTGAAGTCGATGATATCCAGGACCTCCGCTTCCAGATAATCCAAAGGAGTATAGATATGGGCGTCGTCCTGGGTGAATGCTCGGACACGGAAGAGCCCGTGAAGGACCCCGTGCAATTCGTGACGGTGGACGCTTCCTAATTCCGCAAATCTAAGAGGAAGTTCCCGATAAGAATGCAAATGGTGTTTGTATATGAGACTGCAACCGGGACAGTTCATGGGTTTGATCGCGAACTCTTCCTCGTCGATGGAAACGAAGTACATGTTCTCGTTGAAATTATCCCAGTGACCGCTCCTTCTCCATAATTCGGAGGAAAGAACCGCAGGAGTCTTGATTTCTTGGTAGCCCCTCTTGGCACATTCCTTACGGATATAATCCGCGAGAGTGTTCCAAAGAGCCGTTCCCTTTGGGTGCCAGAAAGGAAAACCCGGAGCCTCGGATTGGAAGGAAAATAGATCCATTTCCTTGCCGATCTTTCTGTGGTCCCTCTTCTTTGCCTCTTCCAGTTGGAAAAGATACTCGTCCAATTCCTTCTTGGAAGGGAATGCGATTCCGTAAATGCGAGTGAGCATCCGGTTATTCTTATCCGCTTTCCAATAAGCGCCGGAAAGAGCGGTGAGTTTGAAGGCTTTCAGAAATCCGGAGCGGGGAATATGCGGTCCTCTACAAAGATCGAACCATTCTCCCATTCCGTAAATGGACACCTGCTCGTCCGGAATTTGCCCTACGATTTCGATTTTATAATTCTCCCCCATCTTTTCGAAGGTGGAGATCGCTTCCTTCTTATCCCAGACCTTGCGAAAGACTTCATGATCCGCATCCGCGATCTTTTTCATCTCCGCTTCGATCTTGGGAAAATCTTCGGGAGTGATTACGGTTTCGGTAAAATCGATATCATAATAGAAGAACCCGGGACCGTTTTCGATCACGGGACCCACGGTCAATTTCGCGTCCTTATATACGTTCTGGACGGCCATACCTAAAAGATGAGCCGCAGAGTGTTGGAAGGTTTCCCAACCTTCTTTGTCTTGGAAGGTCAGAACTTCCAGCTTGGGTGTAGAATCGGGGGTGGTTGTGGAATCCACTGTACGGCTTAAGTCCAGGACCCGGGTTCCGTCCAGTCGGACGGCCAAGGCCTTGTTCTTTAAAAACGGAAGTTGGGATTCGATGAAATCCTTGTATGTGGAACCCGCCGGAACCTCTTTGGAAGAGCCGTCCGGTAGGATGAATTTGACTGACTGATTTTGAACTGCCACAAGTACCCCTGCTTCCATTCCGTCGATAGAGCCTTTTTTTCGCAATCAGAAGATAGGAAGGGGGAAGTCTCCCCCTCGCTCCAGCCGCATTCGCGTCTTACGCTACCCCCTCATAAATTGTCTCAGTCCGAAGGAAGCGAGAGCGGCCCCGATCTTTCGCGGATGTTCCTACAAAATTCGAATCGTTTCCACTTGACCCTCGCCCCTCTTGCAAGAGCCTGTCCGTAATGAAAGCGTTCTTGGTTTTAGAAAACGGGGACGTATACGAGGGAGAATCCTTCGGCTACGAAACCCATTCCGTCGGGGAAATCGTCTTCAACACTTCCATGGCGGGTTACCAGGAAATCCTGACCGATCCTTCCTACGCCAATCAGATCGTTACACTCACCTATCCCATGATCGGGAATTACGGTATCCACCCTGAAAACATGGAGTCCGGAAAGATCCAGGCTTCCGGAATGATCGTAAAGGAATACGTGGACAGGCCTTCCAATTTCAAGGCAGAGAAAACGCTCTCTCAATTTTTGAAAGAATACAAGATTCCGGGAATCCAAGGAATCGATACCCGCAAACTCACCCGCTTTATCCGAACCAACGGGTCTCCGAACGGAGGGATCTTCGTAGCGAACGAATATTCGGAATCCTTTCTACAGGAAGTAAGAAAATTCCCAGGGATCGCGGATGCGGATCTGGCCAAAGTCGTTACTACCGAAAAGAAATATTCTTTCGGAACGAACGCAGGAAAAAAATACAAACTCGCAGTATACGATTACGGAGTGAAAACCAATATTCTGAGGCTATTAGACGCGGCGGGCTTTGCTGTCACTGTATATCCGGCCCAGACTCCCGCTTCCGAGATCATGAAAGACGGAGTGGACGCGTTTTTTCTCTCCAACGGTCCGGGAGATCCCGCGGCTTGCACTTACGCAATCGATTCCACCAAAGCAATATTAGAAAAGAATTATCCTCTTTTCGGGATTTGCCTGGGCCACCAGATCATAGGACTCACCCTAGGCAAGAAAACGGAGAAGATGAAATTCGGGCATAGAGGGGGCAACCAACCGGTCAAGAATCTGGAGACGGGAAAAGTGGAAATCACTTCTCAAAATCACGGGTTTGCAGTCGTGGCGGAGTCCTCCGAAAAAGAACCCATCTCCTTCTTGAACCTAAACGACGATACTGTAGAAGGAATTTTGAAATCGGGGTATCCTTTGCTTTCGGTGCAATACCATCCGGAAAGTTCTCCCGGACCGAACGATAGTAGATACCTGTTCCAGAAATTCTACGATTTAGTGGATTCGACCCTCAAGCGTTAGGACTTGCTTTAATCGAAAGTTTCTTCGAATAGGTCAATAGAGTTTAAGCTTAAGATGCTTTCCCATAAGCTTAAAGTGTTTATCTAAGGTAAAGAGTATCGCTTTGTTTTGAATCACATTCTGCGCGATGATTAAATCCGGAAGTCCGATCTTATTGATGCCGTTTTTTAGATTTGAAACTTGATAATCGATTATCTCTCGCCAATTTATATCTAACGTGAGGCGCTCGGCAGCCTCGAGGGTCGTGATGACTTTAGTCTGTTTCTGGATTTTTAGAAAAGGAATTAACTCGGCCAAAATCAGATCATTCGTGTAAACGTTATCCCTATCGATCAAATCGTCGACCTCTTTCGAAATCGAAGACCGGTCATTACGGAAATATTCTATCCAAACGGAAGAATCCAATAGAACGGCACTCATCTCTTTCGAAGATCATCTAAATTGATTTTCAGATCGATAGAGCCCTTGTATTTTTTCAATTCTTTCAGTTTTTCCCTCCGAATTAGGGAGGCAAGACCTTCCTTAATTACGTCGGTTTTCGTTTTCAGATGGGTCAGCCTCATGGCCTCCTCGAATAATTCCTCGGGAATGTCAATTGTCGTTCTCATATTATGCATAAAATAGCTAATTTATATGCATTGTCAAATCACAATTTAGTTATAAAACTTAGCTTATTGGCAAAGAGTATGAGAATTAGGTTCCTCATACCGACTTCAATGAAGTCGCGGTAGATACCTGTTCCAGAAATTCTACGATTCAGGTGGATTCGACCTTCAAACGTTAGGACTTGCTTCGCAATTTTGCAATGGACTCGGGATCCAAATTCTGGAAACCTAAGTCCAATAATTGCGGTATAACCTTATCAAGCATTGCCCTCGGAGTCGGTAGCTCGCTAAAGAACAAGTATCTAACTTCCAGAACACTTCCGTCCGCTCTAAGGATTGCCGTGCTATAAGTTTCAGTATAAGACCGACCGGCCGGTCCAAGATCATCGATTCCGCTAAAGGCAAACACCGGCTTGATCTTTCCCGGAAAAACTCTTCCATTGAAATAATTGCCGTTAGTTGAAGAGATTTGCTTAAACCTACTTTCAAGGTATTTATTTAAGGACAGTTTTTGTCCATTCTCGCCGGGAAATATCGTTATCATTGATTTCATATAATCGGAGGAAAACGTTATACGAGAAGTTCCATCGGACTGGACATACCAATCATTCGCATAGGGAGGATATATTTTAAATTCTTCTGAAATACAATATATATCGATCGTACCACCCTTCTTATCGATAAAAGAAAATAGATCCCCATTCTTCGCATTTTCCAGCGAGGAATTCAATCGTACACTTTTTTGAAAATTTCTCAATACCGGTTTGTCGCCGCCGGTTTTACAAAAAGCGAGAAAAAGCATTAAAAATATCACTCTGCGCATCATACGGATATAGAAGAAAATAACCGGAATTCAATTACTTTTCGATTTCGACTGTCCGGAAACGAACTATCACCGACTCGCAATCTGGAACGGGACCTTAGGCTTTTTTAGGATTCTTCTATGAGTTCCAACATTCTTTCTTTTTCGCGGGTGTCGGCAGGATAGCAAAGGGTTTGGTTTGCCGTGGAAGTTTGGAAATCCTTGGTCTTACGGTCCAGTTCCACGATACGATTTCGGATCTTGCGGACTACGATCTGGGTTTCCTCTCTGTCTTTTCCGTCCAGAACGACCACGTATTTTCCTTGGCCTACTCGATAGCAATAGTCGGTTTCACTCAAATTTTCTTGGATGGAAGCTCTCAGCTCCTCGCAATAATAAGCGAAGAAACCCGCTCCTTTGATGCGGACCATTCGAGTGGCATTTTGTACTTTGAATACGGTAAGGCTAAAAGGCGCTCCTAGTTTGGCGGATCTCGCGATCGCCTCGTCGATTCTAGTTTCGACCGGACTGAAAGGATCTCGGAAGACTGCGTCCCTTTCCTCCAACATCAATAAATTGGAAAGTACGGGTGCTGCTACTTCCGAGATTCCCACTGCGGTCTCCCGATCGGAATCGGTCCAAGGGACCTCCGTCTCGTGGATAACGAGCATTCCCACAAGCCAGTTCAGATTCAAAAAAGGAAGAATGTCGAAATCGTGCATGAGTCCTAGTTCGTCGTTGGAGAGCTGAGATAATAACTCGGGATTCTTTCTGAAATTGGAAATCCGGAAAACCCCGGGAACGTTAGCCACGATTCCCACAAGATTGGAGTCTATAGGTAGGCGGAATTTTCCCGCCGTGTCCGGAGTCAGTAGATTCGTCCCGAATACCTTATATTCCTTGCGGGTGGTTCTATCCAGAATGAGAAAACTCCAGCGTCTAAGGCCCAGCTCCTTCTTGAACGTCTCTACTAGAAAATCGTAGGCCTCGTCCATATCCCTGATTTGCGCGAGATTTCTGGCAGTGGATAAGATTCTCTCGTTGGCCTTGACCACGTCCCCTAACCTTTCATTCTCCTGTTGCAGCGCTTCCAGATCCATAATCCTACGAAAGACGGATCCCGCCATCTCCCCTACGATTTTCAGGAATTCCAGATCCTCTATCGTGTAATCGTCTCCCTCTATGGTCTTAGTTAGGACGATGATTCCGAAGAATTCTTCGTAATTCCGGATCGGAACCAGAAGCTCCGCATTCGATTTCTCTAATATTTCTTTTTCTTTTCCAGGGAGAGCAAACTTAAACATCTCCTTAGCGTAAATTACGGAAGGAGTCTTTAAGGCGGCCTGGTAGCATTCGTCTCCCGTTTCGAAATTCCAGTTAGGATGCGCATTGATCCCCTGCGCTTCTACGACTCTTAAGGTATGAAAATCCCCGTTTGTAGAGGAGAAGATCGCGATCCCTTCCGCACCTATCTGTCCCTGTATGGAATAGCATAGATTCTGGAAAAAATCGGGGAAATCCTTGGAAGCGGATATCTCCTTGGATATCTCGAATACGGAGAGATAATTCTCCAATTTTTTGCGGGAAGCGATCTGTAGATCGATAGGAAGAGTGGAATAATCCGAATCGTCGTCGAATAGAAACTCGGCGCTTTCCGTTTCGGCCTGTTCTTTGTTGAGAGGGCGATTGGCCTCTCGGTTTGCCTGATTCTCCGCGTCCTTGACCCAATCGGCGAAAGGATCCTGGATATTCTCCGCTTTGCCTAAATCGGAATCGTCGAAGGACTGCTCCTCTTTCGCCTCTTCGGCCTTGGACAATAAACCCTTGGGTTTTTCTTCTTCATGAGAAGAAAGTTCCGACTCGGATCCAAGATCCAAATCGTCTAGTCCGAGCCCCAAGTCCGGATCCGCATCGAACGAAGCGGAGCTAGGAAATTCGGAGTCCGCATCGGAAAGATCGAAATCACTCGAATCGGAATCCTCGAAGGCTCCCGTAGGAAAATCGATTTCGGGAGCCTCGGTATCGTCTCCTCCGTAAGATGGTGTGATTCCTTCTCCCAGATCCAGGTCTCCGAAATCGTTGGAGGCCTGTTCCGAATCGAAGGAAAAATCCTCGTCGGAAGAGACCGCAGTCGTCGGTTCGAAGCTAGCGGGGTCCTCGTAGACGGATGTCGGTTTCTCGGATTTTTTTCCTCCGAAATCCATCGCCTTTTCCAGAAGCCCTTTGGCTCTCAGGGCCATGGATTTTTTTAAAAGAGAAGGTTTTTCTCCGGCGGAAACGGAAGAGGATACGCCTCTCGAATCTCCGGGAGCCGCAGCTCCGGAACGGATCAAACGAGTGACTTTATCCAGCAAGCCCATCGTCAGACGCCGATTTGTTTCATTAATTTCTTATAAAGTTCGAAGTAATCGGAGCGAGAGAAATCCCGTATCATATCGTCCGGAAGGTTTCCTAAAAGCTCGTCCAAATAGAGAAGAATACGCTTCATCTCGTCCTGAGTAGGAGTGCCGGCTTCCTCTCCGAGCCCGGCATCCATTCCTCCGGATGCTTGGCGGATTTCCTCCAAAGGAGAAGCCTCTCCTTCTTCGGCGTATTCGTCCAAAACGAAATTCAGTTCCGGTTCCGGAGCCAATCTTTCGATCGTAGGAACGATATCTCCTCCGATATTTCCGGTGAAATCCAGATCGGCGATCGGGATATCGTCTCCCATGGATCCCAAAGCATCCAATTCGGTCGCTTCGGGAGAAGCGGAAAGTAGCGCATCCAGATCCTCGGAATCCACTTCTTCCGGAGCCTCGTCCGCAAGTAGATTTCCGAGTTCGTCGTTGGATAGAGTGATAGGCTCGTCGGCCTCCCCGTCCAGATCCCAGTCGGAAGGCGCCGCAGTCTCTTCGGCCAAATCGTTTATATCCGCGACCGGTCCATCCCAATCCACATCGTATTGGTTCGGATCGATGGAACCGGCGACGTCATCCAATTCTCCTATCGGTAAGGAAATCGGTTCGTCGGAATCTGCCAACAAGTCGGTACCTGCGGTTTCCGATTCCCCGCCGTCTTCTAAAAGATGACCTAACTCATCCTCGGACAATGCGATCGGCTCGTCCGAATCTCCGTCTAGAGAGAAATCTCCGAATTCAACCGGTTCGTGTATATCGCCCGACTCTTCGGAATCTCCTTCGAAATCGAAGGAATCGTTTTCGGTTCCGGAAGAGAGAAGATCTCCCAACTCGTCGTCGGAAAGCGCGATAGGCTCCTCGGATTCGGAATCCTCGTTAGAAGATGAGAATTCGGGAACCTCTTCTTCTTCCGAAGCGAGCAGATTTCCCAGTTCGTCGTCGGAAAGCGCGATCGGCTCGTTATCGTCCGCAAGAAAATCGGATTCTTCGTTGTCGAATCCGGAAACCGCTCCGGTATCTTCTTCCTCTCCGGAAGAGAGAAGATTTCCCAGTTCGTCGTCGGAAAGTGCGATCGGTTCGTCTTCGTTGATATCGGAAAGGAAATCATCCTCAGGAACGGAAAGATCTCCCGGAGGAGCTAATAGATCCTCTTCGGAAGCGGAGGAACCGAGTACGTCATCATCGCTCGCGGAAGTAAAGTCTCCGATGGATTCCAGAACGTCCTCTTCATTGGAAGAAGGAAGTTCGTCGAATTCTCCCAAATCCATTCCCATATCCAGAGGATTGGATTCCTCTTCGGAACCGAAATGCTCCAGATCGGAAATCGGAAGAGAAATGGATTCTTCCTCTTCGTCCGCTGCGAGAGTTTTCGGAGAAGCTTCCGTATCGAAGTTAAAATCGCTTAGGTCTAATTCGCTATCGCTCGAATCCGTGGCTCCCATTTTGACGTCGGACTCGAAGGAAGAATCCTCTCCCAAATCCAGACTATCCAGATCGATCGGCTCTATGGTATCTTCGGACTCGTCTCCGGATGAAAGAAGGTTTCCTAGTTCGTCGTCGGAGAGCGCAATCGGTTCCTCGGATTCTTCCAAGGAGCTCATATCGGAAGCGATAGGAACATCCTCATCGACCGCTCCTAAGTCCAGGTCTCCGAAATTTCCCATCTCTTCGAAGGAATCCTCTTCGGAGCTCGTAAGCTCTTCTCCTCCCTCTCCCGTCAATAAGTGATCCAATTCGTCCACGGAGAGAGCGATATCTTTGTCCTCTTCTTCCGTTTCGAAATCCATGGAATCGGAAGGCTGTGAAGAAGGGACCGAGAAGTCGTCTCCCAAATCCGCGAAGCCCTCCGAATCGGAGTCGGCTCCGAAATCGTCCACAGCGATATCGCCTAACTCGTGTTCGGAGAGAGAAATAGGCCCTTCGTCGTCGGATAGAAAATCGTCTTCGTGAGTTCTGTCCTGGCCCGGAGAAGCGGTTTCCGCTTCCTCGTCCTCCATGCTGAAATCGGCAAGGTCCGCGCTTATATCAATATTATGTAATTCGTCGTCGGAAAGAGAGATGGGAGCCTCGTCGTCCATATCCAGATCGGAGAAACCCACGGCTTCCTCGTGATCGTCGGAGGAATCCCCGCTTCCCGCCCATTCGAAAGGCTGGTCTTCGGAGTGGAATGCGGAGGCGGGAACTTCTCCCGGCTGGGAAAAATCCCCCAAGTCCAGACTTCCCAGATCTCCGAAACCGTCATGGTCATGGTCGTCATCCGGAGGAGTAGGAGCGAGGGATGATTCTTTCCAAGAAGGAGCGGCCCCGGAAGAAGAGGGAGAGGATTCCGGACCGTCGTCCTCAATGTCTAATAGGCGGTCTATTTCCGCGTCGATCAAAGGATCGGTCAGATCGAAATCGAAGTCCTCGTCCAGATGCACGGACTCGTCCAATTGGCTCAGGTCCGAGGAGAATTCGGAGTCGTCGGGTTCGAAATTGGTAAAATCGTCGGGATATTCTTCTCCGGAAGAAGCGACCAGGTCCTCGAAACCGGCGGCATTTCCGTCATCCACGGGAAGAGCGTCGAAATCGAAATCCGCGCCCGAGTCGTCGCCGGACAATAGAGAATCGATTTCGTCCAAACTCATTTCGCTCGGATCGAATTCGTCTCCGTTGCTTGCAGGAAATCCCTCACCTTCGTCTATCGTAAAATCGTCCGCCATGCTTCCTACAATATGATTAAAATCCGACGCTCTCTATTCCGGAGCATCCCTGATCGTTACAGGAAATACAATCCGAAAATTCTCCCGATTCGGGAGAACCTTAAACGAAGGCTTCCTCCGGGAATCCCGGAGGAAAAGCGTTCTACTATTAGTAATTTTCGGATTCTAGAACCCCGAAATATTAGCGGGAAGCGGCTAAAATTCGGGTTTTTGCTTTTTGAACGAGGGTATTTTTTTCATTGGAAGCGGGCAGAGCTTCTGCCTCTTCCAGCGCTTTTTGAGCGGCAGCCAGATCGATATCTTCTTTCAGACTACCGTGGTCGGTGAGAATCGTAACCTTATTGTCTCTGACTTCGAAGAAACCGCCTTCGATTGCGGCAACTTTAGTCTTATTCCCCTGGCGGACTTCAAGGACTCCGATTCCCAATAAGGAAACCAGAGCCGTGTGGCCCGGATACACTCCGAAAAACCCTTCGCTTCCGGGCACGACGATGCTGTCCGCATCGCCGTGGAAGAGTAGTTTCTCCGGAGAGATTACCGATACGTCTAGCTTGGCTGCCATCGATTATGCTCTCAGGTTTTTGGACTTCTCGATCGCGTCTTCTATGGTTCCCACCATATAGAAGGCTTGCTCCGGAAGGTGGTCGCAATTTCCGGCAATCAACTCTTTGAAAGAGCGGACCGTATCGGCGAGTTTTACGTATTTTCCAGGGGATCCTGTGAATACTTCCGCAACGTGGAAAGGCTGAGAAAGGAATTTCTCGATCTTTCTCGCACGCGCCACCAGAACCTTATCATCCTCGGAAAGTTCGTCCATACCGAGAATCGCGATAATATCCTGAAGATCTTTATAACGTTGGAGAATCCTTTGAACTTCACGAGCAACACCGTAATGTTCCGCACCCAGAACTTCCGCGTTCATTACGCGAGAAGTAGAATCGAGCGGGTCAACCGCAGGATAAATTCCTTTATCGGAGATCGCACGGGAAAGAACCGTAGTCGCATCCAAGTGAGCGAACGCATTCGCAGGAGCAGGGTCGGTCAAGTCGTCCGCAGGAACGTAAATCGCCTGAACGGAAGTAATGGATCCCTTACGAGTGGAAGTAATACGCTCTTGTAGAGCACCCATCTCTGTAGAAAGAGTCGGCTGGTATCCCACCGCAGAAGGCATACGTCCCAGAAGTGCGGATACTTCGGATCCCGCTTGGGAGAAACGGAAGATATTGTCCACGAAGAGTAGTACGTCTGTTCCGATGGAATCACGGAAATGTTCCGCCATTGTAAGAGCAGAAAGAGCGACGCGGAGACGAGCGCCAGGAGGCTCGTTCATCTGACCGTAGCAAAGAACGGTTTTGTTGATAACTCCGGATTCTTTCATCTCTCTCCAGAGGTCGTTTCCTTCTCTGGTTCTTTCACCAACACCCGCGAATACCGAGAATCCACCGTGTTGTTTCGCGATATTATTGATCAACTCTTGGATAAGAACCGTCTTACCTACTCCGGCTCCTCCGAAGAGTCCGGTCTTTCCTCCCTTGATATAAGGAGCAAGAAGGTCGATTACCTTAATCCCTGTTTCGAATACTTCCGTTTTAGGAGAAAGATCTTCGTAACCTGGAGCGGGTCTGTGGATAGGTTTACGTTCTTTGACTTGGATAGGAGCTCCTTCGTCGACTGGATCTCCCAATACGTTGAAGATTCTTCCGAGAGTTACGTCTCCCACGGGCACGGAAATCGGAGCTCCGGTGTCGGAGACTTCCTGTCCTCTCACCAGACCGTCGGTAGAGGAAAGAGCGATCGCTCTTACAGCACTACCACCGATATGCTGTTGCACTTCGGCGATGATTTTTTCCTTTTTGCCTTCTACGACTGCGTCGATTTCCAACGCGTTAAAAATTTCGGGCAGATGTCCGGACTCGAATTCGATGTCCAAAACGGATCCGATGATTTGCTTAACTTTACCTTTGCTCATCCAAGTAACTCCAATACCAGAACTAGTTTAGCGAGTCCGCACCCGCTACGATCTCCGAGATCTCCTGAGTGATTTTTGCCTGACGGATACGGTTGTAACCGCGGGTCAGAAGTTTGATCATCTCGGAGGCCGCGTCCGTTGCGGATTTCATGGCCACGCGCTTTGCGATCTGCTCGGAGCAATTCGCTTCCAAGATCGCCTTTAAGAATGCTGTTTTTACTACAAGAGGAAGAAGGGATTCCAAAATATCTGCCGGACTCGGCTCGTATAGAACGCTCGAACCTACGTTCGCTTCTCCCTGCGCTTCGAACGGAAGAACTTTCGTAACCTCCGCCTCCTGATTTGCGGAAGAATGGTAAACGGTGGAAATAATCTCTACCGCATCCACTTCTTCTTTCGCAAATAGATCTAAGAAGAAGTCCGCGAATTCCTCCGCTTCCTTATACCCGGATTTATCGTCGATATGAGTATAAGACTTCTCTATCTTTTCCTTAGCGAATTGGAAGAAGGAGATACCTTTCTTTCCTACTACGAAGAGTCGAACGTTCGTGCCTTGATCTTTCCATTCCTGGATACGATTCTTCGCCAAACGGATGGTTTTGGAGTTATATCCTCCGCAAAGACCTCTGTTCGCCGTGATCACAAGCAAGGCTACGGAACGAACCGCATTCGGTTTCCGTAAATAAGGACTCTTTACCACGGAAGCCAGGGATGCAAGCGCTCCCACCAATTCCTTGATTTTATTCGAGAATGGATGGGACGCGTTCACCCGATCGCTCAGCTTTTTGGATTTGGCCGTAGCGACCATTTCCATAGTCCGAGTGATCTTCCGAGTGTTCTTAACGGAACTGATCCGTTTCTTTATTTCCCTGGGTGTAGCCAAGATTTTTCTCCGCTTACTTCAGGTTCCTAACAAAATCAGCTGCGATAGAGGCGATGACCTCTCCCAGTTTTCCTTCGTCGGAGATTTTCTTTTCCGTACGAATCGCGTTTAGAACTTCCGGTTGTTGGGTGCGGAGAACGTTGAGTAAATGCGCTCCGAACTCGCGAACCTTAGGAACAGGAACCTTGTCCATATGTCCTCTGGTAACCGCGAAAATTTCCACGACCTGCTCTTCTACAGGATAAGGGCTGGAAACTGGTTGTTTCAGCATCTCAACGATGCGATATCCTCTGTCCAACTGAGCCTGAGTTACCGGGTCTAAGTCGGTTCCGAGCTGAGCGAAAGCTTCCAATTCTCTAAACTGAGCGAGCTCCAGTTTCATTTTTCCTGCGACTTGTTTCATCGCTTTGATCTGAGCTGCGGAACCAACACGAGATACGGAGATACCCACATCCACTGCAGGACGAACCCCGGACGCGAATAAGTTGGATTGCAGATAAATCTGACCGTCAGTGATCGAAATCACGTTAGTCGGAATATAAGCGGAAACCTCACCTTCTTGGGTTTCGATAATAGGAAGCGCGGTTAGGGAACCTGCTCCGTATTTTTCGTCCAATTTGGCGGCTCTCTCTAATAAGCGAGAGTGAAGATAGAATACGTCTCCGGGATAAGCTTCGCGGCCCGGAGGTCTACGAAGAAGGAGACACATCTGACGGTAAGCGACCGCTTGCTTTGATAAGTCATCATAAACGACTAAGGTAGCTTTTTTCTCGTTATACATGAAGTATTCCGCGAACGAACAACCGGAATAAGGAGCGATGTATTGCAGAGGAGCAGGATCCGCAGCGGTTGCGGAAACTACGATGGTATAATCCATCGCGCCGACTGCTTTCAGTTTTTCCACGATAGTCGCAACGGTGGAAGCTTTTTGCCCGATCGCTACGTATACGCAGATAACTCCGGAACCTTTTTGGTTAATGATGGTATCCAGAGCGATGGAAGTTTTACCGGTTCCACGGTCTCCGATGATGAGCTCCCTTTGGCCACGGCCTATCGGGATCATTGCATCGATACTTTTGATACCAGTTTGGAGAGGCTCTTCAACCGGTTGTCTTTTGGAGATACCGGGGGCAGGGCTTTCTACGGCGCGAGTATGCTTGGTGTGGATCGGACCTTTTCCGTCCAGGGGCTCTCCCAGAGGGTTTACCACGCGTCCGAGCATTTCCGGTCCGACCGGAACTTCTAGAATTTTACCGATTCTTTTTACGGTGAATCCTTCGCGGATGTTTTTATATTCTCCGTAAATGATCACACCCACGGAATTGTCCTCTAAGTTGAAGGCTTGTCCGCGAACTCCGTTTTGGAACTCGACGAGTTCCCCGGCCATTACGTTTCTAAGGCCGAAGACTCTCGCGATACCGTCCCCTACTTCCAGGACGGTCCCGACTTCTTCTACAGCCAGGTCCTTTTTAAAATTTAAGATTTCCTGTTTGAGAACCGACGCAATTTCATCAGTTTTAATTTTCATACACCACTCCGATGGGTAGTTTACTATCCAGCAAGGACTGTCTTACTTTCCCCAGCTGACTCTTCATAGAACCATCAATTGCCAAATCTTGGAATCGAACCACGAAACCGCCGATAAGGCTCGGATCTTCTTGGTTCTCCAGGATGAACTCTGATTTGAATCTTTCTTTTAATGCTTCGCGCAGTTTATTAAGCGAGGATTCGTCCAGCGCCGGATAACTTCTGACTTTAGCGCGAATTCTTCCCGCTTTGCGATCCAATTCCTCTTTCAAGGCCTCGTGGATCTCGGAAAGGTAGGAGAATCTACCTCTGCGAAGAAGAACCTGCAGGAAATTCAGAGTAATCTCCGAAACTTTTCCTTGCAGGATCTTGACCAGAACGGTCTCTTTTACATCTCTCTTTACGGAAGGAGTATCGAAAAAATCGCGAAACTGAGATTCCGTATTTAATATACTTACAATGGAACCTAATTCTTGTTCCGCTTCTTCCGGAGAAGAACTCGCGTCCACAAAGGCGCTTGCGTAGGTTTTCGGGATCGCAGAATAGCTCATTTTACGCGCTCAGCTTCTTAATCTTGCCTAATTCGCTTTCGATAAAGGACTTATAATCGTCCGCTTTCAACTGCTTCTCGAGAACCAAACCTGCGACCTGAACAGTCATGTCCACGATCTGGGTCTGTAGTTCCGCCAAGGCTTTGGATTTAGCCAACTCGATGTCTTTAATAGCTCCGTCTTTCAGGGCCTTGACTTCCTTAGTCGCCTCGTCCAGCATCTTGTTTCTTAAGTTAGTAGCGTCCGATTTTGCTTCAGCTACGATTCCGTTAGCCTGGTCTTTTGCTGCAGAGATTTTTGCTTCGTAATCCTTCAGCAAAGCTTCCGCTTCGGAACGTACATCAGCAGCCTTACGAATATCGTTATGGACGGTCTCGGCTCTTTCATCCAGAGCTTTGAGGATCACATCCCACGCGAATATCTTGAGGATAACGACGACGATTGCGAACGTAAAAAGGGTCCAAATGAGTAGACCCGGATTTACGTCTAAGAGGCCGCCTAATCCCTTACCAGCTGCTAAGAGAAACAAGATTATTTACCTTCTGCTGGTGCGGAAACTTCAGTTTTAGCAGCTGCTTTGTTGACTGCTTCGTTCAAAGTTCCACCTGCGAGGAACGCAATCACGATTGCGAACAGAGCCGCACCTTCGATAAGGGCCGCAGAAATGATCATCGCAGTTTGGATTTTTCCAGCTGCATCCGGTTGACGGCTGATTCCTTCAGCGGCAGAGCCACCGATTCTTCCGATTCCGAGACCTGCGCCTAAAATAGCGAGTCCAGCCGCGATTCCTACTCCGATATATCCTAGTCCGAATTCCATTTTACTACTTTCTCCTATTTGAAATCAAAACGCTTATAATAAAAATTAGTGCCTGTGCATACTCGATCCGATGAAGAGCGAGGTTAAGAGTGCGAATACGTATGCCTGAAGGAAAGCAACGAATAACTCTAAGAAGTAAATCGCTACCGCTCCGGGTACGGAAGCCAAAAGACCGACCGTGATGGATTGGAATTGGAAAATGAACCCCAGAAGAGCCAGAATGATTACGTGGCCCGCGGTCATATTGGCCAAAAGACGCACTGTGAGTGCGAATGCTTTTGCGATCGGGGAAATGATGAATTCGAGAGGCCACATCAGAACGTAAAGAGGCCAAGGTACTCCGTTAGGAACGGAATGAAGGATGAATTTCGGCCCTTGGTATACGAAACCGGTTGCATAGATCAAGAGAAGAGTGATCAGAGCCAAACTTACCGTAACGGAAACGTCGCCCGTGACTGTAATTCCGTTCCAAACTTTCGCGATCCAGATTGGCTCATGGTGGGAAGAATTCGCATGAGCGGCGGCCACTTCTTCTCCGCTATTGATATATTCCGTTCCGAGTTGGATGACTTCTCCCACGGGAGGAATGAGTCCCATCAAGTTACAGAAAAGAATAAAGAAGAATAGAGTGAAGATATAATGATAATAAGAATGCCCGTGTCCGTCGGTATTGGCGTCCACCACATCCTTTTTCAGAAAACTGATGAAAGCCTCGACACCGTTTGCGAATCTGCTTTGGATCTTAAGAGGATTTCTTGCGATCGCTCTTGCGGCGGGAATAAAGATAACAAGAAGAAGGAAACTTACGATCCACATCATGGTCACACGACGGGTGATATGAAGATCGAGTCCTCCCACGAAATGGAATCTATGACCGGTGGAATGATCTACGAAAATGTTATCGTTATGAGGATCGAATCCTTCATGGCCTTCGAATACTTTCTGACCTCCGATATTGAAAGGAAACTCGGCATGGTCCATCAAGTGGTGGACTAAGACTTCGTTTAGGTCGAAAGGTTTTTTGCCTTCCGCATCGGAAGCGAAGGCGGGTATAGAAGATATTAATAATATCGCAGCGAAGATTTGTTTCAACATACTTGTAAAAGAGCCCTGTAAAGCACGACAAGAAGGAAGAATTTTGGAAGCACTAACCAGGGATCTTTTTTCCCACAAAATCATCCAAAACGCTTCTAAACCGTCGTTTTCTGGATCACCTTGCGAATACCACTATTAAAAGGTTTGCGAAATGGGCAATAAAAAAACCGATTACAAAACCTTCCCGTTCGCCCCTCCATATAAACACTAGCAAACAGGCCGCCTGTGCCCAAAAAAATAGAACACTCGTTCCAAGTTGGGACACCAGCCCGTCTTTAGAATGTTTCCAAAGCAGGAAGAATCGAATGGAATACGCTGCGAAAGAAAGCCCCAGAGCCAAAATGGCTCCTTTCCAAAGACCGGGATCCATCGGACCCAGGTAATTGCGTAGGATTTCGAAACCGATTAGTAATAAGAAGAAGCCTAAGTAGTATTTTTTAGGCTTCAATACTCCTTCCGAATCGGACATAGGGATTCTTTACCGGAATTCAATCCTTCTTATCGAATTGAGAGAGGCGATATAGAATGTAATAGATCCCGTATCCGAAACCCAGGGCCACACCGGACAGGACCGCTACGGGAGACCATCCGAATCGATCGTCCAGATATTTACCCACAAGAACGCTTGCGACTATGATAAAACCGAACTCGGTTCCTATACTCGCAAATTGCCAAAGAGAAGCGTCCTTTTTAGGAGGTTGAGGATCCGAAGAATTCATATTATTCCAAGATGGTTCCGATTCTGGACCAACGAACCTGCATGCGAGGAATTCTATACAAGATGGTCTTCTTGAACCAATTCATTTCCTCTTCTCTTTCCGGAAAAGCGGAGTGGATTTTAGGACGAGAAGTGTAGTAATTCGTGTCTTTGCAACGGGATTCCAATTCTTCTCCTTCGTAAACGGGAGCATGGTCCGATTTCAACTCGGCGAGTTCCTTCCCGCTTTTGTAGTGACATACGTGATCCTTCCAGTTGATGGAGAAGTAGATCATAAGTGCCTTGCCGAGAATATCCTTTCTAGGAACGAAGCCCCAATCCCTGGAATCGTAGGAATTCGGACGATTGTCCCCTTGCATCATATAGTAGCCTTCGGGAATAAGACAACCGGTGCTTCCGTAACAATCGGTCCTCTTTTCGATCAAAGGTCCGTCGATCACGTAATGTTCGAAGCCGGGCTTTTTCTCTTTGAATACGTAATTCTCCACCGCTCCTACATCGTCCAGATCGTAGAGAAGATCTCCCGGATCCACTTCTCGGAAATCGTAGGGCTGGAACTGGTTACTTCCTTTCTCCATATATTCTATTCTTCCGTAATAAACCCTTCTACCGTCCTTTTCCAAAGGAGTAGGAGTGATACGGATACGATCTCCCGGGAGCCCGATCACCCGTTTTACGAAACGCTTAGGAAACCAATCGTCACGACTCTCTCCCGGCTGCAACGCGGTGACTGGAGGAGCGAAAGTTACGATATCCCCTCTTTTAGGATCGTCGTAGCTGAAGATCTCTTTTTCCGTAAAAGGGACTCGGAGAGAATACCTCATCTTGTTCACGAATAAAAAATCCCCGATTTTCAAGGTGGGGATCATGGAACCTGAGGGAATATTATTCGCATCCAAGACGGAGGACTTGAAAGCCAAAACAAATAGAACGATGATGAAGAAGGACAGGGTAGAATCTACGGATTCTTCTCCCAAAAAGTCCCGGATCCAGGAAGGAAGCTTATTAGATAGCGGATTGCCCTCGGGCTTACTCATAAGGTCTATTGATACGGGAAGCGGATTTTCCGTCAATAACACGCCGTTTCCGAGGACCCCTTGGGGAATTCTTCTCCTCCCCTCTCTCCTAAGCCCGGAAATTTCCAAAAATCCTTACGATTTTATGGGAAAAGACGATACTAAAAACGTGAAAGAGCAGATTGACCGAAAAATTATCGAACTCCGACGCTACCTAATCTCCCTAATTCGTAGCTATCCGATCGTGGGACTGAAGGGAGGCACGGAAACCGAGGATATGGACTCGGACGAGATTCGGGTACTGCATATGGTGGCCAAGGATCTGGTCCCGGTGACCGTAAAAATCGGAGGGCCTGAGGCCAGAACCGATATCCGGATGCTGGTCAAAGAGGAAATCGAAGGCATTTCGGCGCCGATGATAGAATCCTCCTACGCACTTAAGAATTTTATATCCACCCTCAAAAGCATGCTGACTCCGGTGACCTACTCCAAGGTAACCAAGGCAATCAACCTGGAAACCATCACCGGTTACAAAAACCTGTTGGAAATCGCCGACTCCAAGGCTTTCGAAGAATTGGACCAGGTCACTGCGGCAAGATCGGACCTTTCTTCCTCCATGGGACTGATACCGGACGACGAAGAAGTCATGAAGGTGACTAGAACAATAATAGCCATTTCCAGGGACAGAGGAAAGAAAACCTCCGTGGGTGGAACCATCACAAAGCAGAATTTCAGAAAGATCGCCGAAGAAATCCGCCCGGATAAAATTAACTCCAGACATGTCTGCGTAGACGTAGCCAAATCGGCCGAAAAAGTCGCGGAAGAAGTGGCCGAGGCGATGTTACTCTTCGAGATGGAATTGTACGATCTATTCTCCGTGTTGAAACCCGAGAAGGCATACGGTTATAAAAATCGGATAGAAACCAACCGGGAAAGAATAGGCTCTAGAAAGGTTCTTTATTCCATCCGTTAAAATATGGCCAAAGATACCAGAGATCTAATACTCAAGACCTCCCTACGTCTTTTTTCCGAGCAAGGTTACCACGGAACCACCATGAGACAGATCGCCCAAAGAGCGAATCTGTCCTTGGGTCTAGCTTATAGATATTTCGAGTCCAAGGAATCCATTTTGGAAGGGATCATCGAATCCCACGATAAGATCCTAAAAAAATACCTTCCGGAGAAGATGAACCCTTCCAAGAACAGAAGCGAGCTCATCCAATTTCTGGGAGGACAGATCGTAAAACTCGTCAAGGAAAACGAGGAATATCTTAGATTGTATTGGAGTCTCATGCTCCAACCGAAGATCCACCGGCTGAAAAAGAGAAACATCCACCTGGTGAATCTGATCTTCTACGAAAATTCAAAAAAAATAATATTACTCCTAAAGCCCAATTACACCGAATTCGAAGTAAAGAATCTTACCTCCGCCATCATCGGATATATGATCAACCACCTTACGAATAAAAGGGAATTCACCCTGGAGGATTTCCGAGCCTATATCGTTTACGCGCTGGAAAACACCTAAAAAATCCTTTCCTTAACGGGGATTCCGGAATCCGATTGATCCAATAAGCCTCCCGAAGTACGGAGAAAAATCGAATCGCATGCTTCGTATCCTATTCTTCCCCCCAACCCAAGAACCGCATAAAAATCCCACCGTCCTACAGGGCGAAATCAACGAAGAATTCAAAAAGGAATTCCGCCTTAGGGCCTCCGCCCAAAAGGAAAAGATCTGGATCGATATAGAAAATACCGGCAAGGAAGATCTTGCATTCCTTTCGGAAAACTGCGGCTTCCATCCGCTTGCAATCGAGGATTGCGTCAACCGAAACCAGAGACCGAAATTCGAGGACTATGAGGATCACGCATTCATCGTTCTACACAGTTTCAACGCCGAGCAGAATAAGACGGTAATCCCCCGAGAAACACATGTGTTCTTTAATCTGGAATTCATAGTTTCGGTCCATAAGCATAAGGAAATTCTAATCGATAATCTTTGGAATAGATGCCTGGCGGAACCCAATCTCACCGCCAAGGGCACGGATCACGTTCTTTATCTTCTCTTCGATCTTTTGGTGGATTCCAATTTTCCGATTCTGGATCGTTTCTCGGACGAAATCACTAGGCTCGAAAACCAAATCCTGGTCAACCAGGTGAAGCCCGATTTCGTAACCAACATCCTGTTTCTAAAGAGAAATCTGGTCCGAATGAGAAGGGTGCTCTCTCCTCAGAGAGAAGTTTTGAATCTGATAATGAGGCACGAGGATAAATTCCTCTCCGAAAAGATACGATTCTATTTCCGGGACGTTTACGACCATCTCAGCCGACTCGTGGAAACCATCGATATGGACCGGGACCTTATAGGCAACTCCATGGATGCGTATTACTCCCTTATTTCCCAGAGAACCAACGAGATCATAAAGAATCTAACCTTGGTTTCCATGGTCTTTATGCCTCTCACCTTCTTGACCGGCTTCTTCGGTATGAATTTCATAGCCCTACCCTATTCGAATAAATACGCCCTGGCCGCGTCCATCGGGATGATTTTAGCGATTCCGGTGGGGATGATGTTGTATTTTCGTTCGAAAAAATGGTTCAATAGTTAGTCAAATCTCCATGGATCAAAAAATCGCAATCGTAACCGGAGCCAGCAGAGGAATCGGAAAACAAGTCGCTTTGGAACTGGGAAAGAAAGGGATCTTCGTGATCTGCGCTTCCCGAAAAGAGGAGGATTCCCAAAAAACCGTTCAGGAAATCCGGGGATCCGGAGGACAGGCAGAGGCGAGAGCCTTGGATGTTTCTAAACCGGAATCCGTTTCCAAATTTCTAAACGAGGTCCTCCAAAAGCATCCCAGGATAGACATTCTCGTGAATAACGCGGGAATCTATCTGGACCAGGGATCCATTTCGAATACTACATTAGAAAAATTGCAAGGTACATTGGACACGAACCTGATCGGCCCATTCTTACTTTCCCAAGGAATCCTACCGGTCATGAAAAAGAACGGATACGGAAGAATCGTAAACCTTAGTTCCGGAATGGGACAACTTTCCGATATGGGATCGGGATACGCGGCCTATAGAATTTCCAAGACTGCGATCAACGCGCTCACAAGAATCCTACAAGCGGAGTCGGAAGGAAAGAATATAAAAGCGAATTCCGTTTGCCCAGGGTGGGTGAGAACGGATATGGGAGGAGAAAGTGCGACCCGTTCCGTGGAGCACGGGGCGGAAACCGTGGTTTGGGCGGCGACCCTGGACGATAGCGGGCCTTCCGGAAGCTTCCTCAGGGATAAGAAAAAGATCGAATGGTGAACTAGGAAGGAACTCCTTTTCGTTATTCTATACGAATGTCGGGGCCATTGGGAACCGGTTCCTCTTATCGTAAGATTCGTTGTAGATATTCAAAATTCCGCAGATCGCCGTCGATAAAGTAATTTGGAATAATATGATCTATCTTCTTTGGAATCCGACTTCGTTCAGTTCTTCCCAAAAAGGCCTTTCACTCCCTCCACGAATTCCCTACCCACGGGCAAATTCGTTTCGTCCTCGTCTTTCAGATAGATCGTATATGTACCTCCCGGTTGCGACCTGGTTGCCGCAACTAGACTACGATTCACCATATGCTTTCTGTGGATCCTAAGAAAATCGGACTTTGGCAATTCCTTCTCCAGATCTCCGAGTAGCCTTGCCGTTTCAAAATCCCCGTCCTTAGTGTGTAACACGGACCTTTTGCCGTTCGCCGTGAGATAATAGAGATCCGAGAAAAGAATGCGATGAACCAGTCCTCCGTCTCTAAAAACGAATACGGGATCCGGATCGCCCGATTTTCGATTCTTGGAAACCGATTTCAAATGCAGATGATTCTTCGCTCTTTCCATACACGAATCGAATCTGTCCTTGGTATAAGGTTTCAAAAGATAATCGCATGCTCCTACCTCGAATGCTTTTAACGTATGCTCTCGATACGCAGTCGTGAATACCAAAACGGGAGACGCATCTCCCATTTCCTCCAGAACTTGCAGACCGTTCTTTTCCGGAAGATGAATGTCCAAAAAAACCAGATCGAAGGTTTCCTTTCTCAGTAATTCTATCGCCTGCATTCCGGTTCTTGCGATTCCCCGGACCTCGAATTCTTTCCATCCTTCCAAGAATTTGCGCAGGAGATCCCTGGCAGGCACCTCGTCCTCCACGACCAAAACCTTATAAATAGAATCGCCCATCAGATCCCGAATTCCAACCTTAAAGTAGTAAAACCGAATTTATCCTTTTCTAATACTAATTCCGCTTCTCCGAAATTATATTCCAGCCTGGACTTGATGTTCTCCAAAGTACGGGAGAATTCCGGCTTCTTCTTCTCCGGGACGCTCCCGTTACGACTGAATCCTCCCCCGTTGTCCCGAATTTCGATCAAGACTCTTCCTGAATTCTCTATAGCCTTGATCTCCAAAATCCCCGGTTCGGAACGATTTTCCAATCCGTGTTTAAAACTATTTTCTACCAAGGGCTGTAGAGTCAGAGGAGGAATTCGGAGGTTGGAAAAATCTCCGTCCTTATAGATCTGCACGTTCAAGGAATCCGAAAAGCGGATCCTCTGCAACTCGAGATAATTCACCGTAAAGTTCCATTCTTCCAGAAACGGAATCGTTCTCTCGTTGATTCTATCCGATAAAAAGCGGTACGTCTCCGAAAGAAGCATCAACGCATGATCCGCCTTTGCGGGATCTATCAGTAGTAAAGAATGCACCGTATTCAGGGTATTGAATAGATAATGAGGATCCATACGATTCTGGAAAGTCCGGTATTGGATATCCTTCAACTCGCTTTCGGTCTTCTTTCTTTTTTCGATGAGAATCTGCATGGATTTCTCCAAGAAAGAAATGAAAAGAGCGAGAATCAGGCTACTTAATAGAATGTTATACGAACCCCCGTGAGGCCTAGACACCCCCTCTCCCGCCAATAAAAGCACGTGTAAAATGCCTCCTGCCGCGACTCCCAAAACCGCCGCAAAGACGGAAGCCAATACCAGAAACGCACCCGTAAAGAAAGGTCCCCAACTTTTTCGATGTAGGACCTCCACCGAAAATTCCACAATGGAACATACCGCATGGGTAGTGACCTGGGTCGCCAAAAACACCTTCCAAAAAGGAGTATCGGAATTATGAGCGACTAACAGAGAGTTCATCGTTCCGATCACCGTATTGATCGTGAACCAAAATAGTATTTTAAAGGTACGCATTTCTAAAACGATCGGATCCGGTCCTGAACCTATTATAAACTCCCCTTCCACTTAAACCCATAATCTATTTCTTCGTCGATCCCGTTTTTTAACCCTCGCTCCTCCGGTTGTATCGTCCGTTCCCATTTTCCAAACAATGCGGGAAATCGAATAGACCCGACTGTTTTCATGAAAGTCTGGTAGACAGAAGAGAATGGATCGGATTATCTAAGCGAAATTTTTTCTTTCCAATAGGAATAGAACCTCGGGGAGGCTTATCCTTGAAACTGATCAGTCGGAGTCCGCTCTTCGCCCTTTGCATTTATATGTTATCCGGAAGCGTATTTGCGGAAGAAATCGTTACTACCAAGAAAGACGAGCCCGACGGCTTTTACGGTCTGAGAGTAGGAGGGATTCTTTCACCTTCTTACGGCCAAAGAATTCGGGACGGTGCCTCGGGCTTGACCAATTCCTATCCGAACGACGAAACCGGATTTTCCACCCCTTGGACTCTGTTAACGATTACCAAGGAATGGAAGGATACCGGCGTAACCGCCGAACTTTGGGGGGAACTCATCCGCGCGAGTCAGTTTAGTGCCGACACGAAAGCGGACGGAGGAACCAAATCCAATCCGTATACATTAGGAATCCGTAGAGCCTTGGTCCGAAAGACATGGGAAACGAATTTAGGGGAATATTCCCTAACCGTAGGAATGCAGGAACTCCCACATACTTATACCCAATGGAAAAATTATTGGAGATGGAGATACGTGGATAAGGGTCCCTTAGAAAGTCTAGGTTTCGCCCCGGCTCCCGCCGACGTAGGGTTAGGTGGAAACGCTAAATGGGATGCTGTGTCGGCCCAAGTCATCCTATCCAACGGAGAAGGCTACAGGCAAAGCCAGAACACAGACTCTTCCGGGTTCGATATTTCTTCCCGTCTCTCCTACGAGCCCAAAATCGGCGAAGAAAGCCGCTTCGGCCTCCATTTCTTTTATCGTAGCGCCAATTTTTCCGGATCGAATGCGGGAGAATGTAAAGAAGGCACTACATGTCTCGCTTCGGATAATAATCCGAATACCACCCTTAGAAAAGAAGTTCGTTCCCTACAAAGTGATTCCTATGCCGTCGAAGCCAATTTCGATCGCAAAAGGATTCTGAACTTCGGATTAGGGTACGTAATGAGAAGACAGAAAGGCGGTGAGATCAGGGATTACTCGAAACCGGTGACCTACCCTTTGTCTCCCGGTTTGGATTCCATAGGAAACGCGGCTTACGGCTGGTTATCCTTAGGTTGGGAGAATTTTCGAATCGTAGGGAGAATGGAAACCGGCACGGGAAAAGACGGAGTATTGGCTGCGAATCGATCCAGAATAGATCAGATTCTTCCGGGAGTTCCCGAATCCGACTATTGGAGTCTATCCGGAACACAATCCCAATACGGTCCCTCTACGAATTCTTCCGGATATTCCTCTCGCTCCTCATTTAGGAGAGGATCCGTTTTCTTAGAATGGAATATTACGGAAGCCTTACGTATTTCCCTGGGTTATACCGAGACAAGAAACAGGGATGCTGACGGAGGAAGGGAAAAATCTTATGTGGATCAGTCCGGAGTCGAACGCACCAAGGCGGAATACTCTCAACAATTCTTAGGAACGAGAACCAATTCGGGAATCTCCTCCTACGGGCATCTGCAAAAAGAGCTAACGGTTTGGACGACGGTGGAATTTTAACGGAGATGAACATGAAACTTAGAATAATGGCGGTCGCTTGCCTGACCCTATCTATCGGATCGGCGATCTTAATCAGTCAAGAGAGCAAGGAAAAGGATTCTACGATTTCCTTCCTTAGCGGAAAAGTGCAGGTCCAAAGAGGCGGAAAAGGAAACTGGACCCTGGTAAAACAAGGAGACTCAGTGAGCGAAGGGGATATCGTCTCCACGGGAAACGCCTCTAAAGTCACTCTGCTCTATAGAGGTTCGGAGTTTAAGGTCCTACCGAATACCAAACTGAAAGTTTCGAGTCTGCATGACGAATCTAAGAACGGAAAACTGGAAGTCATAAGCGGATTTGCCTGGTTCAAACTCGTGAATTTGAAGGGAAAAAAATTCGAGGTCAATACTCCCACGACTACGGCGGGAGTGAGAGGCACCTCTTTCTCCGCTTTTCACGATTCTAAGTCCAAAGACTCCTCTTTTTGTACCTGCGAAGGAAAGGTTGCGATGACCGGCACGGGGGATCCTAAAGACGGAAGATTGCAGGAAAAAGGAAACGGGGGATACTATCCGGGAGACGGTTCCGATCCTAAAAGGACTTCCTACGAAGGACTCATCGTAAAATTCAAATCCCTTCCCCCTTTCAAGGATTTGATGAAAAAGAATATTTCACTGAAGAACTGCCTTTCCTGTCATATTCCGGAAGGTTGGACTCCCGAGGAGTCTTCCATTCCGAGCGACGAGACTTACGGCGGAGTAAAAGTCCCCTAACTATCCGTTCCTTTCCGTGCAAACGAACGCTCTTCTTTAGGAAGAGCGTTCGTTTTCCATACGGCCCATTCTTCTCGGACCGTATGCATTCATTCTATTCTTCTAACTTACAACATCTACGGGCAGACGACCGTGGACGCGGGATTCGAAGCCGCAGTTCCTTGAAATTGTAACGCCCCGAATAGATAAGGATAAGGCTCCGAACCGGGAGTAACGTTAAACGTCTTAAGCGTCAGGTTATCGGTATCCGCCTTGATATTGCAGGTCGTATTGTTGCTCGGATGATACAGGGAGCTGATCGTCAAGGTTCTGGGAAGCGGCACCTGTCTTAACACGTTATTCACCAGAGGGACGATCAAGGATCGAATCAGAGGATCCACAACTTGGAAGATTCCCTTAGGATCCAATCCGAACGGATTGAAATCCGTTCCCTCTAAAATGTCCAAGGTATAGGACATTTTATCCACGTCCTTATTCAGTATCAATTTCAACGCGTTCAACTTATCGTAGGTCGTATTGCCAGTTGGGTTAACGAAGGACACGAAATCGAAAATTCCGTCCGCCTTGATGCTAACTCGAGCCTTGTTCAGTAGATAACGGCAACTATTGGAAGCGGTGTCCGCTGCGGCGCTACTACAAGCCAACGGTGATACGTCCGTACCGACGTTCGTTCCGTTCGGCCTTCTACCGTAGATCCTCAATTCTAGATCCGTAAAATTCACTACAAGAGTCGGCTTCTGTGCGGTATTTCCCACCCACTTGAATTCGCCGTTAGGGGCATGGATCGCATACACATCTATATCCACATCGTCCGTGGAACTTACTCCTCGGATAATTTTAGTGGAATCACTAGGATTCAGACCGAGTAGCGGCCTACCTGGAGAAAGCACGTTCATTAAAGTTCCTACCTTCACCAATTCCTGGGTCAATTGGAATAACGGGTCGGTTCCCGCATAAGCGACGATCGTATCTATAAACTGTCTATTAATTCTTAGATTTAAGGCCCCATTCTGCCAAAGGCTGAAAGCTGCCTGGGTCACTGTATCCGCGGTGAGTGTGAGTAATAATCCAGGGTTAACGGAACTGTTATTGAAGGCGTAATCGCTCGTCAAAGCGGTACTCGCAGGTATGGGACGAGTACTTACGAATCCTACGGCTCCGCCTTGCCCGTGATAATTCGGACTCGCGTTCGTTAGACGACTTGCGGCAGGAGTAACCAGAGCGATATCCGCCGAACCTACAACCGCTTTATTAGCCCCGTTCATTTTTACCTGTGCGTCCGATTCTACCTGCAATTGCAGACTCAATGGGAAACTCGCCAATGGTGCGGGTAAATAATTCGGAAGAGTAATATCCAAACCGGGAGTCTTCAAGGATTGCACCACCGAATTCAAAGCCTTAGGTGCGACTCCTTGGATCACGTCTCCGAGCATTGCCTGGGTAATCTTAGGAGCCAACGCGGTCACCATGCTGTTTGCCAAATCGGTTCCGATGGAAGTAATCAGATTCGCCAACCAGGAGCCCGAGCTTCTTTGGACGATATCGTGAGTGGTCAAATTCGTGGCCCATTCCGAAACGTAAAAATTCCCCGTATCCGGATCCGTCGGAGTGAACGGATTCTTAATTTGGATCACGAAATTACCGCTACCATCCACGCTGGAACTAGTTCTGGCCTTCGCAGTTCTTACGGGCTTAACGGAAAGATTATAATTCAAATCCGAAGTCATACTAAAGGAGAATAACGTCCCCGCACAGGAGCCCGCCAAACCGCAAAGGAAACCGCCTATATCCCCTTGGTTTCTTGCGACAACTATCAGCCCGATCGTCGCCGATTTCCCTCTCAAAGTGACGCCCAGATCTCCGTTCCCGTTTACTTTCAAACAGGCTTTGATATTTTCCGTCGCATTGGTAACGTCGTTATTATTACAGTCCTTAGTAGTACTTGCGCTCACGGTTGTAGGAATATTTACGCTAGTGATATAAACGTCCACGTCGAAGTTCATGCAATCGCTGAGAGGAGGACATCCATATCCAGTAAACGCACCTTGATTGCTTCCCGTTCCGTTCGGTCCGCAATATCCGTCCTGAAAAGAGGCGCCGGAAACGTAATCCCCCGCATCTCCATAACTTCTAATGAAGTTGAACGAATCGTAATTCATGCAATAACCGGATCTCTTGGTCCCTGTCGTAGGAGCATTGGAGAAATTGGCGAAGGTTTTAACCGTGCTGTCCGCAGGATCCTTGATCCTGAAATCTCCCTTAGCGAAACGCTCCAAGACTCCGCCGAATAATTTCAGGGTCTGCGCTTCGTCCAGTACCGTGGCGGCACCCTTGGTAAGAATATTATAAGGATTTCCGTTCACCTTACCGTAATTGAATCCCAAACTTCTTTGAAAGACCTTGCCGGTCGATGTGGTGATCTCGAAAATATAGGAGTTTCCTCCCTGAAAAGGTTTCAATCCGGCTGAAAGTCCGTTCAAATTTAAAGAAGTAGCTAACGCATTCGTCATGTTGCAAGGAGTCGTAGGAGCGTTACAAACCTCGTATTGCTCGGAAGATCCCATATGCTTTAATTTGATGGATTTGATGAAAGTCGTCCCTGCGACCGGATTCGTAAAATTGGCGGTCAAATTCATCGCCACGGTTCCGGGACTCGCATCCGCAAAAGTCAAATCGTTCACCGAATTTCCCGGCCCGACCGACTTTCCGTTTAAACTCATCGTAACGTAGTAGTCCGGTTCGGTAGTGAATTCCACGGTGTATGCGGTGAGAGTCCCCCCTTCCAATCCTTGAGCGTCGCTCGTAATGGACAATTGGTAGGTGGTGTTGGATTTCAACTCTCTATAAGGATCGAAGAGCAAGCGCCCTCCCGACTTCCAATAAAAGACTCCTCCTTTGCTTTCCGCAGCGGGAGAACTAGGTCCCGGTAAGGAGGCAAAAGAAGAAGGTCCTGTTTTTTCCTTTAAGGAGAAGCTTGTGAAAACCGAATTCCGATCCATGGGCTCGGAAAATACGATTTCCAAACTCTTGTATCGATCCACTTGTTCCAAGGAAGCGAGGTTCAAAAGGGCTTGGGGCCCGGAGGTTCCGAAATCCACCGGAAGAGTAGCCGGTTGATCCGTCTCTTTATAAGTGATGCTTGAATTTGTGGAAGGAATGCTCCCCCCGCTATCCAGAGGAATCCCCAAGGAAGATATCAGGGAGCCCATAAATCCTCCCCCTTTCTCCGTCCCGCTACAATCGACAAGCAATAGAAGGGCCGCGAGACCTATACCTATATAAGCGGTCCCTCTTTGTATTTTTTTTCTAGTTCTATACGATCCGATCACCATGTTCGTTCCCTCAGCTTCACTATTCGCAGAGTACATTCGCAAGTCGGTCGCGGGAAGATAACGTTCCCTTTCGACCTCAGGTATCCTCCTTCTCCAAACATTGGAAGAAGGAAGACTCCCCTTAAAGAGTCATTTTCAAATTTCCGAGCGGACTCTAACAGGCATTGGATCTTTTATTTTAGCGGAACTCTTTCAATCTATTCTTCTAAGTGTCTCCTATTCCTTATACAAGATCATATCTATCAATTACACACGATTGCGTTTCCTGGGTTCGTCGCGTAAGCTCCCTGGAATTGCAAGCCTCCGAAAATGTACGGATAAGGCTCGTTCGCAGGGATAGTGGTACTGAATATCTTCAACGCGTCCGTAGTCGCCTTGAGATAACAGCTATTAGCGGCACCCGCGTTATTCGTAATTGCCGCGACGCTCAACTGGCTAGGCAGAGGAATCTGTCTCAACACGTTATTCACCAAAGGAATGATCAGGGATCTAACCAAAGGATCAACTACCTGGAAGATTCCCTTAGGATCCAAACCGAACGGATTGTATTGTGCACCTTCCAAAATATCCATCGTGTATTGCATATTCGTCTCTTCCTTCTTGATCACGAGACTGAGCGCGTTCAGATTATTATAAGCCGGATTTCCGGACTTACTATTATCGAAAGGAATAAAACGGAAATTTCCGTCCCCTTTCAGACTGATGCGAACCGTGGATAGCAAATAGCGACTATTATTCGGTCTTCTTCCGTAAATACTCAATTGCAATTCCGTAAAGTTCACTTCCAGGGTGGGAATTTGAGCCGCGCTCCCTACGAACTTTAATTTACCGTTCGGAGCGTGGATCGCCCAAATATCGATATCCACATCGTCTGTAGAATTCACGTTTTGGATCAGTTGGCTGGAGTTAGCAGGATCCAATCCGACCAAAGTGTTTCTTCCGGGCGCAACCACGTTGAGCAATGTTCCCACTTTGACCAACTCTTGGGTCAACTGGAAGAGGGGATCGTCTCCCGCATACGCCTTGATCGTGTCAATAAACGGTTTGTTTAGAGTAAGATTCAAGGTCCCATTCTGCCAAAGACTATAAGCCGCCTGAGAAACCGTATCCGCGGTCAGAGTCAAAAGGAGTCCGGGGTTCGCGGCACTATTATTGAACGCATACGTGCTTGTTAGGCCCTGATTATCGGGAACTGCAACAGGACGTCCGCTTACATACCCGCCCTTGGTGGAACCCGCGGCTGCATCGCTACCGAGGAGGCCCGTCCCCGTCTTATGACAATGATAACTAGTATTCCCCAAAGCGCAATTATTCGTGGTGGCGATAGGATTCTTTGCGATGAGTCCCACTGTCGCAGAACCTACGAGTCCCTTATTGGATCCGTTCAATTTAGGAACCACATCGGTCTGGAACTTCAGTTTCAAAGACAACGGAAAATTCGCTAAAGGAGCCGGAAGATAAGAAGGTAAGGTCACATCCAAGCCGGGATTATACAAGGAATTCACTACCGCATTCAAAGCGGTAGGAGCGATTCCTTCTATAAAGTCCGAAAGCATCGCCTTTGTGATTTTAGGAGTCAACTGAGCGGTGAGTTTACTCACCAATTCTCCTTCGACGAGAGGGAGAATGATATCGATCAACCAATCTGGAGTACCCCCGGTTGCATCGTAACTCTGGCGAACGGGTGTATTGACCTTGAGATTATTCGCCCAGGCACTCGTATCGAAAGCGCCTTTTGCCTCGTTGATTTTAACGACCACGTTTCCGTTGGCATCCACGGAAGCGTCGGCATGAGCCGTCGCGTTGCGGATCGTTTTGGAACTGTCGCTATAGTTCAATTCCGCAGTAGTAGTGTAATAGAACTTGGAACCCGCATCCGGGCCTAGACCGAGAGCCTTTAAGGCACTACGGTTTCTCGCAATCATGGACATTCCGATCACGACCTTTCTTCCGCCCAAGGTCACCCCGAGATCGTTATTCGCATTCACTCCTAGAGTTGCGGAGATGTTTTGATAGGCAGTGGAAGAAACGGTAACCGTAGGATCGATTTGCACGCTCGTGATATAAGCGTCCACGTCGAAGATAGAACTTACCGTGATAAGCCCTAGAACCTTGGCGCTAATCGTATCCGTTACGAAACCTCCGGGTTGGTCCCCTGCTCCGCCGCAATATCCGTCCGGTTTATCCGTAGCCGGATTATAGCCCGGAACATTATCCTGAGCGTCCCCGTAGTTACGGATATAAGTTATATTCGCATAATCGACGCAATAAGCCGTTCTTTTGGTGCTCTGCGGAGGAAGATTCGAAAAGTCCCAGAAAGATTTGCTCGAGACCTTATAATCGTTCTTGGTCAATCTTTCCAATACTTGTGCGAATAATTTCAAAGTCTGAGCCTGATCCGCGACGGTGGCGGCAGCATTTACGAGAGCGTCATACGGCTTATTATTCACTTTCCCGTAATTGAAACCGAAAGGTCGACGGAATACTTTCCCGCTCGTCGTGGTGATCTCGAATAAGTAGGAGTTCCCACCGTTAAACGCTTTTAGACCTCTCTGGTCCTCGGAAGGTCCCCCTCCCATCGCCGGGGTTCCCACTTGGGTGTTTAAGTTAAAATTCGTAAGAAGAGAAGTTCCCGAGACCGAACTGCAAGTAGGAGCTCCTGTCGAACTACAAACCGTATATTCTCCCGTAGCGCCCATGTTATTTCCCATATGCTTCAATTTAATCGAAGAGATATTGGAAGTGCTTATATCCGAGGATAACGACGCTGTCAGATTGAGTGCGATATTGGAAGCGGTTCCCACATTGGAATCTATGAAAGTAATATCGGGAAGTTTCCCGTTGGTAACGGTAGTCATCCCCGTTCCGAGGGCGGTACCATTTAAAGTAACGTTCACCAAATAGTCGGGTTCGGTGGTGAATTCTATAGTATAAGGAGTCAGGTTTCCGCCCTCGAGTCCTTGGGCGGACGCGGTTAACGAAAGCTGGTAGGTGGTGGAAGGTTCCAATTCCCGATAAGGGTCGAATACCAAACGTCCTCCGGACTTCCAGTAGAACGAACCCCCTCTATTATTCGAAGTATTATCTTCTACTCCGATGCTAGTGGGTCCGGGCAACGCGACCCAGGAACTTCCGCTTTTTTTCTTCAAAGAAAAATTAGGACGCACAGTCGATTGATTCATAGGTTCGGAAAAAACGATCTCCAAACTCTTATAACGATCCACGGAATCGTAAGTCGCCAAATTCAATATGGCCTGAGGACCGCCGTTTCCGAAATCCACGGGAAGAGTCGCCGGTTGGTCCGTATCCTTATAAGGAGTCAAGGAAGCGTTCGCAGGCATGCTTCCACCGTTATCCGTAGGAATCCCCAAGGCACTAAAAATAGAATCGGATAGGCTACCGCTCTTCTCCGCGCATCCGAATGCGAAAAACATGACTGCAAGGATAGTTAGAAAGGATCCCAAAGAATTTCCTTTATTCAACATTAGTGATCTATTCCTGTTTGAATTTTGTATCTTTTTCATCTTAGAGAGAATATCGCATTCAGATCGTCCCAATACGTGGATGTGGGCTGACCTGCGTTCCAGTTGTCGTAAAAGAAAGCGTCGGATCCGGAGAAACGACGTCCTCTTTCATAAATATCCCCGAATAATCCGAGTAAGGTTCCCGCAGAATATAGGAAGGCCCGATTGTCCATGATAGGAGTCTGGATCATATCGGAACGAAGAAGTTCCTTCGTATTCTGGAAGAGATCCGCTACGGAATATTGCGGACTCATATTCGCGTTCTTCTCCAAGAAGGTGAAGAAACTTCCCGGTTTACCCAATTGGTAACCGGTCGCATACAGACTCCTTCCGTAAGGCGCCATCGCATTCAAGACGGGAGGAAGACTTGTGGAAAGAATATCCGAGATGGTATAAGTTCTGGTATCCAAGGCGCTATTGGACGGATCCGAAACATCCCCCTCGTAGAATAAGGAGGAGAGTAAATCCAGAGTATTCGTGATTTCCGCAGCGCTGAGTTGGATATCCAAC
The DNA here is from genome assembly GCF_000306115.2 of Leptospira wolffii serovar Khorat str. Khorat-H2. NCBI lineage: Bacteria > Pseudomonadati > Spirochaetota > Leptospiria > Leptospirales > Leptospiraceae > Leptospira > Leptospira wolffii. Next base: position 650,405 of record NZ_AKWX02000004.1, read on the forward strand.
AAGAGATCCAAAAGAAAATCCAGGGATTTGACTAAAGACCATCCGGAAGAACGGGAAACGTAATCGCGGATTCTTCTTACCAAATCGTCCACTTTACTCCAGGAAGGATCGTAAAGATTCCCGCGAGGTTTATCGTCGTACTTGTCGGCAATTCTGATCACGAGCCAATCGATACCCACATCGATCGCGAATTGGTCGGGGCAATTCGTCTGAAAACTTGCCTGTCCTCCGCAATCGGACCAAAGCTTTGTCTGACCGAGAATACCGGATAGGCCGTCCATTACCTTGTTCCTAGCGTCCGACTTAGCGGGGTCTCCCAAATTCGCAGTGAACTTGATGAGTCCGGATAGAATGTCCGTCTTGCTCAATAGATCCAAGGGGCCGTCGTTCATACGATTGCGGTCTTTTCCCGTGGAGTCCACGCCTTCGATCAGAACGCTAAGCAAGGTTCGGAAGTTCTTAGAAGGCTTGTATTCCACCGGAGTCGCGGAAGGGTTTCTCAAACCGGAAGCGATACCGACCGTACGAATTTGAACGAAGGAAGGCGCGGCGGGTACTCCGATCCCTTTGGTAGCCGGAGTGGAATTACTAGGAGATGGATACGTACCGTCCGCTCCGTAGTAAACGTAAGGTCGTGAGAAAATTTCCGCAAGACTCGTAAATAGTTTATAAGGGTTTCTGGTCCAAGTGGAATGATTGGACCCTTGGAGTTTCGCGTCGTCCCCTAACGTCTTAGCTAATGCAACGATAAACGGAGTTAAACGGTTTCGCTTATCCCAATAGTTCGTAACGTCCGCGGAAGTGACATCGGTGGTCCCCAGGAATCCTAACTGTTTAATCACTCCTGCATTTTGGGAAATTACGGGCGGAATCATTCCGTAAACGACGCTAGGATCCGGAATCAATAGAGGATGCAAAGCGGAATACACTGCAGTGACTTGGAAAGATCCGGTTCCATCCAAACCGTATCCCCATCCTTCCACAAAGAAAAGAGAATCTCCCGGAACATTGGAAAGATCCTGTAGATCCGTGTTCATGACTTCCCAAGGGCCGGCTTGGGTGGTAAAACTCTTCACAGGAGTCCCTTTCTTCGCCCAATAGCCGTTCTTATTGATGCAATCGTCCTTAAGAGGACCGCAATTCGGCGTGAGGCTCATCATACCCATGATTCCGTTGCCGATTGCTGTGATGAATAACCCCTCTTCGAAAACGACAGTTGGAGCCAATTTCGCCCTAACGGGAAGTACTGCGACAAAGCGTTTCTCGTACATCAACCATTGCAGGTTTTTATAAAACGCCTCTTCTGCGCTCGAAACTTGGATCGGAGCGGGAACCGTTTCCTTAATGCTATAAAACCCTTTGTTCGCCACCGGATTTCCCGAGGCAGCCTCGTCGGTTCCTCCCAGATAGATCCTTCTTTCGGACCCGGAAGGAGTGATTTGAACGTAGTATTGGGAGGTATTCCAAGACGCTTGGTATTTAAGAGCGGACCCGTCGGCGGCGATCGGGGTAACTCCGCTCGGATTATAATAATAAGGACCGTACCCTTCCAGAGTGACTTTAACGATCCAATCCAGCATCCAGGGAATCGTCTTATTATAGACCTTATCGAATTGAGACTCGTCCAGAGTATTGGACCCTGTGGAAGTATCCGTGATAGGCAAAGCCTCTCCGCGAGAAGGTGTCTCCAGAATGGAAAGCACACGGGTATTGAAACCGATACGATAGACGTCGGCGCTGGCCGGTCCAGTATCAGGAGTATCGTCGCGGAAGACCTTACTACTCGTGCGGCTCAATTCCGTAATATTCTTAAAATTGAAAGTACCTGTGTCGCTACCGATTATGGATCCCAGGCTGAACATTGCATCGCCGATAGTCAATTCTCCGCCGGTAGTGACCGGAGCTCCGGTAGTCAGTCCGTTATGCGTAGTAGTGGTGGGATCCCATCTAAAACCGAAATTATCCGCAAGAGTAAGAATAATGAAAAGGGATTCCAAGGAAGAAAGAGGACGGCTATCGATATCCGTTTGGCGATTCCTACCGTCTCCGTCCAATTGAAGAAGGTCTTTAAAAGTCTGGCTCGAACCGGAAGAATTGCGTAGAAAATCCAATAAATAAGCGTTCTCCGCAGTCTCTTTCAGAACGTTGACGGTAACGTCTCCCGACGGGAAGATCAGTCCTTTGATCACCACGAACAAATCCCGAAGCATCGTTCTAAGATCTGCGGAATGCAGAGTGCCTCCCGGAGTATTATAAGCGGCGTTCGTGGCATATTCGTTCAGAGAGCCCGAGTCCTCCGCAGCAGGGGTAACGGAATTCGGAGTAAAGAAATATTCTGCGTTTATAATGAACTGTTTGAAGGAGGTCTGGGGGGTCATTTGGTCCTGAAAACCGGCCGCCTTATACATCATTTCTCCGAAATCGTAGACCAGAGAGATAAAACCGTTCTTCAAGGAACGGTCCGTCAAAAGAGAAGGAGCGAAGAATCCCGCCAGAAGATTCTCCACACCGGTTCGAAAGGTCGTATTCTTACGCAGTCCTTTATATAGAAAATCCTCTATATCGTGGAGGGTAACCGTAGTATCCGGATCGAGTAGGATATCCGCCGTGTCGTGGATGGAAGTCGCGATTTCGTTGGAGGATTTGGTATTGTATTCGATCAGAAGTTGATTCGCACCCAAAGGCATGAGATTGCGGACCACAGGATTCTTATAATGTCTGATTTTTTCGAAAACAGGCTGCACCGCAGTATAGGCGGAAGGGTTCGAAGTTTGGAATTTTTCGATGAGATCCGCGAGTCCCAGAGACAAGGTCTGGACGCTCGTCCTACTCTGTAGAAGAGCGGATTCCATGGCACGAATCGTGCCTAAATTGTCCTGACGAGGCGCCTGGGAAAGAGAATCGCCCAGGGTTTCATTGAAACCGACGGGGTCCAGACCGGTAAAAAAGCTCTTAACTACCGGAAAAGGATTCAGAAAAGTGAATAGGGAGATACCCTGGTAGTCATCGGTATTGTCGGAAAATTGGGAAATCCCGCTTGCGTCCGTCCCGGCATGGGAGCAAGAAACAGATAATGATAATATAAGGGAAAAAGTAATTATATACTTCTTAAATTCCTTCGAAGGCGTATCTGGCCCGTCGAACCCCATATCGAATCGCATCTTCATCCCTAACCCTCGCTGGTTCCCTTTTCGCTTTGTATAACGATCGTTATCTCTATGGTTCCGGCCGGACACTATTTATACACCCGAGTAGTAAACCATTCAATCTCTTTTTTATATCAATCGTTCTAATCGTGTATCAATCGCTATACTGGTACATACTATAACGGTCTATACAAGAATTTTTTTCAGTATATTTGGGGATTTTTAAGATAACGTACGTTATTTTTAAAGTGCTTATACATCGCTTATTTTACTCTGAGAAACCCTTAGAACCCGCTCCGATTTGCGTTTTATCAATATCCGAAGAAGGGTTTTGGAAATTAATTATTATCAAACTCTCTCCCCATCTAAGGGAGAATCCGGAGCGATTATGCCAAGTAACCTAGAACAAATTCCAGAGCGAATCGGATTCTAAAGAATCGGGGATCGGTAGTTCCCTAAGGAATAAGAATGGAGGAGAAAGAAAGAAAATTCCAAGGACGAGAATCCGCCCTTGGAATTTATGGTATAAATTTGGAAATAATTTTCTGAATGAAAACTTTCCTAGGCCGTTGCCGCCTTTTTCTTATAGATCGCGTATCCGATAGCGGCGAGACCTATAATCAACCAGATATACCAGAACTTCACGAGAAGAATGGTGGTTGCGGTGATAATAAAGGCCACGACTCCCAACACGAAAGAAAGAGCGGTTTTTCCAAATCCTCCTATGAAAGGAATGAAGCTGAGTAGTGCGAGAATCGGCCCGACCAACATATTAAAGCTTACCCACATCGCAACGAATCCGATTCCTCGTCCTATCCATTTCTTGATATTATCGTCGCTCTGAATATCCTTCATCGTGCTTTGGAAATCTCCCAGGGAGGCGTTCAAGAAAGCATCGTCGTCCAGAATATACTGTGCGATCGAATTCCCTTTCACGGAACCTATAAAGGTCATTTCTTCTGCGGGAATCGGAGTCACGGTTACTTGGATCCTTTCGCACCCTTCGGTCTGGTCCTTAGCGCATTTCTCGGAGAGATAAACGTAATCGTCGGAGAGAATTCCCCTGGAAAGCGCGGATTCTTCCGGACTTCCGGATGGAACGGCAGAGGCAAATTCCACCTGCTTTAGATTTACCGAATATACTTTTCCGTCGCCGGATTTCAGTTTTCCGTCGGAAGCGACTAGGCTCTCGTCGGAGACGGTTCTTCTATGATAAGGCTTGCTCTTACAACCTGAGAGTTGGAAACCGCTCGGGTTCTTAGGGGACGAGGTCCAGTCCAATTTACATTCTCGAACCTTCTTCTTGTCGGTTCCGCTCCCCTCTTCCTTGACTTCCTCTTCCCAAGCCAGAACCTCGGAAGATTGGGAATAACTGATGTACTTCCCTGCTTTCACGAATTCTCCCCCGAGAGGATCGGCGGATAAGGAACCCGTAACGTAGGAAGGAACTCCTGCTTGCGCCTGTGCGGCGGGGACTGCGTTTTTAAAAGCCGCGCTTGCCTGAGTGCATGTTTCCACCTTGAAAATAATGTAAAGAGACGCGGGGAATAGCACCACCCCGATCAAAACCCCTGTGATCGAATCACCCAATTGACCGAATATGCCGACACTTTCGGACGAAGACATTCCGTCGGAACTTTCGAAAGCCATGAATTCTTGCTCCTTAGTTTGTTTTTGCGAGAATGTGCATTCTATGTTCGAAAGTAAATACTAGGCAATATCTTTTTTACTACTTGGAGAATGTATATTCCATATGGAAGGACGGCAAACCGGATGTCCCTAAAGGGAGAAGAATAGGCTCTGAAACGAAATCCTTTCTAAAATGCCCGTCGGGCCCAAGCTCCCCATCGAGGAAGGAGTTCCTACCGGAACGGATTCGATTTTTCGCAATTGCTGATTTTGCAAAATTCTGATAGATGGATTTTCTCGAGGAATTTTGCGGGTACCACCGCACCAGCCCCCGCCCACAAGGGCGGGGTATTTTTAAAAATGCCGGAATAGAATTTCCGTTTAGTCGTTTAGAAATGGAGCTATGAAAGAAGGACCGAAATTTCGGGAAGAATCATAAGAATACATGGACTCTTAAATTAGAATAGTTCCAACCATGCCTTTCGGATATCCGATTTTTCCATGAAGTAAGTTCCTACGAGTCCCGCATCCACATAGGGGCGAAATTCATCCAGATCCGCCTTATTCTTCACACCGGACTCTCCGACTTTCACGATGTTCGGAGATAATTTCCCTGCGATCTTAGGCACAAGCTCCTTATGAATGGAAAAATCGTCCAAGTCCCGAGTGTTGATCCCTACTATATTCGCGCCGGCCTTACTCGCAATATCGGCTTCTTCTTCCGTATGAATCTCAGTGAGTACGTCCATATTCAAACTTCTGGAAAATTTGATGAGAGAAGCCAAGCGGTCCGGACTCAAAATCCGAACGATCAACAGAATAGCCGCTGCCCCGAATTCTCTCGCTTCCAGAATTTGACTTTCGTCCAGAATGAAATCTTTTCTAAGAATCGGAATATGCAACTCCGAGGAGACCGTACGAAGATCCTCGAGGCTTCCTCCGAAATAATTTCTATCGGTTAAAACGGAGATCGCGGAGGCTCCGCATTCGGAATATACCTTGGCGACGCTGAGAGGATCATATTCTTCTCGGATGATTCCTGAGGACGGACTTTTTTTCTTACACTCGGCAATAATGGAAAATTTCCGAGAGCGCAAGGACTGCCATAAACCCAAGCCCTTATAAGGCTCGGGCTCATATTTAGGAATCTGTTCGATTTCCTTTTTTTTCGTATCTACGATTTCTTGCAGAACCCGATGTAACGCCATCATCGGTTAGGAACGAAAGGACTTGAGTGCTTCTTCTTCCGTTTCACGGATATCAAAAAGAGAAGTTAATTCTATCACGTCGAAAATTCTTTTCACCGCGGGTTTGATTCCGCAGATCTTAAGGCCGCCTTCTTTTGCGTTTAATTTTCTGAGTGTGGAAATGCAAGCTCTGAATCCGGAGGAAGACATGTAATCCACATCCTGCATGTTCAGGATGACTTTAGTATGTCCTTGGTTATCGATTAGATCGTTCAGATTTTCTTCGACCTCGTTGGCGATGGAGACGTCGAGACGCCCCTTGAGGTAAACTATTAGAACTCCGTCCTGTACCTTATGGTCTAGCAAAGGAACCTACCCTTTCGATAAATTAGAGACAATTCTCGGTGCGAAAAATAGCCTGTCAACAAAGTTCCCCACCATGGCAAATTTTCCGACCTCATTATTGGGCCAAAGAGTTCTGGTCCTGGGCGGAGGTGTTTCGGGCCTGGCCGCTCTCCGACTCCTCCAAGAAAGGCAAGCAATCCCCGTAATCTGCGACGCGAAACCGATTCAGGATTCCTCGATCGCCTATGTAAACGAAGACGTTTCCCTTTCCGACCTACTTCCTCTCGCCTTGATCGTCAAAAGCCCGGGAATTTCTCCCACCCATACGATCCTACTACAGGCTCGATCTTTGGCGATTCCCGTAGTTTCCGAAGTGGAATTAGCCAGATCCTATTTCTCGGGTAAGCTAATCGGAGTTACCGGAACGGACGGAAAATCCACGACTACGGCGCTCACCTGTCATTTGGTTTCGGCGGATTTTCCCGGATCCCTGGCTGGGGGAAATATCGGCCTAGCGTTCAGCGATTTTTGTTTTCGTCCCATTCCTCTCGCCGTCTTGGAACTCTCCAGCTACCAACTGGAAGATTCCGGTCCTTTAAAACTTAACGTATCCGTAATATTAAATCTGGCCTCCGACCATCTCGAACGCCATAAGAATATGGACAATTATTTCTCGGCGAAGACTAGGATCGTGGACTCGGAAAATTCTTCTCATACTCTCGTGACTAGCATTAAGCTCTATAAAGAGAGAATTTCATCTCTCGGCTGGAATTGCAAAATTTTGACTTTCGGAAAAGTAGAGGGAGCGGATGCGAGAATTTCGGAGGACGGGACCGGGATACGAACTTCTAAATACGAATACGATACCCGGAGTTTTCCGCTAAAAGGCAGCCATAATCTGGAGAATCTCGCCGCTTCCATCTTAGCCGCGGAAGCGATCGGAGCGAATCCGGAAAGGATCCAATCTTTAATCTCCGGCTTTAAAGGACTACCTCACCGTTTTCAGGATGCCGGGAAAGCGGCAGGGATCGATTTTATCAACGATTCCAAATCCACGAATCTGCATAGTATGCTTGCGGGACTGAACGGATGGAAGGATAAAAAGAATACCCTTCTGATTTTGGGAGGAAGACCTAAAGAGGAACCTCTAGAGCCCTTAAAGGATTTTCTCGCTTCCGGAATCGGTTGGGTATTACTTATAGGAGAAGCCCGCGAAAAATGGACTTCGGAAATTTCTCCGGTTCTCGGAAATAGACTTTTGACCGCGGAAAATTTGGAAGAAGGCTTTAATCTATTGAAGAATGCGGTTCGAACAGGGAGAGCGAGAATCTCGTCGATCGTTTTCTCTCCGGCCTGCGCAAGCTTCGATCAGTACAAGAACTTCGAAGAGAGAGGACAGCATTTTCTGAAATTAGTAAGCGACTGGGCCAAAGAAGAACCCTAAATTAAGTCTCTTTCTCTTGCCTCGTTTTTTTTTGAGGCTTCTTCCCCTAAAGGTCCGCCGATCCGGCTTGACTTTTGTCATGCCGGCGCCCAAGATACGTCCCTTCGTAAAGCTCGATTCTCTATTTTCTATTCTTGGAAAAGAGCCTTTAAGGAAACGACGATGAACAAAATAATCAATCTTTTGGAGAGATTGGGGATCCGTACCAAACTCACCCTGCTTTTCGGATCCGTCATTCTTCCGATTAGCCTACTCGTATTTCTCGCCTTCATAAGTAATAAGGCTCGGATCACGGATATCACCAATATCCACAACGACCGTTTGGTTCCCCTCAAACTTCTGAAACAAATTTCTGATAATTATGCCATTTTTATCGTAGACTGTATCCATAAGACCAAAAGCGGAGAATTGAATTTCGAAGAAGGTATCAAGAGTTTGGATACTGCGGACTTGAAAATCCGAGATTCCTGGAAAACCTATAAGGAAACCCATCTGGTAGAAGAGGAAGTGCAAATCATAGGAGAATTGGAGCCCTTGTTTCAGGGAGCGGACCAAGTAATCGTAGAGGCCAAGAATATCATGAAGGCCCAGGATAGAGAGGCGCTTTCTCAATTCGCCTCTAAATCATTGTATCCTAGGATCGATCCTGTAACCGAGAAAATTGAAAAACTGATACAACTTCAGATTCATATCACGGAAGAGATTTCCGAAAACGCCGAAATCGAATACAAAGCAAGTTCCGTAGGCTTCGTGTTATTATCCACATTTTCCATAGCGTATATTCTATTCATCGCGATCGTTTTTTCCGTCCGTCTGATCCGAGGGCTAAAGCTGGTCACGAATTCCATTTTAAACGCGGACTTCAGCAATCCCATTCAGGTGGAGGAGGACGCCCAAAAGAAGGACGAGATGCACCTTCTTCTCATAGCGTTCCGGGATTTCCAAATCAAAGTCAAATCCATGCTTTCCACGATTTTAGTATTTTCGGAGAATCTTCTGGAATCTTCGGAGCAACTTTCCAAATCCAGCGACCATCTATCCGCAAACGCCCAATCCGAATCGGCGTCCGTGGAGGAAATCTCCGCATCGGTGGAAGAAATCAGTGCGGGAATGACCCAAGTAACACGTAATGCGGAATCTCAATACGAACTGATCGCATCGTTCTCCATCGAAATGAGAGAATTGGACGGATTGATCGGAGAAGTGGGAGAAGCCGCAAAAATCTCTCTGGGAAGAATTTCCGAAATGCATTCCAAGGTCGCAGCAGGAAGGGATACGATGGGCAACCTTTCCGAAAGCATGGCGAAAATCGAAAATAGTTCCGAGGAAATGCAATCCATTACGGCAATCATCAAAGAGATCTCCGAAAAAGTGAACCTCTTGGCCTTGAATGCCGCGATCGAAGCGGCTAGAGCCGGAGAGCACGGCAGGGGCTTTGCGGTGGTGGCAAGCGAAATCACCAGACTCGCGGAACAAACGGATCAAAGCGCAAAGACGATAGAAGATTTGATCCGGACCAGCAATTTGGAAATCCAATCCGGGCAAGGATTCGTGGATCATTCCGTAAAAGTCTATGCCGGAATTTCCGAAGGCCTACAGTTCGTTAAGGATTCCAGCGATAATATTGCGGGTATCATGAAACGCCAACAGGAGAAGAAGGAAAAAATACGAGGAGCGGTACAGGAAGTGGATTCCAAGTCGGAAGAAATTCGGGTCTCGGTCAGAGAACAAAAAGTTGCGATCTCTGAGACGGCAAACGCTGTATCTAATATTTCGGTCACCGTTCAGAATAGTGCTGCTAACTCGGAAGAGATCGCGAGTAGTGCCACGAGTCTTGTAGAAATAGCAAAGCGACTCCGAGAGACGATGAGTTTTCTCAAGGCTTGATACGGAGACTTTCGGTCCGCGAAACTACGCACCAGTTTTTTGATTAAAAGGAGGGTCTTATTCGAAAAAGTATATCAAAAATTTATTATTTAGGAATCTGACCCTGGTGATTCAATTTTTCCCAGATCTTCGCTTCCTTAAAGACTTTCAAGAGATCCCCGTCCAGATGGTTTTCTTTCGCTTCCATCTCGAGAATGTCCAAAGCCCTTTCTAAAGGGACCGCCTTTTTATAAGGGCGATCCTGATCGGTCAAAGCGTCGAAGATATCGCTGATCGTCATAATACGGGATTGGATCGGAATATCTTCTCCCGCGAGTCCCCGAGGATAACCGGTACCGTTCAATTTTTCATGGTGAGCGTGCGCGATCGTAGGAACCATCTTCAGGTCGTTAGTCCAAGGGATCTTACTCAAGAATTGAAACGTATGCTCCACATGGGACTCGATTTCCTTTCTTTCCTCGAAATCCAAAGAACCTTTCTTAATCGTAAGAAATTTAAATTCGTATGGAGAGATAAGATCCAAACTCTCCCCTTCCGTCGTAGTATATTGCATCTTCGCGATTTCTTCCAGAAATTGGGAATTGGCTTCTTCCAGAATCGAAGGCTCGTTGGATTGGCTGATGATCTGGAACATGGAGTTCAGACGCTTGCATTCTTCGGAAAACTCGAATTCCAAGGCCTTCTCGAAATCGACGTATCCGACAGTTCCGTGTTTTTTAAGATAATCCACCTTTCTATGGGCGAATTTCGTCTCGAAGTCTTTCTTTAAATACCTAAACCTCCAGTCGATCAAATCGACTTCCAGGTCCTCCAGCTTTTTAGCCTTAACGAGTACCTTTTCCCTTACCCCGACTTTTCCGAAGTCGTGCAACAAGGAAGCATAACGTATTTCCTTGATTTGTTCCTTGGAGAATCTTAAATCCTTGTATTTACCGAAATCGGCTCGATCGAGAGTCTCGGCTAACCCGACAGTCAATTGGGCTACTCGGAAGGAATGACCGCTCGTGGTCGGATCCCTAGCCTCGATCGCGTTTACGGAGGCGGTCACGAATCCTTCGAATAGGGTTTCGATTTCCCTAAGTAGATAGTTATTTTGAATGGCGACCGCAGCCTGCCCCGCCACTCCCAATACCAACTGCGCGGAATAATCGTCGAAAGGTTGGACCTCCTCTCCTTTCATCTGCTCTATCGATAATTTCTGGCTGAAATTCCTCTTACGATTGATGAGTTGCAGTACTCCCACAACATCCCCTCTATGCCCCTTCATGGGAACCACAAGCATAGACTTGGAATAATAGCTGGAGAGAATATCGAAACTTCCGTTAAAAGAAAATTCGGAACCTTCCGGTAGATTATGAACGTCCGGAATATTCAAAACCTTACCGGTCTCCGCTACGTAACCGGCGATACTCGACTTATTGATCGGGAGAATGAACTCCTCGCTATCTATACTCAAAGCGGATATCTTAAATCTCAGATTCTTAATGAACCCAATATCGTCCTGCTCTACCAGGTATAAGGATCCTGAATCCGCGTTGGAAATTTCCCTCGCGCTATAAAGGATTTCTCTTAGCAGTTTATCGAAGTCCTTTTCGTTGGCAAGACTGATGCCTATACGGGTCAATCGATTGATCTCGTATTTCGCCGTATTGATCTTATGTAGAAGATCGAACTGATCCGTGATCATCTGAAGATGCAGAAATGCGTTGGCAAAACTCTTAGAGAGATGCAGGTCCGTAGTATTTTCGGGTAGGATACCGAAAATCAAATCGTCCTCGATTTCGGTCTTCTTGAATCCCTCGTAACCTAGATCCGCATTCAGAATAAAACGACCCAAGATCAAAGGGTTCAAGCGCAATTGCTCCCGGATGCGTCGATTCTCCGCTTCGAGGCTGGTATCGTTTATATAAAAGACTATGTTGACGAACTGAGGAGAATCCCTGATTTCGGGGTAGTCGAAAAAGTCCTGCAGGCCTAGAAGTTCCGGCTGCATCTTAGTAAAGAGAGCCGATAACCTAGGTCCCAAGTTTTTGGAATCCGTCACGATATACTGCTTAAATTTGGATTCCATTCCTTCGGTCCATCCTAGTTTTTTTCCGAAATCGTGAAAAGGAGTTTTTTGGCCGTTCCGATCATACCCAAAAACCGAACCCCTCATATGCTCCGGTTAATCGACGAATGAACCCGATAAAATGATTCGGTCCCTTGTCGGATATCCTACATTCTATTTATCGTATCGGCTAATTCTAATATGATAATAATCCAATCGGATTATTTATCGGAATCAGACAGTCTTCTTATCCGAGTAAACCTTCTCCTTAACGATCCTGGACCATTCCTTAACTCTGGATTGGGAATGCTCGAAACCGATCTCGTATAACCTTCTGTATTCGTCCCAATCGAAAGTGGAAAAATCCCGGACAGGAAGCTCCACGAAAATATCCGAGACTTCCTTAGTATGGAGTAGGTTATTTCTACTGGAAAGAAGAAGGGATCGCATGAATAATTCCCCGATATTCGGATAGGAATATCTCTGCTCTTTAGATAGGAAACGATTTCCGATCAATTGGAGGGAAGAGGGTCCCTCACCAGGCTGCTTATTTTCCACCAAAGATCCGTAAGTCTGGTCCTTATTCGGCTGGGATCCAGTTCCCAAATCCACTGAGATTAAGATATCCGCTCCCCTTTCCCTTACTAGAGAGCCGGGCAAATTGTCCCAGAGTCCCCCGTCCACATAGAGAGCCCCTTCGTTATAAAACGGAGGAAAAATCCCCGGTAGGGAAGTACTCGCGCGAATGGCTTTCCATAATTCTCCTCGATCAAAGATCTTAGGACGCGAATGAGTGAGATCGCAGGCGACTGCGAGATAAGGAATCCAAAGGGTCTCGATTTTCCGATTCCCGAAGAATTCCCGAATAGCCTTGGAATATTTCGCACCTCTTAAGAGAGAAACGAAAGGCAAAGTATAATCCCGAGTGAGTTTAGCCTCGATCCAAACTTCCCGTATCAATCTGAGAGACTCTTCGAAATCGTATCCCATAGCGAAAAGTCCCGCCATTATCGAACCGGAACTCGTACCTCCTAGGATATCCACTGGAATCCCCGACTCGCTCAAGGCTCGGAGTACTCCCAAATGGGCGAACCCTTTGGCTCCTCCTCCTGCAAGAGCGACTCCTACCGCCTTACCTTCCATTCTTCTAGCGACTCGATCGAATTCTCCGGGGCGATTCTTTCGGACCAAATGCTTCTGCCCGGGTAGGAGTTCCAACATATTCTCCAATTCCGCCCATCTGGAATAGGAATCCTCCAAGTATATTACGGATTCTTTAATCGTTTCCGACATACTGGCGCCCCGGATCAGATTCCAGGCGTAAGAGTCCTCGGAAATCGGCTTATCCGGCTCGGCGAGGAGTAGAATCCGATCCGCTTGTCTAAGACTCGTCTCCACCCACAACGGGTCTCCTTCGGTTTCAACTTCGAAAAGTACCTTATCGAATTCCTTTTCCAATCCGGAAAACCATGCCAGTAAATCCGGGATGCCGAATCGATTTCCGTTCCTTTTGGATGAAACGGTACTCTTTATGAATCTACCCAGTTTTTCCTCGTTTACAAGCTGGGTAGAATCGAAGTATTTTAAAGATTTTGAAAGTTCTTTGGAAAAGTCCTTAAGAGGAAATCCTTCGGTAACGGGCACGAGTGCGATCGTATGCACTTTTCTACCGGACCTATGGGTCTGTTTATTGCGCTCTCCTAATCTTCTTGCGATCGTTTCGGTGATCGTAAACAAGGCTTCCGGAGACCTTGAAATGAAATCGCGGAATCCGTCCCTGGAGATTCGAATGACCTGCCCCGATCTGACGGCATATACGGATGCGGACCTAGGTTCGCCCGTCAAAAGGGACATCTCCCCTATAATATCGCCTTTACCGAATTCTCCTTCTCCGATAATATTTCCGTGTTCGTCCTCCAAGCTGAATCTGAAACGACCGGAAAGAATGATATATAACGAATTTCCCGGATCTCCTTGTCGAATCAATCTCTCCCCGCCGGGAACATAAAGCCACTGCAAATGAGGAGCCAGGCCGGAGAGTTTCTTACGATCGATATGAAATAAGAGCTCCAAATTCGAGATAAAACCCAGAACCTCGCGGGAATCAGGCTTGTAAGAAGCCATCCTAAAATAACGTTTAGTTTCTATTCTGTTATGAAAGGAAGACGCCGCTCGAGGAAATTTACTTTGCCATTTCTCCCAATTCTTTTTGGAAATGCGTACCGTCCGAATCGCGCTTAGAGATCGGATACCGAATCTTCCTTCGCTCCATCCGAAAAAACCCGCTTCTCCGAAATGGGACGGAGTGGAAAGATTTCGCATAATGAGTCGATCCGCCGCTTCGGAAGAGGCGAATTCCTCGCAGTTCCCCTCCAAAAGAAAATACAACCAATCGGATTTTTTTGCAGGTTCTATGATTACGGAGCTGCTTGGAAAATTTTTGGATTCGCAGTTTTCCGCGAATGCGGTCGACTCCTCATCGTTCCAGTTTCTGAATAATTCATGATTAAAACTTTGAATCTCGCGGAGCCAGCCGGAGTTCGTTCCCTTGGAGGATGCCAAGGCGTTTTTTCTTTTTCTTTTCACGGAATTCGGATCTCCTAGGATTCTCCATGGTATCGAGAACCCTTAAGTTCTTTGTATTTTCGCTTCCCTTAGATCCGCATGCGTTCGGACGATTTACGACGAACGTTACAGTCACATTCTCCAGTTTCGAGTTCTTGTAAATGAATTCGTAGATTGTAATTTTCCCTGGGGAGTTTAAGATCCTAACATTAGACCTCGGTCTCCCGAAGCTCCTAAAAAAGAAAAAGCGCTCCGGGAAAATTCCCGAGAGCGCTTCCAAAACGTTAGGAGATTGTCTTAGTTATTAGCGCTTGAGACCCAGAACTTCCTGGAGCATCTGGTCCGTGGTGGTGATCGTTCTCGAGTTGGCTTGGAAACCTCTCTGAGTTACGATCATATCCGTAAACTGGTCGGACAAGTCCACGTTAGACATTTCCAAAAGACCCGCGTTGATTTTACCTCTACCCGCAACGCCCGCTTCTCCGATCATCGGTTCTCCGGAGTTATTGGAAAATGCGAACATAGTGTCCCCCGCCTTATCCAAACCGGCCGGGTTATTGAATACAGCGGTTGCAATTCTAGCGAGAGGTTGTTTGATACCGTTGGAATAAACGCCGGTAATCGTTCCGGAATTGTCTATGGAGAAGGACTCCAGATATCCCATCGTGTATCCGTCCTGCTTAACCGCTTTCGTAGTAAAATCGGAGGAGAATTGAGTGATACCGTCCACCATTCCGGCCTCTCCCAAGGAAAGGTCGAAGCTCTGCGTCTGAGGATTTCCCGGAATCTTGAAGGAAACTTTCGCGTTGAGTTTACCGGTATTCATCATATCGGTTCCGTCGGATACGTAGACGATTTTACCGTCGGGGGTAAATCCGAACTCCAATTCGGTCAGGCCCGGTACCTGGGTATTCTGTCCGCCGGTTCCCGCAACATCCACGGAAAGTTGAGTCGCGTCAGTCAAAGAAACGCGGGCCTTCCAAGTATTCTCGCGAACCTTATAGAATTCCATTTTGAATTCCCTTTGTTCTCCCTGATCGTCGAATACTTTAATAGTAGTGACGTGTCCCCTTCTCGCCTTAGGATCCGGATCGTTGATCATGGCGGTGATCTCTTCCTGAGTTGCGTCGGGAGGAACGGCAGCGGCGGAGGAATTCAGGTTGGATCTGAAATCGATTTTGGAAGTTGCCTTTGCCGGTTCTTTAGAATATACAGGAATAATAATATCCTCAACGGATGCGGACGAGTTGATGTATTTGTTTCCCTTCTCGTCCAGACGGGAATTCCAACCTTGGACCTTTAGTCCGTTCGCAGGATTCACGTAGTATCCGTTCTTATCCAGGTTGAAAGCACCCGCTCTCGTATAAAATTGCTTATCTCCGTCCTTCACTATGAAGAAGCCTTCTCCGGAAATCGCAACGTCGGTGTTTTTTCCGGTGGTTTGCAATGCGCCTTGGGTCATGATCTTATCGATCGCGGCGATCAACGCTCCCAGACCAACTTGTTGCGGGTTTACCCCTCCGATATTTTCCTTAGGCTCGGAAGCTCCGCGCAATTCCTGGGAAATCATATCCTGGAAAGTAACCCTTTCCGTTTTGAAACCGTGGGTGTTAACGTTGGAAATATTGTTACCGATCACATCCATCCTAACCTGGTGGTTTTTCAGACCGGAAACTCCCGAATAAAGAGATCTCATCATGGCGCTTTTACCTCGAACCTTTCTATTTGATTAATAATTGCTATCGTTTGGTTTGCCCGGAAAACTCCAGCCCGGGGCACCTGTATTTGCTTCTTCGAAGCCTGTCGTTTCCTGAGAAGAATTTGCCGTTGCGTCTTTCAATTGACTACCGGGCATCGGATTCCCCTCTGCCTGCTGTCCCTTAGGAGCTGCTGTAGAAGTTCCCGCATTCTGCCCGGGCTCGGGTTGATTCAATACGCTCGGATCGGTGATCAGAGTAATCGCATCGATCTCCACCGTTCTTCCGTTCACACGCACGAAAGATTTACCTTCTCCGTCGAAAAACAGCGCTCCCGCCATTCCTACGACGTTCTCTCCCGTCACGAAGTCCGGACCGGATACGATCTTTCCTACCAGGGAGAAACTCTGGCGGTTCGTCATTTTTCCAATTCCCTGGGAGATATTATTCATTTGTTCCAAAGAGGAGAATTGCGCCATCTGCGCGATGAAGTCCTGATCCTTGACCGGATTCGTAGGATCCTGAGAAGATAATTGCGTGATTAAAAGCTTAAGAAAATCATCTTTTCCTAATGCTTTCGCGGTGGAACGTATTTCGATTCCTTGGAGACCGCTTTTTTCTTCCTTCTCCAATTTCTCGAAGTGGTTCTTTAAATTATAGCTTCTGTCTCCTTCGAGATAACGAGTACGGGTGGCTTCGTTGGAAACGGCGTTTGCGTCAGGCATTACTCTCTCCTTACACCAAAACGTTTAAGCGTCTTTCCGTATTCTTTTCGGCGGATTCCGAAATTTCTATAGAGTCAAGTTCGGAAACTTGCGAGCCTGAAGAGGAAGAAACGGAAGAAGAGACTCCCTCTGAAAATCCTTCCGAATCGTTGGCACGGTCCGAACCGGATCCGTTCCAGGAAAATTGCATCGAATCCTCGACTTCTATGCTCAAGGATTCCAATTGCAATCCTTGGTCCTTAAAATCCTTCTTTAATTGCTCCAGATCTCCGGCGAAGAGACGACGAACTTGATCCGACTCTACTACGATCTTTCCTTGGACACGATCCTCTTCCACGCTGATGCGTAGGGAAACTCGGCCCAGTTCTCTCGGATTCAAACGAAGAGTCGCTTCCGATCTACCGTTCTCCACTATATTCAATTTCGCGGATTGAACGAGTCTCTGAAAATTCTCCTTCATCGCGGAACGATCCGCCAAAGGAGTTGAGTTCGACTTGGCGCGAGCATTGGAAGAATTGGAAATCTCTGTAGATTTTTCCTGGATCCCCATCCCGGCTTTCAAAAGAGTCAAAGTGGTCTCCTGGCCCTGTCTCTGGGAGAATTCCTGGTTCTGGGCTCCTTTCCCGGAAGTATCGCCTTTGGATTCGTCCGCGGAAGCTACCTTGGAAACCTGAGCCTTGGAGATCTGAGAAAAAGATTCCTGCTTCTTCTCTCTTGTAATCTTCCAGTTTTCGGATTCGGGTATTATGTTTTCTTTATGAATTTCCTTTAATGCCGCTTGCGCCTTCTCTTCGTTAGCCGGTTTGGAGAATTTACGAACTTCCTCCAGATTTTTAAGACCTTCTTCCAGACTTTCCTTCTCGGGAGACTTTTTATTCTCCTTTAGGGGACGCTTTTCCGTTTCGAACGACGGTTTGGAATGCGAAGAGTGGATTTCCTCTTTCTCGGTTTGCAGAGTCGTTTCTTGTTTGGATTGCTTTACGATTTTTTGAACCGGCGCGGCTTCTTCCTTATTCTTGGGAAGTGCTTCCTTTTCATTCTTAGGTTCTAGATTGGCCAAAAAGGAAGTCATCTGAATTGCGAAAGGAGACTCGGGGTCTAATTCTTCCCATTCCAGATCTTCCTCGTCGGAGAATTCTCCGTTCTGGATCTTTTTTTTCTCAAGAAAGGAAACCTTATCGTCGGCCTCCGTTTCGGAATCTTCTTCTACGATTTCTTCTTCTTTCTCTTCCACTTCGGAGAATAGCTCGGGCTCTCTGACCTCTTCCTTCTCCTCATTACGTTCGATCCGAACTTCCGGAGTCTTTTGACCTTCCTCCAACGCTTTCTGAGAACGCAGTTGGATGGATTTCATCAGATCCATAAAATTCGGTCCGGAAGACGGGGCTGCCTTTTCGGAAAGTTGCGAAGTCTTATTCTCCGAAGCGATCTGTATCGCCTCTTCTCTGTTTGGTCCTTCCGTTCGAATCTGCATAACTTGCCCCTTGCAGTATAAGGATCGAAAGATCCGTGGATTCCTTGATATACTTAAAAGATTATCTTCTTCCTTTGTTTGATTATGTCGTATTAAGAATGATCCAGGAGAATGATTCGACCTTAATTGAACCCGGCCATCTCTTCCAGAATCCAGGAATGGGCTTCTTGGATCGTCTTGTGCAAATCGTCCAGTTTCTGGAGATCCATTTTTAGGGATCCATTTTCAAAATGCAGATGCACGTGCCCGCAATTGGCGCAAAGATCCACGACGAAATGGGCTCTTTCGGAAATGCGAATCGGGCGGCAGTATTCTTCCATATGATAATTACCTCGTTTTCAGTCATTTTAGTCCGGTATTTCCAAAGTCAATTGATTTTGAGTCTCAATATAATTTAATTGAAGCAAATTTCTGGGTCCCCTTGCGCATGGCCAAGATGTAGGAACTAAAAAACGGCGAGAATTCATGTTACGCCAAGCGCCCTCTCATCATCGCCCAAAGATACCGCTTATTCAGAATTCTATCCGAGTTTCCGGCAAACACGCTGCGCCTTCTTATTGAGATGCAAACCCGCATATTCCGCATTCCGAATAAGAATAAAATATTACAAATGAAGAATCCATATCCCAATTGAGATATAAATATCGCACTCCCATAACTATTTTTCAGGAAACCGTTTGAAAACACCTGCACTGTTTCATTTATAATGAAATTGTAAAATTAAATTCCTTAAAGAAATCGGATTCGGAAGCGTTTTCCATCGCGAAACCCGAAAAAAGATAGGCAGAACTATTCTCAATGGTTCCACTTTGGATAACGCATTCCGATTTTGCGTTAGGAATCATTCGGATGAAATTATATCTTTTCTCGCTTCTACTTCTGGGCTCCTTGTTTAGAGGTTGTGATTGCAATTTCGATCCTTGCGCCATTCCCGAAGTCAATCTTCTGAATTATCTTATCTACCAAGGACTCTACCCGCCTCCTCCGGTTTTTTCAGGCTCCTGCACTCTGCAAAACGATTGTATAGAATACCAAAATACCGTTTCGGAAGCGGATCACAAAAATATTTGCCAATTCCAAGGCGGGACTTATCAAAACGGAAATACCTGCGACCGGACGGGAAAACTCTACGAATGCTCCCTATTGGGCAAAGGAACGAGCTTAAGCGTCAAATATTACTATGGGAATTCTTGGGATGCTTCGGGCTCTTCCCAACACTGCCAAAATGTTTTAGAAGGGGATTATTCCGCTTTATGAAACGAAATACGCTATTCAACGCAGGCTCCCTAGTTGTCGCTCTAACGTTTTTCCTCTTCTATCTGTCCGCTCCACTACCTAACGATTCTCCCGGGTGTTGCGACAACCCGACTCCCATCATAGATTATGCTCCGAACCAAGCCTCTTGCGATTCTCCGGATACATCCAGTTGCTTAGACTGGAGCGTGGATCGAACCATGCCTGCGAACAAACTCTGCGCGTTATACGCTCCTTCTTCTCTGAAAGTGTCTTTTTGCGCGAATGCGAGAATCGCCACTTGCTATATCGGCGGATATTCCATCCGAAAGGCGTATTTCGGCACAGGCTCGACGCCATGGGATTTGAGTACGGCTACCGCAGATTGTACGAGTCTGGGCGGAACTATAGAATAGACTCTAAATCGACTATTTGGAATGGATTTCCTGGAGAGAACGGATCGTGAATCCTTTGTCCGTCATCTCCATCATTCCCTTGATTAGTGCCTTCGCGGCATTCGCCGTGGTCAAACAAGGAATCTTATATCGAATGGCTGCTTGGCGGATCGCAAAGCTATCGTCTCGGGTCACTCTACTCAAAGGAGTGTTGAGAATGAGATGGATCTTATTCTCCCGGATATAATCCAATGCGGTAGGAAATTGATTATCGTATACCTTATTGATCTTAGAGGATAGGATTCCGTTCTCGGACAGGAACTTATGAGTTCCTTCGGTAGCGATCAGATTGAATCCGAGTCCCGACAGGTCCTTGATGTATTTTAGGAGTTCCTTCTTATCTTTGTCGTTCACCGATACGAATACGGTTCCTTGGGAAGGCAATTCTTCTCCCGCCATGTACTGGGACTTAAGAAAGGCCTCACCTGCGGTGTCCGCAATCCCCATCACCTCTCCAGTGGATCTCATTTCGGGCCCGAGTATGGTATCCACTCCCGGGAACTTATTAAAAGGTAACACGGCCTCCTTCACGTTCACTGTGGAGAAGGACATCTCCTTAGGTAAAGGAAGGCTTTTTAGAGGTTCTCCCATCATGATACGCGTCGCATATTTCACGATAGGATGTCCGAGCGCCTTGGAAACGAACGGAACGGTTCTGGAGGCTCTCGGGTTTACTTCGATTACGTAAAGGATCTCGTCCTTAACCGCATATTGTATATTGATAAGTCCCTTGACTTGCAACTCCAAGGCAAGAGCTTGGGTAGCGGACCGAATCTCGTCCAAAACTTTTTTGGATAAGGACTGGGGAGGTAGCATACAAGCGGAATCTCCGGAATGGATCCCTGCTTCTTCGATATGCTCCATGATTCCGGCTATGAATACGTCTTTTCCATCGGAGAGAGCGTCCACATCCACTTCTATCGCATCTTCCAAAAAGGAATCGATAAGCAGAGGTCTGTCTTCCGAGATTTCCTCCGCCTTCTCCATGTATTTATCCAGCTCCTTCTCTTCGCTGATGATGAGCATGGCCCTTCCTCCCAGAACATAACTGGGGCGAACTAGAACCGGATAGGTGATGAAAGCCGCGATCTTACGGGCTTCCTCCATGGAGGTCGCAATTCCGTTCTTAGGAGAAAGCAATTTCAGTTTTTCTAATACTTCTGAGAATCGTTTTCTATCCTCAGCACGGTCTATGGAGTCGGGACTCGTCCCTAAAATGGGGACTCCCCTGCTTTCCAAATCCTTGGCAAGCTTCAAAGGGGTTTGGCCTCCGAACTGTATGATGACACCGTTGGGTTTTTCCTTTCGATAGATCTGGATCACATCCTCCAGAGTCAAGGGCTCGAAATAGAGACGATCCGAGGTATCGTAGTCCGTGGAAACAGTCTCCGGATTGGAATTGACCATGATGGATTCCACTCCCAGATCCTGGAGAGCGAAGGACGCGTGGCAGCAACAATAATCGAATTCTATCCCTTGTCCGATCCGATTCGGACCTCCGCCTAAGATGATAACGGATTTAGTTTGAGTGACATTGGTCTCGTCCTCCTCGTCATAGGAAGAGTAGAAATAAGGAGTATAGGCCTCGAATTCACCGGCGCAAGTGTCGATCCTTTTGTAGACAGGTTCAATCTTGGAAGTCTTCAGACTCTCTTCGATAGCCAATTCTTCCCTTTTTAGGATGGATCCGATCTCCGCTTTCTTCTTGTCGGGAGTATGAGAAGAGGACAGAATCTTTTCGACTTCGGATTTTCGGGAGAGGAAGGCCAATTGTCGGTTTGCAAAACCGGCCTTTTTCATCTTGCCGAGTATCACGTTCCCTTTTTCGGAATATTCTTTTTCGAGCTTTTGAATATCTTCAAATTGATACAGGAACCAAGGATCTATTTTGGATAACTCGTGGATCCTTTCGATCGTATAACCTTCTTCTAACGCTTTTTTAACGTAGAAGATTCTCTTGTCGTTGGGTCTGCGTAGGAATGCATCGATTTTTTCCTTTCTCTGAGGAGAGGATAAGGAATGAAACTCCACGAGTTCCGCGAAGTTTCCGTCCGAACCGAAACCGAAGCGATCGATTTCCAAGGAACGCATCGCTTTTTGGAAACTTTCCTTGAAAGTTCTCCCGATGGCCATGGCCTCTCCGACCGCTTTCATCTGGACCCCGAGAGTATCATCAGCTCCGGGAAATTTCTCGAAAGCGAATCTGGGGATCTTGGTCACTACGTAATCTATGGAAGGCTCGAAGGAAGCCGGAGTGACACGGGTTATATCGTTTTTAATTTCGTCCAACGTGTACCCGATGGAGAGAAGAGCCGCAATCTTGGCGATAGGAAACCCGGTCGCCTTGGAAGCAAGAGCGGAAGAACGGGATACTCTCGGATTCATCTCGATTACGATCACGTCTCCGTTCGCGGGATTTACCGCGAATTGGATATTGGATCCGCCGGTCTCCACTCCGATCTCGCGGATGATCTTAATGGACATGTCCCTAAGATTCTGGTATTCCTTATCCGAGAGAGTCTGCTGGGGAGCGACGGTGATGGAATCGCCGGTATGGACTCCCATCGGATCTATATTCTCGATGGAACAGATGATGACTACGTTATCCGCAAGGTCTCTCATGACCTCGAGTTCGAATTCTTTCCAGCCCAGAACGGATTCTTCCAGGAGAACCTGGCTGATAGGAGACGCCTTGAGCCCCTTGCCTACCACCTCGTCGAAGGTTTCCTCGTCGTAAGCGATACCTCCTCCGGTCCCGCCCAGAGTGAATGCGGGTCTGACGATCAGAGGAAGTCCGATCTTGGACTTGATTTCGGCGGCTTCTTTTAGGTTATTCGCGAGTCCGGAACGAGGAACGCTAACCCCGATTTTTTCCATGGCCCGTTTGAATAATTCCCGATCCTCGGCCTTCTTGATGGCGTCCACTTTTGCGCCGATCAATTCTACATTATACTTTTCTAATAATCCGGCGTTATGACAGGCCATCGCCAAATTCAAGGCGGTCTGGCCTCCGACTGTGGGAAGAATTGCGTCCGGTTTTTCCTTTTCCAGGATCTTTTGGACTACTGAGACCGTTAGGGGTTCCACATACGTGGCCTCCGCAAGGTCCGGATCCGTCATGATCGTGGCAGGATTGGAATTGAGAAGAATGACCCGAATTCCTTTTTCTCGGAGAGCTTTTGCGGCTTGGGTGCCGGAATAATCGAATTCGCAGGCTTGGCCGATGACGATCGGCCCGGATCCCAAGATAAGAACGGATCGGATATCTTCCCTTTTCGGCATACGAATTCCAGGATTTTTAATCTAGCCTGTACTTCAAGCCTTTCCAGGCGAAGATGTAGGAACTCTACAGGGGAGGAGGCCTTTTTTTTCGGGAATCGACTCGGAGAGGAATCCCTCCCTCCGGTTCAATCCTCGGCTTTAGGAACGAAATATTCTCCGGCTTTTTTCCAATATCCTGATCCGAGTAGAATTCTATCCAGCTCCGATCTTAAGTCCGAACAAATCGCGACCGGTAGAGGATTCGTATTCCAGGGGTCCCTCTTACGGTCGTAACAGAAATATCGAACTCCGTCGGGAGAAGGAACGTAAATCAACTTACGGGCTCCGTTCTGGACCATTCTATGTTTGGAAAATAAGACCGTTTCCTTAGCATAAGGATCCGAAACGGTCACGCTATTTCCGTCCTCCGGATCGATTGTATGCAATTCCAAGATATTCGGATAACGAATCCGATGCTTCTGGAAGAAATGATCCCCTCTATCCGAAAACCAGATCCCTGTCTCCGAATAAACCATCCTATCCTGCTTCCAGAATTCCTCGGAACCTAGAGAGCTTAGATCCCGCCCCGGTCCTTTAGGGCGGGACTCCGGGTCCGTTTCCAGGATGGAAAGAATTGTAGGAAGAATGTCCAGATGACTCGTGATTCCCCGGAAGTTCCCCCTTCTCGCCTTGGGAGAGGAATTCGGATACTTGATGAGAAGCGGGACCTTGGTCACACCCTCTCCTCTCAAATGTTCTCCATGCCCGTGACTATGGTCCTCTTCGAAGAGGGATTCTCCGTGGTCGGATGTGAGAATAATGAGAGTCTCTTCGTAGAGCCCCCGATCCTTCAGATTTTGTAGGATCTTTCCCACGGAAGAGTCGAAGGCCTTTAGAGAGGAGCGATATACCTCGCGGATCTGCTCCTGCTCCTTCTCGTCCGGACGCTCCGAATTGCTCGGATCCACGAAACGGAAATATTTAGAAAAACCGTAATAATTCGGATCGGTCCCCTGCTTATAAAACGGATACGGCGGACTGTAAGGAAAATGAGTTACGGAGGAGAAGAATACGCTGAAAAAAGGAATATTCTTCTTTTTGAATCTAGAAAACAAATCCGGAAGAATCCTGGAATCGTCGCCCAATGTAGGAAGAGATCTAACGGAGGATTGATATTCCCCTCCTCCGAAAAAAGAACCCGTGAGAACTGGAAGAAAAAACACCTGAGACTCTATCGTCCTCTGTTGTGTTAAAGTCTCCGCGTTGAAATTCGGAGCGTAAACTTCCCGAAATCCCCAGTTCGCCCTGGGAAAAATATCTCCCGCAAAAGAGGATACCACCGAAGTGGAATGGGTATGATCCAAGATCGCGGGAAGGGTCGCGAAAGAAGAACCCAAAAGCGATCTATCCTTTCTATCCGGAAACATATCCTGGATTCCATGTTCGAAGGAATATCTACCGCTTAGAAGATCCGCCCAGGCAGGAAAGGTTCTAGGAATCGTGGTATGGTGGTCCCAAAAGACCATAGATTCCTTAGCGAGAGAATCTATGTTCGGGGTTAGATCCTCTTCTCCCCTCACGAAACCGAGCTGGTCCTGACGGATGCTATCCGCAGATAGAATTAAGACATTTATCTTTTTGGAAGACTTAGCGATCGGAAACGCAAAATCCCTCTCCACACTTTTTTTGATTCCGAAAGAAGATAGAAAAGAAAGGCCTAAACCTATAACTAAAATCGAAATTACTACCAGATCGTTTTTTGAATCGCGAAAGGAAAAATTACGGGAGTAAAAAAAACAGGCAGTCAAGACCCCCCAGGCGGATCCCAACCTGTGAAAAAAATAAAACAGAATTATAAAAATGAAATATCTAACTAGGAGCTCATATTGTCGATTCTTCCAAAATAGGAGAAAGGCCTTAAGAATCAGAACGGAAAGAAAAATCGCCAAGACCGCTCGGGAGAGCCAAGGAGATAGATGATCCGTTATAAAATAAAGAAGGTCCAAGGCCCAGGAATGCCTATAATAGAAAAATTCACCGTATACTTGCGGATATTCCGCGACCGAATGGACGAATAAAAGAATCAAAACGAAGAATAGAATAAAATAAATCTTTTTCGGAGAAAGATTCTCCCCCTTTCTCCAGTTATGATATTCCGACCCTAAGGAGACCAGGAGTACACCCAGAAAAAAAGCATAAGAAGAAGCTAAAATACCTGTGACATCCCGCAGCAAGAGCGGAAGTAGCCCGTAAAAAAGAGAAACGAATTCGCTGATATCCACTCCCATTACATGGAGAGAGGTATTCGTCAATAGGCAGATTAAAGAAAGAGAAAGCACGAAAATCCCGGTGTGAATCCAGGGATTTCCGGAGAGAAAGGAATGAGCGAAATTCTTTTTAAAATCAGACCAGAATGCGAACATTCAGAGTGTTCCTACCGAAAGAACGAGGAGAATATTCTTCCCAATCCAGAGCAGAGGGAGCCTGAACGATGATTGCCGCGACTCCGGGCTCGTTCTCCGCGATGTCATCCACCATAGCCTTGATTTTGGCGGCTTTCTTTTCCCAGAAAGAATAAGGAGGATCCAAAAAGAAAACCTTATTGGCTTCGGGAATATCGAAGCCTTTATGAAAACGAAATGCGTCCTTACGGAGAAGAAGATAAGGTTTCCCTAATTTTTGCAAAACGGACTGGAGGCCTTCGTATCTATCCCAAGCCAATTCCAAAAAAACGGCTCGAGCGAATCCGCGGCTTAAAGATTCGATTCCGATCTGCCCCGATCCGGCAAACAGATCTATAAATGCCGAATTTCCCAAATCCAGCCGGCCCTGCAGTTGTAGGGATTCCAGGATATCGAATAAAGATTTCTTAATAATTCCGGGAGTGAAATTGCTCTTTCCTTCGCCGGTAATTACGGAAGGGATCGCCCTCCCCTTTAATTCTCCGGTTTGAATCCTAAGGCCTTTTCCTTTCTTTACAGGTTTCATTTCCCCTCTTTTACGCGATCCAAACTCATCTCCAGGATTCGGATCCGTTTGCCTAATTTGGAATCCCGGGGAACCGATTTCACGTACTCCAAAATTTCCCGGGAAGAATTGTAATCCTGGGAAGAATATAGAATGCAGGCGTAAGTGTAAACACCTTCCCCGTACCGGATGGACGATTCTCCCTTATCCAAGAAAATCTTTCCCCAACGAGAACCCGCTTCGTAAGCCTCCAGCACAAGCGCCCTTTCCAAAAACAGATATACTGAATTGTAGAAGATGGCGGGCTGGGACTTGGTGCGGGAATAGATACTAGTCAGAGTCTTATCTATCTCTTCCAAATTGGACTCCGAAGCCACATACAAGAGTAGAATCTTATAATCCACTTCTCCCGATCGAAGCTCCTGGCGGGAAGCCCGAACCAGAGTGTTATAATTTCCTTTTTTATAATATTCGTATACTTCTTCGAAGTCCACTCCGTACGAGGACCTCGATACGAAAAAAAGAATGAAAAGAAACGCAAGGACGGATTTAGACCTCTCCCGCAAATCGGGGAGATACCGTCGGAAGATTAGAGTTCGATTACGTTGGAAGAACCGCACATGGAGCAAATATGACCTTCCGGACCGTCGAAGGAGTTTTCGAAGTCACCTTCCCAACGATGATCGCAATCTTCGCAGACGAAGGTGACGGCCTCTTCGTCTAAGAAATCCTCGTCGCCTTCTGTTTCGTAATCCTCGTCAAAATCATAATTATAAGGCATATGAACACGGAATCCAAGGGCCGGTTGGGAGTCAAGCGGGAGAAGGCATCGGATCCTAAAAAATAAGTGAAAGACTTTGGCTTTCGGGAAAATCTGTCAGATACATGCTCTACCAGGCTCACCACAGAAGTTATAGAAAAAAAGCGAATTATAAGCCTTTGATATTTTTCCTATTGGCCTTAGCCTTGGGAGGAATCGCGTTCTTCTTCCGCCAGGATATCAAAAATCTATTTGCAGGAGATAGAAGGCTTCTACTCGAAAAAGAGAGAAAGATCCTACAAGACGGACTCGTAAAAGGAGAGCCCAGAGAGGGAGAAATCAAGGAGTTCCGATCTGTGGCCAAGGATTTCCTATCCTCCAATCCTAAAGAAGGAATTTCCTATCACTACTCCGCACTTTCTGGATATTACGAATTTCTGTTATTGGGCTTCCGTTTCGATTCGGTCACTCTTTCCAAAATCGCTTACACCGGATTCGAAGAATTTTTAGAGCAGGACGCATCCTATGTATCCGTCGTGGAGGAATCCTATCGACAAGCTTTAAGGGCCCAGGCAGTGGATCCCGAATTTGCCGAGTCCACCGACAACCGTTATCTGATCGCCTTCGGAGAGGCGATTCGCCAAAAGCTAAGCCGCTCCGCATTGAACAAACTACTCGTGTCCATAGATCCCGAAAAACTAAACCCGGAATTGAAAGCGGGATATGCCTGGACCTGTCTTGTAGGAAGTGCGCTTTCCGGAAACACCGAGTTTTTAAGAAAGATTCTGTCCCAAACGGAAATCTCGGGCTCCTTACTGCTTTCCGCAAGAGAATCGGACTTCTTACTCGCGCTTTCCGAATTCAGGGCGGGGCAATACGTCTCTTCCCTGGCTTTTTTACGAAGAGTGAAGAATACGAACGAAGATTTTCTGACCGGAAGCTCTCGGATCCTGGAAGCGAAGATCTTTTTTTACCAAAACTTATCTCCTAAAGCGATAGCCCTATTGGAAGAATACTATCCGAATTCGGGAGACCGAAAAGAGGAACTTTTGCAATTAGCAAGGGAGATTATCGCCAAAAATCCCACGTTAAAAACCAAGCTCCCAATTGAGGAATAAAGACATGAAGAAGTTTTCCTTATTTGTAATATTACTGCTCGTAAAATGCGGAATGAAACCTGTTCCGCCTCCTGCGGGAAAATTCTGCGAGCCGATGATTAAGGAAACCCAATGTATCACTTTGGATTTTCGAAACGCAAAGGCGATATTAGGGGATAAGGAAATTCCGCTTAAATCCACCAGTATTCTGAACTACACTTACCAAGTGGACGGAATCTATTACGAGTTAGAGGTATTGAACGAAAACCGTGTTCACATACAGGGGACCAACGGTTTCAACAAGACCCTACTTAAACTAAAAGACAAAGAGGAAAAAAGAAGAGAATACGCAAGACTTTGGCAGGCGATCAAGGATTTGTTTTAGGGATCTCAGAATCCGCTTATGACAAAACCTTTGATCCTTTTCCAGAGATAGGCGGCGAACATTTCCTTCTTTCTGGAAATTTCGTCGTAAGAGAGGCGATAACCTTTTCCTTGCAAAAACTCGTCGGGAACTCCCCAGGTCACTATTTCCAAATCAGAGAAAGTCAATTTCTCCGCATTTAATATATGCACTTCCCGTAAACGATTTACATAATCGTAAAATAGATGGTCTTTAGCCCGGAGCCAAGGCCGAGTCGGAGCATATTCCGTTAATCCGGAAAGATTGTATTGGAAAGGAAAAGCGGCTCCGTGATCTATCAACCAATAGTTCCTTTCCCGGACGATGATATTCGGATTAGTTCGAGTTCTATCCGGATTCTCGATCAACCAATCGAACCATAGGACCTTCGAGGATTCCCAATCATCCATTAGAAATTCCGGATCTTCTAAAATGGATTTTGCATAGGGTATATACTCGAAGCCCAGATTTATTCCTATACTATTCCGCAAAAGTCGGACAAGTTCTGGATCCTCGTCCTCCGAAATCAGATCCGGCCCCAGCTCGAGTAAAATTCTTCTCGGGGTAGGCAATTCCAGACGATCCGCTAGATCTCCGGCGATGACTTCGGAAACCAAGACTCCCTGCCCTTGCCCGGTTCCGGAAAGTTTCAGGATATATTTACCTGCGGTAGTCTCGACAAGAAGAGGCCAGGAACTTCCTATTTTCTTGGAGGATAGAATCTTTTGGACCGAGTAGGTTTCCATGAGGGAGTTCCTACAGGCTGCTGAGCCCGCCAGGAATGTCACCAGAAAAAGCTCCCTCAGTGAGTCCGCAAACGTTATCGACGAATTTATGGCTTATCGCCTTCTCCGGGAGCTTAAAAGGCGGAGTGCCAAGAAATGATCCCCCTTTTCCGGATATACGGTAGTGGAAAGCCCCTATCGCATTTATCGATCCGACTTTTTGTGCTGAGCTAGTATTCGCCTTACAGTCATCTAAAAACCGGTGGCCACAGCTTCTTCTGAAAGAAAAATGATTTTAACAACAAAATTATTCACATCAGGAAAAACCGATGACCACCAATACCAATGCAACAGTAAAAGCGACTAGAAGAAAGCTAAATTCATTAGAGCTTGCGAATGAATTAGAGAATGTAAGTAAGGCCTGTAAGATCATGGGATATTCCCGTCAGCAGTTTTACGAAATCCGAAGAAACTTCCAAACTTACGGAGCAGAAGGACTCTTAGATAGAATACCTGGAGCAATCGGCCCACATCCGAATCGAGTCAGCGAGGAGATAGAGAAAGAGGTCTTAGAGTATTCATTACATCACCCCACTCATGGATGCCTGAAGGTTGCTCAACAACTCAGTCTTAAAGGAGTTAAAGTAAGTTCAGGTGGAGTCAGAGGTGTTTGGACAAGAAATAAACTGGTAACCAAACACCAAAGGCTTTTAAGGCTCGAAGAACATAACAAAGATAAGATCATCCCTCTCAGCGAAAATCAAATCCGACTCCTTGAAAAATTCGATCCAGAATACAGAGAAAGGCACATACAGGCTGATTCTACAGGAGAATTAGTATCTATAGACACTTTCATGGTTGGATCCTTAAAAGGTGTAGGAAGAGTCTATCTGCAAACCGTAATCGATTATCATAGCAGATTCGCATGGGGAAGACTATTCAATAACAAGATCCCAGTTACCGCCGTACAAACTCTTAACAACGATGTTCATCCTTTCTTCGAAGAACATAACGTTAAAGTCCAGACAATCCTTACCGATAATGGTCGTGAGTATTGTGGAAGAGAGGATCAACATCCATTCGAATTATTTCTTCAATTAGAAGACATAGAACATCGAACCACTAAAGTTCGGAGACCTCAAAGCAACGGATACGTTGAACGTCTTCACAGAACTTTACTCGATGAGCATTTCAGGATCGCAGGCAGAACAAAATTCTACGAGTCAATTGAAGAAATGCAGATCGATTTGGAAATCTTCTTTGATGAACACAATTACAAGCGAGCCCATCAAGGTAGAAACATGAATGGAAGAACTCCATTTCAAGTCTTCGTCGAAGGGATTAAGACAAAAGAATTGGAGGTCGACCAACCAGAAAATTAGAACGAGCGTTCAGGAGAAGTGTAAGGTGAATACTAGCTCTGTACAGATCTTTCTTGTCAGGATTTACCACAATACAAGTTACCTGTGCTTGATTAGCCGCTTACAAAATATTAATAATCTTGATTTAAAGAAAAATTAGCACAGAAACAAATTAAATATGTTACTTATATCTTCACTAGGCCAGTGGCTTATTATGATATACAGTTATCCCAAACAACATTAAAGCTTCTAATTACGTGCATCTACAATTCATGACCTTCACTTTTAAGCCTTTCTAACACGTCCGTGATTGATTCCTCTATTCCTAGCATTTGTTTGATTTTTATCTTTAAAAATGCAAATATACCATATCTAGGACGTTTAATTTCATATACTTGATTATTCACCCACAGCTCGTTTGTACGTGACTTCCACCAAAATCTATCCTGTAAATCTAAGCGAAAAACTGACCCATTACTAAACCTTAAACGTAAATAATAAACGGGAGTATTATTTTTAGCTAAAACACGCTCCCTATCGGTTAAAACGAACTCGACCTTAACGATGCTTGTCCCGTAGAGAATTCCTTCGACTTCCCGTTCGACTTCTTGTAGACTATTTTTGCCAACCGAATCTAAGTCCGTTAATCCAAAAATCGGCTTCTGCACGGGAAGCCACCCGATGATCTGCTCATCCTTTTTCTTAAAAAACATTGGCTATGCTGCTCGGATCATTCATCATCTTTTTGTATTTTCTTAATTCCATGCTCTCTCCTTCTGGTTTCAAGCATTTTATCGATCCATTTATCGCCCTCTCCATCTTTCCAAGTTTTCATATAAGAAGAATGAGAATCTTTAGCAACGCCATCATAGTCAAACATCTCAAATTCTCGCTCATCTTCATCTAATTCGTGTCTTGGATTAAGGTCATCGGCAGAAAGCCCTTCGATAGCAGCATTAATAACAACTCCAACTCCAGTAAAGAACAAGGCTAATCTTCCGGCGCCTTTAGTTCCCGCTTTTTGGGCAAGCAATTTAGCAGCCTTCCTTTCAGCAACTTCATCACCTTTATTAAACGCCCTCGCCAAATACTTACTAATATCGGCAATTTTGGCAATTCGATACTTAGCTAAATATTTAACGACGTGTTCATTATCAGTATTGTTCAGTAGATAAGTTAAGACCTTTTCTGCTGTCTTCGGAGTCATTCTTTCCGCAATAATTCCATTTTTATCTAAGAAATATAATCCGCTCTTAAGAATTCCTATCTTGACTTTTCCCTCTCCCTTAATTATCAAATCACCTAAATGAGGGGTTGCCAAATTTTTCGCAGTCGCATCTGCGCTCATTGTTCCTAAACCATTTTTAAGATGTTCAGACACTCTTGAAGGAAGGAACCCTTCGATCGTTATGTGCCCGGTCGGATCCTTCGCATGGATCGGATTCCCCCGGACATACATATAACGGTTCCAGCCTTGCGTGTCTTCCTGTCCGTCGATAATCGAATCCGCGGTGACAAACCTCGCAATACTTGCATCATAATAGCGTGCATTATAAAAATAAAAACCACTCTCTTGGTCCAGTTCCTGAGAGTTAAATTTAGGGGAGAAGTTCAGATTGCCTCTCTGTACAAAGCTATCCCCATACGGATCATTCTGGATCCGAGTAAGAGTCTTTCCTTGGTCATCTAAGACATGCGAGATGGAGTCTACCTGGTCGGTGAGATAATAAGCAGCCGTTCCTTCTTCGTTTAGAGCGGCGATTCGGACCCCGTTTAGGTAGATATTATTAATGGATCGGAGAACATTCTCCTCGTCCATGTATTCGAGTCCGTAGAATTTGCTAGGATAAAGAATCTCCTGGTGTTTGGATTGGGCACCATCCGGAATGAGAGCGCTTTTGTGTATCCTGAATCCACCGTCGTCGTACCAATAGCGCCCGACAGTATAATTATTTTCGTCTCGGACCCGGATGAGTCGGTTGTCCGAATCATATTCCATTTTCTTGGTTTTATCCAAGACTCTGTCCCTCTGGGAGATCATATTCCCCGAGGCATCGTAGGCCATGGTCACGGTACCGCTTCCGTATTTGGAAGAATCGATATAACTTGCCTGGTGGTTATTATATTGATAAACTCTTTCGTCCGTAATG
Source organism: Leptospira wolffii serovar Khorat str. Khorat-H2 (assembly GCF_000306115.2). NCBI lineage: Bacteria > Pseudomonadati > Spirochaetota > Leptospiria > Leptospirales > Leptospiraceae > Leptospira > Leptospira wolffii. Next base: position 682,966 of record NZ_AKWX02000004.1, read on the forward strand.
GAGCCGTCGGCAGGATTATGGACCCGTTTAGCGCTCAGGTTTCCGTTTAGGGCATACGCAAAGCTTTGCTGGTATTTTTTAGTGTATGTCTCCGCAGGTTCCGTATAGAATCCGCTGGCATTCGTGAGACGACTCAGACCGTCGTAAGCGAAATCATACTTAGTCTGGTATCGAGTTCCAGTATTTTCAATACTCGTAATGTTATTCTTACTGTTAAAGGTATAGACGGCGTTTTGTAAGGTCTCGCTGTATCCGTCCACGACTCCCGAGGAATTCAGACGGACCATTCTAAGCTTTTCATCGTAATAATACCTGGTTTCTATCCCGTTCCCCATAGTAAAGGCGGAGGTCTGTCCGAACTCATTATATGTGATATTCTCTACGATGGTCTTATTACAAAGCCCTGGAAGGATTCCGTTGGTATTTACTTGTACGGAAATGCCAGTTATATACCCTGCACTCCCATAGGAATAGCAGGCCCTAAGACGAGAATGATTGACCGGATGAGCCGGATAATCAATTTTAGTCACCCTTCCGAGAAGGTCATATGCATATTCCGTAATATATGGCAGGTCACTATTTTTAAGCGGGATTTCCTTGAAGGAGCGTGTTTCTTTTTTCACCCTACCTAACTTATCATAACTGAAAGTTTTGGTCTGGTTTCTATCCTCCACGAGGACGAGTTTGCCGAGAGCATTCTCGCTTCCGGATCGGGAATCATAGGTATAATAGATCTCTCCTTCCGGCATTCTCTTCGTGACCATACGACCGATGGAATCATAGACCAGAGTGGTCACTCTTCCGATCGCATCCGTAGTCTTGACCGCCTCTCCGAAGGAGTTGTATTCGTGCTTTTCTACTCCGAAATCCGGGTCGCTTTGGACTCTTACTCTCCCGAATCCGTCGTAAGCCCAATAGGCTTGGTTCTTTCCGGAGATATCTTTTTGGTTGATCCCGGTGGAAATATTACTGCAATTCAAGGAAGATCCATCATTCAAGTCGGACTTCTTCGTACGATTTCCCGCGAGATCGTAACAGAATCCGATTTGGGCGACGATTCCATCCCCTCCCGAATCCTCCACATAGAGCGTTTGCCCTCTACCGTCTGTAACCTTGCGCTTTCTAGTTCCTGAACTATGGATTTCTATCTTTTCATAGGGATCGTTGTAGGTAATGGAAAGAATCGTGGGACTTGTTTCTCCCTGCGCCAAAGGTAGGGTGGAAGTCTTGATCCTACCGATGGCATCGTATTCGAAGCTCGTAGGATTCTTTTCTTCCAAATGCATAGCGAAATTATCCAGCTCGCTGGAGTCGGTCCAGTCTGCCTGTCCCTGACGAACCATTCTACCCGCGGCATCATACACCACTCTTCCGCTTCGCACGGTCTTACCGTCAGACCCTGTCTTTACGGTATAGATCGCTCTTCCGATTCCGTCCACATAGGATCTGGTGGCAAAATCAGGATCCCATCCACCGGCAGGAAGAACGCTTTTCGCACTCAACGGAAAGGAGGCGTTATAGGAATACGTGGCAAGGACCTTGGTTCCGTCGTCCGTATCCACCTTAGTCGTCAAGGATCGTCCAAACGAATCGTATTCGTAGTAACTCTTGTTACCGTTCGGATCGGTGACCTGGAGAGGAGATCCGAATGCTGAAGTATAATCGATCTGGTATTGGGTCCGAAAACGGAGAGAACCTCCGAAACTAGTCTTCTCGGTTACAAAAAGCTTTAGCACGTTATCATATACGTATTCCAAACCACGAGCCGGATTCCCGCTAACATCCTTTTCCGAGAGGACATTTCCGAGCGGATCATAGGTATACTCGTTGATTTTAGGAGATACTGCAGCAAGACCGCTTCCGGTATAACTGGTTTGTTTTCGAATAGTATTCCCTTGGGAATCATAAGTCTTTACGGTAGTGGTTTCGTTGGCCGAAGCCGCTAATTCTACCACCTTCTTCACGCGCAGTTGGTTCGTCGTGGAATCCGTTTCATAATCTGTGATCGTAATCCGAGTGGTGCTCGTATGAGCGCTGTCTGAAAACCAATCTGTATCGGAATTCGTCTGTTTGGTAAGATTATAACCGTTGAATTGGAAGGAAACTTCGGATGTTAAGGTTTTAGTACCGTTCTGGAACTTATCGGTTTTAATCGGAAGGAGGAGATAGCTTGTGAGTCCTCCTCCCACATCGATTACCTTTACATCGTACGTATTGATCCGGGAACCGTAGTCCTGGTTGTCCGAACCGATCACATGGGATTCTTTCTCGGCTCCTCCAAGAGCGCGGTTCATCATAAAATTAGAATAAGGAACGTTATTGTAGGTGTGAACCGTGCGAACCCCGTACCCGTCTTTCTGGGTGAATTTTCCGAAACCGAAGAAGTCCTTTTCCACTTTACCGTTGATGAAAGCGGAGAATGCATAACCCCCCTCGTAATCGTAGGTTTTGGGGATGCGATTTCCGAATCCGTCATCTACGGTGATCTTAGTACAAACGCGATAATGTCCGGGAAGATCCGGAACACCATCTCCCCCGGTATTGTCGAATTTGGTGGAATCGGAATATTCCAATTCGTACCAACCTCCGATACCGTTCTTGATCTTATTGATGATATCCGGAACGATCCCGTCGGAAAGAGCGAAATACCAAGTGGGTTCCTTTAGATGGATGATCCCGATGTCCGTAAGACCGTCCCCGTTATAATCTCCTTGGATCCAACGAAACACATAGACCTTACTCATTAGATCCGGACGATCCAGGTTCTTTTGGATCACTGTTGTCGGGAGAGAGACGATTTTATTCTGAGCGATATCGTATATCTTCGTATCCCCACTCGAGGTGATGATCGGATTTCCCTTATGATCGAACTGACCTGTAAATCCAACGAGTCCTCCCGTATAGGCGGACATAGAGATGCTAGGACTAGGGCTTAGCCCGATCCTGAGTTTGTAGAAAGTAAAACCGCTATCGGAAGGATCCGCAAATACGATGGATTCTGCGCCTGTAGTCTCCTGGAAGAGTCCGTATGAAAAACCCGCCTGACTAGAGTCGTATTCGGAAGCAGCAAGAGTAAGGGTTTGAGTTCCGAGAAGCGTGAACGTAATAGTAGAAGTTCCTATAGTTCCCAAATACCATTTGTGGGAACTCGTTCTTCGGTCCACGAAAAGGATCTGAGACTTTCCGGAATTGGTGAAATCTCCCGAAAAGAAACTGAAGGATTTCTTATTCAGTCTATTTTGGGAACTTCCGTTTTGGAATAGATTGAAAAGATAAGAAGAAGTTACGTCGGTTGCGGGAGTCAATGCCTTGGAGGTACCGGTAGGCCCTACTAGATAGAATCTACCGGAACCGGGAGTGGCGGTGGACTGGTCGTCCAAAACAAGAATCGATTTGTAACTAGTAGATTCGAAATTATCCACCAAATACATGCTCTCGGATAGATTGAAATTAGCGACGTTGGTATCGGTAAAACTCGCGAAATTCGAGGTAGTGAAAGAGGTGCCGGTCGTATTCTTAATCAAAGAAAACTGATTTACGTTTCCGTTCTTTTTATAATATAGAATCTCGTCTTTGCCTGCGCTGCTATACCTGGAAGGTTTTCCGCCGAAAAGAAGAGGATTGGCGGTCGCTTCCGGATTGAGGCCGGTTAAGACCTGATTTGTAACGCCCGTACCTTGTTTGAAATTAAAAGAAGCGGATTTACGATCATAGATCAAAAGCTCGGGAGAACCGGAGCAGTCGTTGGCGGAGAAGCATCCCGGAAAAACGATTTCTCCCCGGTTCGGATTGATATTGCCGTCGTATAGATAGCTTAATACTAAAGTTTTCTGATTGGAATTCGCATAGACAGTTCCCCCGCTCTGAGTCAATTTCACTTCATCTAGAGGGAGAGGAGTTTTCATGACCCGATCGATACTGGGTCCGTAATTCATATCGCTATAAATTTTGTAGCGGAATCCGTTTAGTGTGGATTCTCCGATCCAAAACTTTCCGTCGGTTACCGAAAAGAAACCGATATCGGTTCTACCATCTCCGTTAAAATCCCCTTGTAGCCAACGAGTGATCTCTTTGAATTGCGGGGCCTTGGACCAGGTTCGGAAATTGATGGTTCCGTTACTCGTTTCCCCGATGGTCCATTCTCCGCTTGAGCGATCGAAGAGAAGAAAGTCGGAAGTTCCATCTCCATTGAAGTCTCCGGAGAACCGATCGAATCCGAAAAGCGTCTGTTCGGGTGCGGTGAAAACCTTATACAATTTCCATTGTAGTTTGAAGTAAATGGGATCGGATGAGTTATCGTTGCGATAATTTTCCCCCACCAACCATTTCCCGCTACGAGAATCGTAAACGGAGATATCGGTTCTTCCGTCTCCGTTATAGTCCCCGATGAGAAGCTGCACCTTGGCTCTATCTATTCCGTCTTTGGAAAGATCCGTAGTGAACACGCTGTCTAAATTCGCGTTCGGAGAATAATCTCCACGGAAAAGATTCTGGAATTTACTGGAGAAGCGTAGGAACTCGAAGCTTCCCCCTTTATTCAGCATAAGAGTCCATTGTCCCGTGGGTTCGTCGAATAATACCGAATCAGTGAGACCGTTTCCGTCGTAATCTCCCGGAAACCATTCCATTCTGAAAATATCCGGAATCCCCGCCATTAATCTTCCGTAATTCTTGAATTGGAAGACTCGACCGTCGTGCTCCGCTACGATGAAGTCGCGAGTCTCGGGTAGATAGAATGCGATATCGGATCTTCCGTCTCCGTTGAAGTCTCCGCTTACGTTTCCTTTGAAGAAACGGATCTTTTCGGTTCCTTCATAATTCTTATACCGATTCGCATAGGTCTTGAAATTATAACCGCCTTCTTTTCTTCCTTCGGCTGCCTTCCAGTTTCCGGATTGAGGATTGAAGAATACGATATCCGAAATACCGTCTCCGTTGAAATCCCCTTCGAAATATTCCGTGGATTCGGGGGAGACTTCGATTTCGCTGGATGCTTGGTTCACCACGTTCTGCCAGAATAAACTTCTAGTTGCCGTTTGATAAGAGAACTCCGGCTTCGTGGTGTTTCTAGTGGAATCCACCGTTTTTAAAATAGGTCTGCCTGAATCGGGAGATACATCGTAGACCAGATCGTATTCCCATAGTTTTCCTCCGTCCCAGCCGACTTCTATACTGTCCAGAAGGCGATCCATTTTCATAAGAAAGCCGGGAGCCGTGGAAACATAGGAATCATCCCTGCTCTTCGTATTAAAGCGGACGTATTGGCGAGGTGAGGTTCCAGTCCTGGAATTTCCGGTATATTTGATTTCCTTCAGATATAGATTTCGTTTAACGGCATACTGAGAGGTATCATAAGTAACCTGCATGTAATTCCCGTTTCGATCCTCCACCTTGGAGAGATACCAACTATAAGTCTGATTGATCTTATCCGGATTATAGATACGGTTAGAGGAGTTATCTCCGTAAATTGTCTTGGTTCCGGAAGAATCCCGGACCTCCCAGACTCCTCCCGATTCTATATTCGTTAATATTAAAATAGGAGCGTTCTGGTCGGTGATTTCGGCTCGATAGGTTCCGTTTTCGCTACTCGAAGAGCCGGAAACTTTGATGAGTCTCTTTCCGTTCCAAGTAAAGAAGTCTCGAGAGTCGTAATACAAGGCTCCGTATTCTGGTGTGCGGGTAATAGCACCTAAGCCAATATTCCAACCGACTCCCGCCCATCCGTCTCCTCCAGTCGAGGAATAAGAGATTGCGAGATTTGGTTGTATTCCCGCTCTTCCCGGAGTCACTTGGATCGGATAAGAAAGGGAGACGGCTCCGTAATTATTCGGCTCGGGAGGGGCGATAAAGGAGGCTCCCGATAAAGGATCCGCCTTCGTACTCGGATCGTCTATCGCTTGGCTATAATTTGTGGAGATGGAGAATAGATCGCTTCCTTCAGGAGCGGGAGCCGACCCGGGAGAAGGAAAAGAGGTACCCGGAGGAAGTCCTATCACCCCTCCTATCTTATCCCATACCCGATCTAACAGATCCTTCCCCCCTCTACAATCCGCAAAGAGAAGAAGGGCTGTTAGAAATAGAAGTCCTTTCTTACGAAAATCCATTTATAGAACCGAGCTAAAATCGTTCAGTAGATGATCTTCGTCCAGAGGGTATAGTCCCTCTCGATCAAAGGAGCCACGAAGAAGTTATTCAAACCGTATTGCAGCGCACCCGGGTTATTGAGATCCAGATAGTAACCCCGAATTCTGGGTAGATCGGTATCCTGGGACAACCAAGCGCCCAATCCCATATTTGCGATTCCGACCGCGCTTGGTCCGGTCTGAGTGCCTTGGTTCGTAGTACTCACGAAGAATTCTCCGCTTCCTTTGAGTTGGAAAGGACTTAAAGTCGCGATTCTTCCTCGGATCGTTCGTTTCGAATTCTCTTCGTGCTCCCATAATGAAATAATATTATTTCCCACTAATGAAGGAACGCCCGGTTTACGAGCCGTCGCCTTCAAGGAAGTGTCCAAAGATAACACATTCATTACTTTCAATTGTCCGACTGAAACTAAGAACGGTCTCAAATTGATTCTGTTAGTTGTCGTAGAATAAAGGATAAGCCCGATGTCATCTGCGACGGAAAGTTTGAAACTCGTCGCTTTAGTATCGATTGCTACCTCTCCGGAACTAATCAGATTCCCGGTGGAAAGATCCATACTCCTGGCAAAAAGAGCGTTATCCGGTCTTCTCCAAACCAGAAGCGCATTCATGCCGGTTACACCTACGGATAAAGAAGTTCCGGGGTTCGCTCCCTGAGCCTTTATTATCTTCAAGCTTCCTACTATAGTGCCTGTGTTGAAATCATACGGAACGGCTCTGATTCCATAGGAATTCGAGTCGTAAGTAACGTTTGCAAGAATCGCATTCGTTCCGCTTCCGTCCGCCGCTACCCGCATCGCTCCGGTCCCGGAGTTGTAAGAATCTACCGCTTCCGTATAGTATTTGAAAGCGACAGCCGAAGCGGCTCCGGTAGAGAGATCGTATTGTCTGGCATACGATTCATGATTGTAAACGGTATGTGTAGAAGGAAACGAATAGAACAGAGTGGTATATACCGAGTTCCAAGCGATTAATGCTTTCGTCGTTCCGACCGCCAAATCGAAAGTATAGCCGACCCCGCCAGCGGTTTGCCTAGTCGCGACTTTGGATTCCACCGCGGTCGTTGCCGCCGCATCCCAGTTACGAACGCTGATATACAGATCATTACCGCTATCCCAAAGTAAAACCAACTTTGAACCGTTGGTTTTGACTGCGAATTTTCCCGTGGCGGAAGCGGTCGTAAGATCTAGGATTCCTGATAAATTCGTTCCGGTAGAAATTTGATAAAATCTTCCGAATACGTCGGTGTCCTTTTTCCAGACGACCATAGCAAGGTCTCCATTCGATATTACGACCGGTTCGGAGAGCGGATTTGCTCCGGAATGTTCTCCGATCTTAAAGTCCGTTGTGCCCGGTTCCAATCGATAAGAATGGTTGGTATTCGCGGTAATTTGGAATAGTCCGCTTCCTAGGAATCCGTCGAAATTGGCGGCATCCGCCCAGGAATTCCAAGCTGCAACACCGTAATTGTATCCTCCTATCCAATTCAAGGCATTCAAGTCTGGAGAGAATCCAAGACAAGATACTGGATGAAAGGCATAGGTGGTACAACTTAAGGATCCTGTTAAGAATTGCAGGTAAGCCGGATTATCGTAATTTGTCGGCAAAGTGGAGCCTAACTGCGCGTTCCATTCAGACACGAAATTAGTATCCGTAGACAAACGAACATCCGGCGCTGCCAATGTTCCTTTCACATAAACGGAATTTGTTTTGGAGTATTTCTCAGTGACTGGATATTGGAGCGTTACATTAAAAGATCCGTCGCTTAACGGAGCGGAAATAGTCTGTATAATATACGGAGCGTTTTCATTTCCATTAATGTAAAGAGTATCGCCTTCTTCCAAATTGCCGTAAGATTTGGCCAGATTTAGAAGATCGTTTCCTATCGCTAAATCCGCACCCAATTCTCCGCGAACTTTTCTCACTTCCGTATACCTTAACGGCCAAATGGTTTTACGATAGGCGCTATTTAGAGATGGACGAAGATACAATTTGATTAAGCTAATGTCTTCCGAAACGTAATTACTTTTCGTAGGCAACTGGATACAGTGAGTAAAGACCTGAGTGGAAAAATCGAGCGTTCGTCCGCAGCTTTTCATTTTGTATTCGCTCGCGGGATTCAAGTCTTTTACGATATGCTGCCAATCCGTCCTCGTTCCCCCGAAGCCTAAGCTTACTTCGAAGTCGGAAACCTGATCGATCGAATATTTGTCGAGAGTCGCTTTTCGGTTATACTGGAAATTCCAAAGATACGTGAATACTCCCGCCGATTCCGGAGTTCCGAAATTTGGGTTCAGGTATTGGGTCTTATCTAATTGGATTTTGATCTCGATCTTCTCGCCAAAGCCCGCTTCTCCCAGATAGACGGAAGCGGTATCCGGATAATATGGATGAATCCCAAGGCTACTGGAATCCCAAGCGGTATTAAGGGAAAATTGCTTAGTCGTAGTCAAAGGATTCTTGGAATAATCGATCTGTTGTGCGAGATAATCTTTTGCGGAAATATAAACTATATCGATATAATCTCCCGCCCAAAGTAAAGAATCCACACCCTTTACCATTGGAACGGCTTTAGGGGCATTTTCCGGATCGAAGGTTCGAACGTTATTACCGTCCTTCCAATACTCGGTAAGATGATAATATTTTCCTTTGGAATAAATGACCCACACACCTGCGTTAGCAATCTGTTCGTCCGTCCATTTGCTTACAGGAATCTGCACACAAGCAGTATAGGAAACCCCGTCCGATCCGGTATGCGTCTCATCTATACAAGGAATTGTATTCTGCAAAGGGCCGATGGACTTGATCCCTTTTACGTGCACCCTAGGCTCCTTAAGAGAAGGTGCTATTTCAGAAAGATCTAATACAAAATCCCCGTAAGTGATCTCGAGCCCCGAACATGATATGCGATCCAAGGCCTTACGCAAAGATATTCCCGGAGAAATATTAGTTAGAGTGCCGGGACGACAAGGATCGTTTAAATCGCCGACTGCATCGAAAGCGGCGACTCGGAAGAGTTCGCGGATATTGTTCCCGAAGATTCGAATCAGGCTTGTGCGGCCTTTTGCATTCTCTTCCACAATTTTCAAATTATCGCCGCTATAATTCAACAAGTTGGAGCGATAATTCGAATCGGCCACATGAGTCATTTCGTAATCTACAACGAAAACTTTCGGATTATAGCCGGAGGCAATAGCCGCTTCGATTTCTTTCGTATTTAAACCGGAAAGCTCGACAACATAGGGTCCGAATGACGATCCTCCATAGACTTCTATTTCGAAAAGGCTATAATCATCGTTTCTGAGTCGGAAACTTTGGACCGGTATCAAATCCCCTGTTCCGGTTTCGAACATTAACGAACAAAGAATATTCCTCAATTTTACGGGCATATTTGTGGAGAGATTTTTGATATACAATGCCGCCCGGATATAACCGGCATTCGGATCCACTTTAGAGGTGCTGTTTATTTTGGTATTCTTCTCTCCTCTGTATTTTCTAGCCTTTAAACTGGATGAATCCGATTTCAATCTCCACGCATCGGAGTCGATATTATTCTTAAACGGCTTGTCCGCCCATTTCGTAACCGTCTTGGATGTGGAGTTACTAAAATTCCAGTTATTTGAACCGCTAGTTCCATAATCCAACCCGAAGCCGCCGTAGGACGCTCCGTAATTTGCGGAAGACGAATTCCCCAGGCCGAAACTAGTCGTATTACTAAATTGCTCCTGGTATTGAACGGTTTTCAGATTCAATTCGTTTTGGTGAATTTTTTCCGATCCATCGTTCTTAGCAGACTCGAAATCGTCGGAGTTGATCTCGCTAATAATCTCATCGTTCGCAGTCTGGGTACTTTGCAGAATCTCGATCTTCATAGTCACGGGCGGCATGATCGTGGCTTCAATCCTAGGATAATCCGCTACCCAAACATTTGTAGTTGTCTCTTTCGAATTGAGAATGCCGTCTCCGTCGAAATCGTTTTCAACGGTGGTCCCGGTCGGATCGATCGCTCCACCCAAAGACTGGATAGAAACCCAACTCCCTGGAGTGAGGGAGAATAGATCATGTAAAGGAGTCGGAGCCTGGGGAGTGGCGCCTGGAACTACTGTCCCTCCGTCCGTATTCGTAGCTAATGGAACTTTCTCGGCAAATAACCATTTTGCATTTGAAAGATTCACGTTATGTAAGGTATCGCTTCCCGAATCTCCGCAAGAAAAAAGAAATACTAAGGCGAAGCTTCCGATTAGAAAGCTGAACTTTGCGTCAAAAATCGTTTTCATCATTAGCCTCCCTTAATAGATGATCTTGGACCAGATTGTGTAGTCCCGTTCCATTAAAGGTGCTACGAAGAAGTTATTCAGTCCGTATTGCAATGCGCCCGGATTATTGATATCTATGTTATAAGCTCGGATATTGTATTTGTCGACATCGTTAGAGAGCCAAACTGCCAATCCGCTATTACTAAACGCTTGGCCGACAGGAGAAGTCTGACTACCCGCGTTTTTAGTACTTATAAAGAATTCTCCGGAACCCAATAGGCTTATAGGTGGATTTAGAGTCGCCGTCCTTCCACGAATAGTCGAGAGACCGGATTCCAAATGTTCCCAGAATGTGATAAACTGATCTCCGGACTGAATGGTCTTGCCCGGCTTACGACTGGTCGCCTTGCTGGATGAGTTGAGTTTTACGGTAGTGTTTACCAACAGGAAATTGTCCGGAATACTTACCACTTTTGTATAGATGTCCGCACCTTTCGTATAATTTACGAATACCTTATTTCCGATCAGCGTCGTATTTATCGAACCTACACCCGTATCGATCTGGAAGTTTGATCCTCCTAACGCAGTATCCGTTTGGAGATTGAATACTCGACCGGAAAGTGTGTTACCCGGAGTTTTCCAAATGAGACATCCGGTAATGCCGGAAGCTTCCAAGAAAAGGGAACCATTATAGGGTAGAAGACCCGCTCCGGATGCAAGAACACGCAATGGTCCGACTGGAGCTCCTGTAGTTATATTATAGGTCCTAAAATCTATATTATAAAAATTCCCTTGGATCGACGAATAATGCCATGCTACAGCTACGTAATCACTACCGTTCCCGGCGGTGGTCACCTCATATCGTAAATCTTCCAGGTTTGTGACTTCATCGATGATGAAACTTGTCGCAGTCGCAACTGCAGTATTAGCGACCGGATCCGCTTGAAAGATCCTACCGGCCAACCATTTATGAGAGCCTATCGGATACCACAAAACATCGTTCCAAACCACAAAGGCTCGGGCTCCTGTTCCCATGGAAACGTTGATCCTAGAATAAGCGCTTCCTACCGCGTTTCTATCCGTTACCTTTAGCTCCGATCCGATAGCAGTATTCGTAGCCGCATTCCAAAAACGGATATAGATCGCATTCCCGCTATCCCAAACGATTGAGATGATACCATCGTTAATGGTCGCCGCAAATAAGTTTGTCAGAGGAGAAGTAGTGGTGGAGTTGATCTGCTTAGCATTGTCCAATATACCCGCTTCCGCTGCCTTAGTTACATCATACGGCCGGATTTGAATCAAATTATCCTTCTTCCAAATGACGAATGCAGTACTACCGTTAGCGACGGTGATCGGAGCCCCGGTAGGAATCGCAGCAGGGTTCTGGCTAAAATCGAAATCCTTTGTACTCGGCTCCAAACGATAGCTACTACCCGTACTGGTTGCCAATCGAAGGAGACCATCGCCTAAGAAACTTTCAAAATCGCCCCCGTCTGTCCATGAATTCCATGCCGCCACCCCATAGTTGTAATTTCCCATCCAGTTGACGGCTCTGTAATCGGGCTGATAACCCAAACAGCTCAAAGGATGAAAGAGTTGTAAGCTGCTGCAAGTAACGGATGTGGTATTCAAAAGCTGGAGATTTGTAGGAGTCTCATAGGTCGTAGGAATTATCGCACCTACTTGCTGATTCCAATCCGTGATAAAGGTATTATCCACCGCCAAACGAACGTCAGGCTTATCCAGACTACCCTTTACGTAAATATATGTGGTCTTCTTATAATCCTCGATTACCCCGCTATCTATACCGACTTCAAAACTTCCGTCCGCGGCAGGAGTTCCCACACTATTCACTTGGTAATAATAATTCTCATTTCCATCGATATACAGAGTATCTCCTACGGAAATCGTTCCGTAGCTCGACGTAATGCTAATCTTCTTGGCACCCTGAAAAGCCGGTGAAGCCAAGGAAGCTCTAACTTTCCTAACGTCCTGGTAACGTAAAGGCCATACGGTCTTACGATATGCACTATTGAAGGCGGGACGAACAAAAATCTTAATTAGAGTCATGTCCTTATCCACATACGTACTATCCGTAGGCAACTGGATACAATGCTTATATACCTGCGTCTGGAAATCCAGAGTCCTTCCGCAGGATTTCAATTTATAAGGGCTATTATTATCTAGATCCTTCACGATGTGTTGCCAGTCTGTTCTAGCTCCACCCAACCCCATACTAAGCTCGAAATCGGAAGCCTGATCTATCGAGAATTTTTCGGTAGTCGTGATCCGGTTATACGCGAATTCGGAAAAATAGGAATACGCTCCGGCAGGAGTCGGAATCCCGAAATCGGGATTTAAGTATTTGGTTTTATCCAAACGTATGCTGATTTCTACCTTCTCTCCGAAACCCGCATCCCCAAGGTAGATCGATTTATTGTCCGGATAGTAAGGATGCCCTCCGACCCAATTCAGATCCCAAGTAGTATTCATCTTGAACTGTTCTATGGTAATGATTGGAGTCGATTCGAATTGTTGTGCACCATCGATCAAATCCTTAGCCGAAACGAAAACTAAATCGAAGAAGTCGCCCGCCCACATCTGAGAATCGACCCCTTTTAATAGGATCGCTTTTTGCGTCTCGGTCGGATCGAAGAAGATCGGATCTCCATTCGTGTTTTTCCAAATCTCCGTTAAATTATAGTATTTACCTTTACTATAGATGGTCCAAATACCCGAATTCGCTAGTTCATCGGAAGTCCAACTACTCGTGGGTTTCTGAACACAAGCAGTACGAGAAGCGCCGTCGGATCCTACATACGTCTTATCTTCGCAAGGTACAGAATTCTTCACTCCACCGATCGAATAGATCCCTTTGACATGAATACGAGATTGGCCTAAGGAAGGTGCAACCTCCGACATATTCACAACATAATCTTTATATTGTATTTCAAGCCCCGAACAAAGAGAAATCCTATCCAAAGCGCTTCGCAGCGTCACACCGGGCGAAAATTTCGTTGCAGTCTTTCCTTGGCAATCATTCACTTCCTGGTTCGCATCGTTCTTTAAAGTAAAAGCCGCTACTCGATACATCTCCCGGATTCCCGGACCGTATACTTTTATGAGCCCCGTGCGTCCCTTCGCATTCTCTTCGATGATCTTTAGGTTATCTCCGGTGAAATTGAGTAAAGAAGAACGATAATTGGAATCCGCAACATGAGTCATCTCATAGTCTACGATATATATCTTAGGATTGTATCCGGAAGCGATGGCCTTCTCGACTTCGGCTTTATTAAGACCGGGCAACTCGATTACATACGGTCCGAATTCGGATCCACCGTATACTTCCACTTCAAAAAGACTGTAGTCGGCGTTACGTAAACGGAAACTTTGGATCGGGACGATTTCACCCGTGCCTGTTTCGAATACTAAAGAGCAGAGAATATTCCTCAGTTTCACCGGCATATTTACGGACTTATTTTTGATATAAAGAGCGGCTCTTACATAACCTGCGTCCGGCTTTATTACCGAAGTAGAATCGACTTTTTCATTCTTTTCTCCGCGATACTTCTTGGCCTTTACGCTAGACGTATCCGACTTAAGCCTCCAGGCGTTCGCATCCATATTATTCTTAAACGGCTTGTCTGCCCATTTATTCAAAGTTCCCGAGGTAGAATTGCTATAATTCCAAGAGTTAGAACTGTTCGTTCCGTAGTTTAACCCGAGTTGGGCCGTCGGAATCGAGGTCTTAGGATCTTTCGAGCTTTCGGAGTATTCTGTCCCTGTTCCGCCTACGTTTGTTCCAGAGCTGTTTCCGCCGCCAAAACTTGTTGAATTACTGTATGAGTCTTGGAATTGAACCGTTCGCAGTGCTAATTCTTTTTGGTGGATATTCTCTGAACCTTCATTCTTTGCGGATTCAAAGTCGTCGGAATTGATCTCGCTCACGATGGAATCGGCTTTATGAGCGACACTTTCTTGGATTTCGATCTTCATCGTAATCGGAGGAGCAATTACGGTTTCAATCGCAGGGTAATCCGCCACCCAGATATTCGTATTCGTTTCGTTAGCGTTTAGTATTCCGTCCCCGTCGAAATCGTTTACGATGGTGGTTCCTGTCGGATCTATAGTCCCGCCTAGTGCCTGGATGCTTACTGTCGTTCCAGGTGGAAGATTAAATAGGTTATTTACCGGTACAACGGGTACTGTCGTTTGTCCGGGAACTCCGGAATTGTCCGATACAAATGGAACTTTTTCGGCAACTAGCCAGGTCGCTTTGGAAAGGTTTACATTTCCTCGCCCACCGAATCCAAAATCGCTCAAGCAAGTGGCAACAAACGGTAGTAAGATGGCAATCGCCAAAAACCGTTTACCGAATTCAAAACCCCTCTTCATCCCATGCTCCTCCGAAATTCACATTAACTCAAATTGGCTATGGCAATATACGCTTTCCGGCGGACAAAGCAGCCATGACATGGGGACTTTTTATTCTTAAATCCGCATGAAAAACACGCTTTTGCAAAATTCTCTGCCAAAACTGCGAAAACATGTCCTGGAACGGACGTTCCCAAAAAAAAGGGAATCTGTCGATTTTTTTCAGCTGCGCACAATAAAAATTTGTAGAGAGTTTGTAAGAAATGCCCCTTTAGGGATGTGCTTCGTTAAGCGAATTCGTTTTTTTGGGAACCTTAGGAGGGCAAATGGGTTCTTCGTTTATCTCAAATGGGATATACGAAAGAACGAAATTCTTTTCAGAATACACAACATCAAATGCATCACTAGGATAAGTTGGCCTCGCAAATGAGGCTATTGGCGGCCCATAATTATCTTACTAAAAACTTTCTCTTTAGGCATCTTTAACGAGAAGCCGAAGGTTAAATCCAATGAAAGACTTTCTCGCTATTTTGCTCTAATAATAATTGTTTTGCGAGGCCATAACTCAAGCCATCACGGGCAGGACTCGTTCGCCATTTTCGTATTTCTATAAAGACCATTTTTATCCTCTAAAACACCGAAATACTCCGGACAGAAATAAGCCATTAAAAACGTAATCTACGTATACCTTAACATCCACAGCAGAAATTTCCAGGTCCTGCCGGAAAAGTCCGTAGAGATCGGTTCCATCTTATTTCGCGCTTCTTGTCAGCGTTCTTCGCTTGAATAATTCATAGCTCCCAACACCTCATCGGTCGATATTTTTTTCGTTATAAATCTCTGAGATTACATATATAGGCCATCCTATTCAATGAATCAGAAATTCCTGATACGCAACCTCCGAAAGGCGAACCGATACCAAAAAAGTCATCTGAACCTATACGTCATCAGCACAGTTCAAATCACCGAGATTAATCTTAATTATATTTCTATAATTCATTAAGTAAATAAAATCATCCTTAATGTAAAAGCTTCGAATTCTAAAAAAATCATCCGGATGTTTTTTAAGAATCCAACTTTTCCCCCGATCGCAGGAAACACCGATTCGATAGGAAATCCCAAAGCCATAGCTATCTTTTGAAATAAAAGGAGCCACCATCTTATTGCCATCAAGGTAAAAAAGTGAATCTGCGAATTGCCAATCCTTATCGGAACTATAAATACGATATCTCTTATTTAATGATTCTAAAATTTCAATATAATCGCTTAGCTGCGCAAAAGTAACAACAACTGTTTTATTTATTTCTTTAATATGGAAAATATTCTCGGAAAAATCGATTTCCTCGGGTCTAAACTCTTTCATACTTCCGCTCTGAAACAAGTAATTCTCTTTTGATGAAACAACTTTCCCATTTATCAAAAGTAAATTGTCTCGAAAATACATCTTTGCATTTTCGTTTATTAACTCCTTCCAATCTTTTCGCTCTGTAGACCCAATTAGCAAACGCTCTTTTCTAAAATCAAAATCCGCTTCGATTATAGCAATCGAATGTTGATCCCCCAGGACAAAGCCTTCAATACTACGAGAACTTGTAATATAAATTTCCTTTTTAAATTCAAAATTAGAGTTTGCGATCAGAATCTTCGATATAGATCGTCTTTCATCAATCCTGAGTTTCAGAAGATAGATTATATCGGAGTTTGTAAGAATTTCCACCTGGATAATACATCCTGGAATTTCTAGAAACCTTCTCCACTCCTTATCCCATCCTCCTTTATAAATAAAAGTTCGAAACGATTTATCCGAGTATCTCTCTTCACAACTTACAAATATTGGCCCTTCATTTGTTATAAAGAATTGAGACTCATGGCGGAAATTAAAGACCAAATCCGGAATTCTCTTAGTTTCATTTTTAACTTCTCCAATGCTGCAAAGAAATGGGATAAAGAAAATAGTAAGAAAGAATACGGAAGTTTTAGCTAAACTTTTCAAGAAGGAGATCATTGTTTTCTATCAACTCTTCATCTCAACGGATTCTGCTACAACTTCCAAACATCCGTACGTTAATGCAATCGCTGCGAACCTCGGAAAGGTCCCCATTGAGAAGCGACGATATCTTTCGAAAGAACGAATCCTATCTTCTAAATCCGGGAAAAATGAAACGAATCCCGTAAATCATTCCTTGGGCCTTAACCTCGTCCGGGACTCTTCCGAAATTCTGGCCTCGAAGAGCGTCTATACAGGCTCGATCCACCATTTCCTGTCCTTGGGTGGATAACAATCTGGTATCTATGACTTGACCCGCGTCGTTTAATAGGAATTGTACACGGACTTCTCCGGGAATGATCGCCTCTCGCACTACCGTTCCCGCACCGTCACGATATCCGTAGTTTCCTCCTCCGGGTGGGGAAAAGCTCTGTTCGATTTGTCGGAGCATTCTCTTGAAATACTCGTAACCCACGAGCTTTTTAGTAGGAACAGTAATATTAGAGCTTCCATCCCAGCGGAAACGAATGTCTTCCTGGAATCTGTAATTGAACGGGATCTTGGTCATCTTCCCGGTGGCGGCGGTTTGGTTCGGACTCTCCTCGTTGGGATTGGCATTTTCCGCAGGATCCTGTTTGAGAATGGCGACCTCGTAGACTTTTTCCTCTTCGGTCTTTTTCTGGGAAGACTGGGGGTTCGGTTGGGAAGGTCTGCGAAGAATACTCCCCATCACGAATTCCCGAAAAGGAGAATTTGTATGGAAACCTTCTTCTTTAGTAATTCCCCCGGAACCGGCGGAATCCACATTGGAAAGGGCCTTGTATTGGTCCTTAACTCTCTTATCCACGAACTCCTGCTCCAGAAGCACCTCGTAGATCTTTTCTCTCTCCGCCCTTTCCTTGACTTGGACAAGAGGGTCCTCCCCTAGAATTTTCCAGAGAACGTTTCGAGTGAATAGGTGCGCGACCAGAAAAGACGCGAACGCAAATACGAAAAACGCCGCAAAAAGTAGGCGGCGGTCGTCTTCTCCCAAATTGCCTGGGGGATCTATTTCGACTTTAAAAAAGGCCGGGAGTTGCATCTTCTTCGATTCGCTTGCCTAATGCCGGAGGAGTTCGATCCATGAGACGGTAGGCCTTCTCTGTGGCAACCCTACCGGAGGAGGTCCTATTGATCAAGCCAACTCTTACCATATAGGATTCGTAATGATCCTCCAGAGTTCGCTCCTCCTCTCCGACCACTGCGGCGATCGGCTTCAGGCCGACGGGTCCCCCCTTATAACGATCGATCATGCACTCTAGAATCTGTCGGTCCATTCTATCCAACCCGAGCTCGTCGATTCCTAACCGGGAAAAAGCCTCTTCGCAGGCGGAGATACGGATCCTTTTGTCCCCTTTTATCTCCGCAAAATCCCGGACCCGTTTCAATAGGTGGTTTGCGATCCGAGGGGTTTTTCTCGCTCTTCTTCCTATCTCGAAAGCGGCGTCCTCGTCTATCTCATACCCAAGAATTTTGGAGGATCGTAGAACGATCTGTTTCATCTCGGGGTCGTCGTAATATTCCAATCGAAAATGGATTCCGAAACGACTCTTAAGAGGATCGGAAATCAGGCCGCTACGAGTGGTGGCTCCGATCAATGTGAAAGGTTTCAATTTGATCTGGATGGTCTGGGCGGTGATCCCTTCTCCCACGAGAAGATCGATCATGAAATTCTCCATGGCAGGATATAGGATCTCTTCCACCTTTCTTCCGAGAGAATGAATCTCGTCTATGAACAGAATGTCTTTTTCTTCCAGGTCCGTGAGAAGTTTGGCAAGATCGGCGCCCCGAGTGAGGACCGGAGCCGAAGTCACGACGAGTCTCGTACCCAATTCCTGGGAAATGATACCGGCTAGTGTGGTCTTGCCCAAGCCGGGAGGACCGGAAAGAAGGACATGATCCATCGCCTGTCCTCTCTTCTTAGCCGCGCCTACGAATACGGAAAGATTGGCAAGAATCTCCTTTTGACCCACGAATTCCGAGAATAGGCTCGGGCGGAGGGATGCCTCTTCCTCGAATTTATCCTCGGGATTTAGGGTATGTCCTGCCAATCTATTGCTCTTATTCCGCCAGTTTGACCGAGATTTTCAGGGTTTGTCCTTTACGGAAAACTAATATAGAAATTCTCTGCCCCACCTTGGAAGCCCTGATTTTGGAAACCACATCGGAAGCGTTTTTGATCTTGGCGCCTTCTATCTCTAGAATGACGTCATCCACATCGATCCCCGCTTCCGCAGCTGCCGACCCGTTCTGAACCTGACGAACGAATGCGCCCTCCGGAGCGGGTAGCTTCAGTTCTTTCGCAGTCTCCTCGGTTATGTCATCCAAAGCAACCCCGAGTCTGGCTCTTTTGATTTTTCCGTCGGATTTCAATTCTTCGACGATAGCCTTAGCCTCGTTAATAGGAATCGCGAACCCTAAACCGATGGATCCTCCGCTCGGAGAAACGATCATACGGTTGATCCCAACCACTCTACCGTTGATATCCAGAAGAGGTCCTCCGGAATTTCCTTGGTTGATTGCTGCGTCGGTTTGGATATAATGCACGCCGGAATTATCGATACCGCCGCGACCCACTTTGGAGATCACACCTACGGTCATAGATTGCTCCAATCCGAAAGGCGCTCCGATGGCAATCGCCCAGTCTCCCACTTTTACCGCGGAAGAATCTCCGATTTCGATCGGCTGCAGATTCTGGTTGGCTTCGACCTTTAAGAGAGCCACGTCGATGGTTTGGTCGCTACCGATCAATTTTGCGGAGACCGGCTCTTTCACATTCTTAAAAACTACTTTAAATTTATCGAATCCTCGAACCACGTGATCGTTGGTGAGAATGTAACCTTCCTTGTTCAGAATGAAGCCGGAACCTAAGCCGCTCACTTTTCTTTTTTGGTTTCTGACTCTTCCTTGAGGTCCGTAAAAGAACTCCTGAAAAGGATCGTTGTATTGAGGAACGTTAACCGTTCCTTCCGTAGCGATCAACACTACGCTAGGTGAAACGTTTTCGTATACTTCTTCAAAAGCCTTTTGGATAGTAATCGCGGATTTAGCAGCAGCAGTCGGTTCCCGGTCCGCTTTTGCATTTAGAAAAAGAGTACCCTGGTTTCCTTGTCCGCAGTAAAGAATGGGAGAAAGGATCACTCCCGCCATCACGGATATACCTATCACCAGGAAATTTTTGAATCTATCGGTTTTTTTCATGGATTCCTGTCCTCGAAAATGAGATTCCGGTAATACGCTTCAGCATTCGAAGCAAAACCCGAACTGTCAAGTGGGTTTCCTCCGAGCGAATGACATATACACCGGGATTTTACGTATTTGAAGGTTTAGACGGAAGCGGGAAAAGTACCCTCTGCCGACTTTTATTAGACCGACTCGTTTCGAAAGGCGTTCCCTGTATTTCGTTTGCGGAGCCGACCAAATACGAGTCCGGAATATTTCTAAGAAGATTTTTGAGCGGAGAAATCGAACTTTCTCCGGAAGAACAGATCCAAGCGTTTTTAGACGACCGAGCAGTCTCCTTGGAGAGAAATATTCTCCCCGCATTAAGGGAAAAAAAAATCGTTTTATTGGATCGCTACATGTATTCCACGGCGGCATACCAGGCAGGAAAACAATTCTCCGCGTCGGAGATCCTACGTAGAAATTTAGATCGCGGATTTCCGGAGCCGATATCCGTATTTTATTTGGAACTTTCTCCGGAGACGGCGTTATCGCGCTTACAGAGTAGAAATGAAAAGACGGAAAGATTCGAAACTCTTTCCGTCTTGCGTAAAATCTCCGAAGCCTACGAGGAAATTCTTCCTACAAATACAATCCGCTTGGATGCGAAATTGGCTCCGGAGCGATTGGTGGAATTGGCGGAAGAAAGAATATCTTATTGAAGAACCGAGGAATCCAAATGCTTCAGAGTTTCCTCGTGAATGGAAGCTTCTTTTTCCAATTGGATGGCGAGTTCGATCAGTTTCTTTTTGCGAGCGACTCCCGTTTCCTTTTTGGGTTCGGAAACGGCGAGTTCTCTCAAATGACTTGCCTCGTTTCTCTTTTTCTTGGCTAAATTTCGCAGATATTTTCCTACGATCTCTTTTTGCTCCGCAGTGGATAAACTTTCCACCAAGGCTTTTTCGATGAGTCTAGTCTCTTCTTCCGCGGAGAAGGAGGAAACCGAAAAGGGAAACAGGGCGAGGACCGCAAGGATCCAGGCAAGAAACCTATACTTCATAAATTGTCTCGTTATCTCTATAGTTCTTTAAGGCCCGATTCTATTTATTTCGGACACATCCCATAGGATCCGAGAGGGTCCTATTCTGAAAAGGAAAATTCTTCGTTGGAATTCCTACGCCGAGAGTGGAGAAAAAGCAAGTTCTCTAAGAAAAGAATTTAGGATCAGAAGATATGTCCCACATCTATGAATAGCTGGGAATCCTCTCTGGATTTTCCGTAGTCGATCAGGATAACCGTTGCTTGGTTCCATACGATCCTGAGTCCTGTTCCGTACGAGAATTTATAGCCGATCGTTCCTATATCTCTGTATCCGTCCCAGACTCTACCGAAGTCGTAAAATGGAACGAGACTCAAGGTAACTAGCTGGTCCCAGAATTTCATGGTCCCGAATCTCCAACGCACTTCCAAATTGCCGAATCCGATCATGGGAGCGATGAATCTTTCCTGGCGGTATCCTCGCAAGGTTTGCAAACCGCCTAGGCCGTTGATAGGACCGTCTATGGACCACATATATCTGTATTCGGAAAAAGGAACGTCTTCTCCTTTAGTATAATGCAAGGCGGCTCTTCCTCCGATCACAAGCTCCTCGAAAATTTTCGGAAAGGGCATATAGAAGAATTTCCCTTGAGCGAAGAATTTTTCGAATTCGAAATCGGAACCCGCCCTTTTGGAAGACGCGGTGTAATTCATCTCCAGAAGGACTCCAGAATCGGGGTCGGGCTCGAAGTCCCGGGTGTCGTAGGCGATTCCCATATGAACATAATTCACATAACCGCCGTGGAAGCCGTGAATTAATCCTTTTTGGTAATCTTCGGTCAGTTTCGAAGTTCCGTTCGGATAAGTGGAACCCCAGCCCGTATTCGGATCCGTGGCCGGAGAAAAATAATCCGATTTCCCGCTAATTCTATTATTAGGATAATCGAATGTACGAATGACGTTCTGGGATAATTCGGGAGCGACGATCCAGCGGAAGGCCTTCCAAAACGTTTCGTCAATGGAGAAGGTGGCCGTGGTGGATTTGAATTCGTAGGTATTGTATTCCCGATTGCTTTCGTAAGGAAAGACGGAACCGGCAGGAGAAGGCCTGGCGAAAGAAAGCGCATCCTCTCTTGCGGAAAAAGAACCTCCGCTTTTAAGAGTGCCGTCGGGTTGGTTTCTTTCCCGATAGGTAAGATCTCGCATCGTAGAGGTCCCGATACCGAAATACTGGGAATTCTTATTGGTGCTATAGGACACGCTCGTCTTCAAACGAAACGCGGTATCGAAAAGAAAAGGACTATCGAACGTAAATTCGTAATATTCGGCGCCCTTAGTGGTCTTGTATGCCTGGGCGCCGAAACGATATTTATAAGGTTGGAATTCGAAGTAAGGATCCGAACGATTTCCGTTTTGGTACAGATATCCCCTGGCACCGTATCCCTGGCCTCGGACCGGATCTTCCGAAAAAACGGGAAGTCCGGTAAGATACATACCTTCCCTTTTCTCTTCCAGTTCGGATTTGGAAAGACGTTTGGATTCGCTTAGATCGATGGCGACTCTTTCGTCGGCCACCAAGGCGGAAGCGAAGACCAAGTAGAATAAAAGAAACCCACGAAGAAACACGGACCTGTACCTATGGGCAAATTGGGAAACAGGAGCAGAATGTAAGCAAAAAACCGAAACGAAATCGATACAAATCGCTAAACCCAGGATTCACAAAAGGAAGCGGTTGACTACCAAGCTTGATCCAAAAAACTCTCCCACATACGCACCTATAGCTCAACGGATAGAGTACAGGCCTCCGGAGCCTGGGGTCCGGGTTCGAGTCCCGGTAGGTGCACTCTTCCAAAACTTCAAATTGCATCCTGAGGGACTCGAAGCTTTTGCACGAAAGCAATCGTAGCGATCCGTAGAGAGCGTAACGATTGCGTCGCGAGCCAGGGATGGCGAAGCGAGTGCAAAAGACGCCCCAGAGCCAAGTCGACCAGGAGGGGAGACGACGCAATTCTTACTCAGCCGCATCGTCCGGCGTCGGTATCCGTTATAGATTTTGCTTCATTTTATTCAGCAACCCTACGGGTTTTTCCGCTTTCTATTGGCGCGGAAAAATGTAACGGCGAGTCCCGGCCATATGCAGTCTCATAAATTCTTCCAATGCTCGAGCGAAAAGCCGCCTATCCGCTCTTCTCTCCTTCCTGCGGAACCGGTTCCTTACAATATTTCTCCTCATAATTGATACGAATTTCCTCTACTTCTTCCTTGTTCCAATATCGGGTAAAAGGAAGAACTAAGATCGGGATCAGAGCCACGGGCCCCGCCCAAAATGCGACTCCGAAGGATCCGCCCATAATGCCCGCAACCAAATGCCTTTGTCGCATTTGGACCTCCTTCATTCTCTTATGAGCGTAAAAGAATTGTGATACACATTCGTCCGTTTCCGATTTAGATTTTTCGGGAATCGAGATACAAAATGAAAAAAGAAGGAACGATGTTATTGCAGTTTTTTGGAAATATTCGCGGCGCATAATACCAGGGCTTTTGCATTCGTAGTTTCGATCATATTCTCGAAAGGGGTCGTATTATAAAATCCGTAGATTGTGACCGTTTCGGAACTTCGTTCCTCGATCTTGGATTGGGTTAGGACCTGATTATCCCTATATAAGGAATACCGGATCGTGATCGAATAATTTCCGGTCCGCATCTGCACCGGCCAGGTAAAAGTGAACGGATAGATCGCGGGCCAGGTCCACCACATATTGTATTTTTCCTCGTAGTTCGGAGAAATCTCCACATCCAAGACGAGCGAATTCGCGACCCTTTTTTCGGAAGGCAAATTTGCGATCACCTCCGAGAATACCCGATTATCCAGTAACGAAGAGCGAAACGCATGCTTCCAGGCGGAAGCATATCCGATTTCCGTATTGTCCAGAACTTCGAATTTTCCGATATAGACCGGTTCGTTGTAAGCGGTAGGATTCGGATTGGGAAATCCGCCGCGCGGAACTTGTTTCACATCGACCGCGCAATTCCAAAATACGGAAATTCCGAGAAGGATCGGAAGAAAACTTCTCTTTATTTTCATCTGATTCTTTTTCCCTTTTATAATATTGGAATATATCAGAATACGATACTTACAGAGACAGGGAAAAGGAAATTTTTAATCGAATCGTTTCGAACGATCGGTTTAAAAATAAAGAATAGAACCGAGCGGTCTTTGTCGAATTCAAGTCAAGGAGGAATTTCGTTTGTAGATACGAAAATCTTATCTGATCTCGCAATTTCCTTTCGTTAAAAATTCCTTGGTCTCGGAGAAACCTTTGGGATTTCTATATAAGAAAACTCCTTTGGCAACCGTTTTCGGCTGGATTAAAAATCCTTCCGATTCGCCGTTTCGAAAATCCAATGCGGTAGTAAAATTCAAATCTGAGAAATAACTTCCATCGTTTAGAAATGGAGGATGTGTTTCCGTCTCCTTTTGGAGATCTCGAATTGCGTCGCATTTCCCTTCGAGACAACCAAACATCGCATTGACAGTATAGACTGCCACTACACTGATCGCGATAAAATTATAAAAGTTCTTAGCCGTTCCTTTCCAATTGAAGCAACGGATCTCCTTAGGATAATCTTTCGGTTCGAGAGGAATTAAGGTCCGATTCTCCAGACTTAGATTCAATTTATGATAAGATAAAATCTTAGTTTCTTCCGAAGTATTTTCCACCACAGCTAACGCGACCAGATACTTAGGAGAAAGGTGCATCATTGCCGACTTGGAATTGTCCACTACTATGTTAGAAAGAAAAAGCTCCACCAAATTCGAATCGGACTTCATCAGATATATGCTTCCAGAAAGCCCCTCTTCCCGGACCTCATACGTATGAATCACATCCAACTCGTTTTCTCGGACCGAATCCGGATGGAAAGAGAGGGATTGACGGTCCCTATCCGGAAACAGGCATCCCTCGAACAAGAATAGGAAACAAAGAATCGGTAGATAGAAACTTCTTTTCTTAACTGGGAACATTTCATTCCTCCGGAGTTAGATTATGAAATACCTGCTTTTCAAAACCGATCGGACCCACTATAACGGGGATCAGAAATCCCGCAGGCGACAATGTAAAAAGAGAATAGAAAAATGTTGTGATCCAGATTATGGCCGTCCCCTTTTCGCTCGGTTCGCTTTTTGAATCGATCTGTAGTTGTAAAAAATTCGGATGAGTCTCATCCACATACAATGCGGGACAAAGAATGGAAGTCATCGCCCATTCATTTCCCTTACGATTGGTAATACATTTGGAATCGGTGTAACGCACATATTGTCCGGTGGGACGGGCGGCACCGTTTTCATTATAATATCCGAAATGCACTTCCATATGGCTAAAATCAGTCTTCACAAACGGGGTCGTTTCGGATCGGGAAACAGTAATCTTTCCGTAGTATTCTCCGGGAGGCAAATCCACAGTGTAGTTATCGCATTTTTCTTCACAAATATCGGAAAAATCATGTTTTCCGAATCCGTATTGGTCCGGTTTGAATTCATAAGCTTTTTTCAATTCTAAAGTTAGACGAAATGTAGAAAGATACGACTGGTCCAATCCCCAAATCCGGACCCGAAGAGCATCTCTCACTTTCTTTTCTTTTACCAATTCGGAAGAAATCACTTGTCGATATTCCCGATGACGACAATTGCTTAAAAGAAATAGAATGATTAAAAGACTCGCTTGAATGCGCATATTTCCCCCTTTTCGCCTATCCGCTCCTCTTTAAAGAAAGACAAAAATCTTCAAAAAAAAAGCCCGATCCTTATGGAAACGGGCCTTTTAAAGATGTCTTCGAGCGAAATCGAATTAGTAAATCGCTCCGTTGGCCTTGATACCGGAGCAATTGCTACTGATCAAAGTGGTCGTACTCGCATCGGAGATGAGTAGAATCGCGAAATTTCTTACGTCATCCGCGCATTTATCCACATCCGTTCTCTCGTAAAACTTTCCTTCGTCGATTTTCGAAAAGAGCTCGACCAACACCTGATCCAATACCGCCAAAGAACCGGCGGAGTCTGGTCCGTACACCAAACCGTAGGACCATGTGTCGCCGATCAAAGCCGCGTCCTTAATCTTCTTCTTGGCTTCTTTTCCCGTATAGCTGTCGGATAACCCCGCATTATCCAGTAGAAGGCAATTGCCGTAAGCAAGTGCGAACAGAAGCACCAGTAGATAAGTTTTCTTTTTCATTCGTTTTTTCCTTTTTCATGGGTTGAGATTCGTTTCTCTATATATTTGAGGAAAAACCCTTTATTTGATTATGAGCCCGTTCGGTTTCAATGCCTTACATCCAGGAGCGAATAGCAGTGCGGTCCCCGCGTCGGAGTCTCTACCGAGTGCAAATATGGTCTTCGACATATCGTATTCGCATTTGTGAACATCTTCTTTATTATAATATTTGGATTCGTCTATATCCGAAATAATCTCCACCACCACTTGATCCACCACCGTTCCGAGTAAAGCCATATCGGCGGAATAAGTCCGATTGTATTGGAAATAGTCTAGCGCAAACGCCTGTTCCTGGATCCTCCTCTTGGTTTCTTTTCCGGTATAACTATCCGAATAACCGGTCTCATCCAAAACGACGCAATCGGTGGCGGCAAGCGCGAGAAGCAAAAGCAAGAAGGTGTAAATTTTTTTCATTCTGATTTTCCTATATTTTATTTTCCATTTTTTGAATGCAATTCCGGTTCGCAAATCTGCGGCTCCATTCGTTTAGGCGTGGGCTCGAGAGAAAATAAAATCTGGTCTCCTACGGAATAAGACATATACTTAGTCGGATCGATTTGTGACTCGGGCAGATCTTTAGGATTTCGTAAATGGATTCGAAGAGAATGTTCAGCGGGAATATTTATCGTTTTGTATATTCCTCCACCACCTACAGGAGCGTGGTTTCTATTATAAGTAAAGACGTTGAATTGATGAACGCCGGAAGGCACAGGGAAATAATATTCGCAATTGGGGAGAATATTGAAACGGGGTTCGGAAACGATCGCACTCGGGAGAGAAGAAAAATTTCGATAAAACTTCTTCCAATGCGACTCCAAAGGACTCAAAGCCCGATGTTGCCGTAATAGAGAGGAATTGTTCAAGTATATTGCAAGAAAATAAGTCTTTCTATCTTGAACGGTAGTATATTCCCCCGGTGCCTCTAAAGCAGATGTAGCGCCAAGATCCGGAAGACGAAAACGAATAAAGGAATCGTTAGATTCAATATTTGCAGGAATATCCCGATAGGCTGCAGGACCGACGCATCGTGAAAATGAAATCAGCACCGCAATGATGAATGATCGAAATATGAAATTAATTAACCTCTCCATATCAGCTCAAAACTTGCATAGCTCCATTTTATTCGGAAGAGCGCTATCCTCGATGGAATACTTCAATCGTAATGATTTATGGCGGGCATTTTCTCTGGCCTCTACCCAAGAACTTGGATTGGAAAAAGGCCGACTCACATAGATCATCTTAATGCGCAGGGACTGATTAGGTTTTAATTCAAATTCTTTTATTTCGTGTACACGAAGCCCGACAGGAGGATATTCGCCTATTTTCATCTCATACCTTTTTTTCCCTCCCGAAGCCCTAAATTGCAATTCACAGCCTGATTTGAACTGCGCCTGCTCAGATAGGTCCAGCGAAGCCTGTGAAAGATTTCGATCCGGAGTAATTAAAATAAATCGATCCATCCACTCCCCGATTTCCTCCTCCCAAACCCAGAGCCAATAGGTTTCTATTTTCTTCCTCTCATCTCCATCCGCAAGTTCTCCGGGCAACTCGATTCTTATATAATTTTCCGAGGATTCTTTAATTGGATGAGGAACCTTTCTCCAATACACCGACTCCTGATAGCAATTCAACAGCGGACACATCAAAAAAATGTAAATTACAGTTACCCCGACCTTCATTTCTTACAAAGTTCCCCCGCAAGACTCTCCTGTCCTATCCATAAGAAATCTCATCTCTTCTCCTCGATAGGATCACATTTTTGGTCGACCTCTCCTGGAATATTCGGTTCGACTGTGGCTTGCAAATCGAATGGGCGATTCCAGAGTTTGATAAAGAATTCAGGCCAACCCTTACTCCGTTTCCAAGCTATTTCTTCGTCTTCCGTTCCAAACCTTAGAGGAATGATCGACAAACGTATCGAATGGTCCGGCGGGAGGAGGAACTTCCGGCGCAGATACCCCCGTCGGTTTCGACCAAAATCGTTCACCATAAAGGAAAATTCATTTTCTCCTGCGGGGAGAGGAATCCAGTATTCACAGTCAAAACGAAAGTTCTCTCTGCGATTGCCCGCAAAAAATTGCCAAAACAAACCCAAATGTTGTCCATCTTCTTTCTTCTCGAAATAACTTTGAGACGGATTGATCGGATAAGGATTGTTCCAAACCGGTGAATTTGCATCATACAATTCAATGACCGCTTGATAGCGATACCTGTTAAACTCTAAAAATCGATTTTCCTTCGCCTCCCTATCCTGGTCGTAGGCCTGTATTCTAAATTTGAGATATGTATTGTCTTGGCCTCGAATAGGAATGGCTCTTTCCGGGCCGGCTATCCCCGCGAGTGAAATACAACTCATGAAACTTAGCTGAAGCAGTAAAAATATAATCTTCAAAGACTTCCCCCGCAAGACTCACCGACTTTCTTTCCGCTTCTATCGATCATACAAACCTTAATCCTGCGAACGAATCGGTTCGCACGGTTGGATCTCATCATCCTTGCCGCTTGGCTCGATCGTTGCGATAATATGATATCCAATATTAGGCTTCCTATAACCTGGTCTGTAGCCGGATACCTCAGGAATCGCATCTATCTCCTCTTCCGTGAGTTTACGCAAATCCACGAACTCCAAACGAATCGTATGCCCTGCCGGTAGATCGATTTCTTTATCAAAAACCCCTTGCTTCCAGGTCTTCAAATCTATAAAAGTGAATCCATATTGTGTTTTTCCGGACACTGTAGGCATGCGGTATTCACAACCTTCTATAAAATCAAAACGTACATTCTTAATTCCCTCCGGAATCCGATCGAAATCTACGTAATAACTCCGCCAATAATCCATTTCCGGATGAAAGCTAGATGGAAAACCCATAAACATTTTCCAATCCCTGTAATTTGCATAGAGCGAATAATATGTATAGGAATTCCGATTTTGAGGACTCTCATTTTCGGAATATTTAAACTTTATATACGTATTCTCAAAGTTTTCCATTTCACGAGGAGAATAATATTCACTTCTAGCCACGCCACCCCTGCTTCCTGTATAACAATTAATTAAAATCGAAATAAATAGGATAGAGTATAGCGAAATTTTAGAATTAGAGAATATCACAAAGTACCGCCACAAATCCCGTTCGAAATCTTTCCGGCCGAATAGGCAGCAGAAATCGCACCAAACCTACCAAACTCGAACGACAACATTGTAATCAAAGCCGCTCCCCCCGCAATAATCGCCGGTTCCAGCTTCATTTCTCCCCCTCCAAGGGATCGCATTTACTATCCTCTTGCCCAGGAACATTCGGCTCGATAGTGGTCTGCAAATCGAATGGCCGGTCCCAAAGTTTGATAAAGAACTCAGGCCAACCCTTGCTTCGTTTCCAGGCAATTTCCTCATCCTCATTCGCTAAATACAAAGGAGTGATAGATAAGCGTATGGAATGATTGGGGGAAAGATCAAATTTCTGCCTAAGATACCCTCGTCGATTCCCGCCCGAATCAAATACCATAAAGGAAAATTCATTTTCTCCTGCAGGAAGAGGGATCCAATATTCGCAATCAAAACGAAAATTACTTCGGCGATCTCCAACAACAAATTGCCATAATGGATTCAAGTGTTGTCCGTCTTCTTTTTTCTTGAAATAATTATGGGACGGATTGATCGGATAGGGAGAACTCCATAATAATATGGCCGGTGGATCCGGATCATACCACTGTATTACTGCTTGGTAATTATCTTTGTAAAACCGAAAGAGTAGATTTCTTTCGGCCTCCTTGGATTTATCATAATTTTGCACTTTAAATTTTAGGTATGTATTCTCTTGGTTTCGGATGGGAATAGCCCGCTTAGGAGGGACTAACCCTGCCGTATGACATCCGGAAACAAAAAGGAAGACAAATAAAAGTCCCGTCTTCACAAACTCCCTCCGCACTTATTATGAACAGCAGTTCCGTAATCATAGATTAGCTTGAGAGGAATCGGCTTTTCGTACATCTTTGATAATATTAGCCCGCTTATTCCTAAACCAGCCGACTTCCAATCTCCTTTCAATGCACTATAAATGATAGATAGCACTGAATATCCATCCATAGCAGGATCCAACCATTCTAGCTTCGAGGCTGCTGCGGTATAAACTTCTCCACCCAAAACTCCCATCGTAACTCCAAAGTTCACACCGACTGCATAGCAAGCACCAATCCTAGCGTTCTTCTCATCCCAATGAATATTATTCAAACTTGATTTGGATAAACCTCCTGCTACATATGCCTGTAATGTAATCGGTGAAAAGATAGATCCGACAAATACCACTCCGACCGCTCCCACAATCAACGTCTGAGAAAGAACCAAATAAGCGGCAAGCATGACCGAAGCGACGGCTAATGCGAGAGCCATCACTACAAGGATTGATGCTACTGCAATAACCAAAAGCGCAGCGATCAGAGCTATCCCCAATACTCCCATGAGTATCATAACAGCGGCACCCATGGCAAGAAGGCCCGCTCCAGCTCCCATAAGCGTAGCTACAGCGAAACCTTCGACTGTAGCAGCAAGCGCTCCAACAAAGAGTACACCCGCAATTCCAAGAGCGGCTAATCCGCCAAATACAGCGGGACTCCCCAAATACCAAGCAATCGATCCGGCAACTACGCCAGCACCGATGAGGCTAACCCCCAGATAGTACGCGGCCGCTACGCCCAGGCCGATGAGTGCTGCACCTACTAGGCCTGCCCCGGCAGCGAGTCCTAGAGCCGCAGCACCTCCATACATGGCGGCTACGTTCGTGATCATCGCGGAAGCCGCTAGAAGCCCGATCATATTCATGACGGTCAAGGCGGCAAGTGCTGCCGATCCTACCGCCGCTGCGGCAGCGGCGCCGATGGCCAAGGAAGGAAAAAGAAGTGCGATCGGAAGAGCCGCATCGCTCCATCTTTGGCTACTGATATAGAAGGCTCTTTGCAGAAAAGCTCCCACTTCTATATGGAAGTTCAGCATTCCAAGACCGTTTTTCTGCAGCCAGGAACTCACGATACTATGCCCGCTCGGATCCGTATAACGCACCGGATTTCCTTCCGTATACATGTATTGGTCCATTCCCACGGGGTTACCCGGATCCATTACCGAATCCGGTTGTAAGAATCTACCTATCAGAGGATCGTAATAACGCGCCTTATAATAATAGAGTCCAGTTTCTTTGTCTTCTATTTGTCCCGTGAATTTATAACGGAACACATCCGGACCGGAGGAATCGTTTCTTTGTATTTCTCCATAAGGTTTGTATGATATATGAGAAGCTCCTCCCTGGTCGCCTCCTGCCGCACGATTTCCGTTCCCGTCCGTAGCCATGGTGATGGATCCCAAATGGTCCGGATGTAAGAATAAGAATCCGTTGGTAGGAATTCCCGCACCCGAACCCGGTCCTCCCGGTTGGTACGGATTTTCTACGGAAGGAGTGTCCGGACTGTACTGGGGAGGAAGGATCCAAGGAGGAGTTCCGTTTCCGCCGGGAACCAATACGGAACAATGAGAGAAGGAGATGAGAAGAATCGGGGCCGTAAATTTCAGGCTGGCCCTCCAGACCCCTTCCCTATAGGATAAGAGACCGAATCCCAAACCTAAAAATAAGGTAATATACAAAAACGCGATATTGGTTCCCGGAACCAGGAATAGATATTTGATCCCCCGGATGGAAGTATCCTTGGCGTTCCAAAGAAAGGTGTTCCAAGCCAAATTCGGACTCCATCCGGAGTCGTTTTGTAGATCCGCATATGTGACAAGAACCGCGTCGCTGCGGGTCCATTGGCCCACGATATCTCCGTAATTTCCTCGGAAGTACAATGTATGCTGGGGAGATTTTCCCGGAGCCAATACCACTTCGTACATATCTCCGAGTGAGATCGTTTTGGTTCCGTTGCTCGTATTCGTTTTTAAGATTCTAGTCCCCGTAAAATCGGTTTCGAATCGGATGCTTTCTTGGTTTTCGGTGTCGATTCGTTTGATCTTTTGGAAAGGATCATAATAGAAACTATCTCCGTTCCGATTCGTAATATTCCCGGAAGAATCGTACGTATAATTCGTGGAAACGTTCTCTCCTACCACTTTCGTGACCGCACTCTTATGAGCCGGATCCGAATAGGAATACGTGAGATTTCCTTTTTGCAAGAGTCTTCCGGAATCGGAGTATAGGTATTCTTCGGTTCCATAGACGCCGCTAGCGGAGGTCAATCTCCGCAGGGAATCGTAAATAAACGTTTGAGTGCGAGCCGGATTCTTTTTGTCTTCTATTTTGGTATGGTTTCCGTAATCGTCGTAGGTATAAGAAATATTCTGGTAATTTTCCAGGTCCTTACCGGTCTTATAGCTGATAGGTCTCTTTTTGACGGGATCGTAGAGAACGTCCATGATCACACCGTTTCCGGTGATTCTTTGCAGTTTTAGATTTCCGTCCTCAATACTCGGGCCTCTGTATTCCACGAGAGGAAAATCGGAGCCGCTTCCGTCTCCTGGAGTCAGAGTGATCGCCGCAAGATTACCCGCATCCGAGTATACATTCTTAACGATACTTCCCTCCGGATAGGTCACTTCCTGGACTTGGTTTTGGAGATTGTATTTCTTGCGTATGAAGAATGTAAGATCTTCTTGGATTAGATTTTTCTTAACTAGGGTCTGGTTTCCTCGAATATCGTATTCGAATTCCGTGCTGCCCAATTGGTCCGTAGCCTTAGTCAATTTCCCTATGCCGTTCGGAGTCTCCGGACGATCGTATTCGTAGGTATGCTGGACTTGTTCCCCGTCGCTTCCCTTTGCGATCGTACGAGTCACCCTTCCGAGCAGATCGTATTCGTAAGAGATTTTGGAGCCGTTGGAGGAGGTTTCTTCCCTCACTTTTCCGCTCACAGGATCGTAAATACGTTCTATAGTTCCGGAATTCGGGCTCGTCACCTTGGTTTGTCTACCCGAAAAATCGGTTTCTAAAATCGTAATCCCGTTTTCCGGGTCCGTGATTTGGGAGACCTTTCCGTTCGGAGAATACGCATAACGGGTCGTCTTTCCCTGCACCGTCCTAGAGACTATCTGCCCCAAGGAATTCTTGAGCTCGGAAGTTTCTTCTATTACGTTTCCGTTGACCGATGTACGGATTTTGGTTTCTAAACCGTCCAGAATCGTTTCGGAGGCGGTTCCGTCATTCTTCTCCGATTTGATAAGATGCCCCTCTCCGTTATAGGTAAATTCCGTCCAAGAAAACGGATTCGAGCCCTCCAGATAAGAATCGATTTTTTTCAAGGTCTGGCCCGCGATATTCTTATGAGTCTCCTCGACTAACACATATCCGTTTGCGAGACTGCTTCTCTTTTTAGAAATACCGGTAACCATATTACTCGATTCTTCCTGCCAGGTCTCACCATTACTGATACGAAATACTTTTCGGACAAGCTCATTCTCTAAATCTCCGACGTTCTCGTACTCTATTTTTTCCGACCAATCCGACTCCCCGGGCAAATAGCTCCTAACGGGTCTCCCCCAATCGTCGTATTCCATCCTGGATACCGCTCCGTTCGGATCCGTGCTGGAAACCTCTTGACCCGTTCTAAAATCGTAATTCTTAAGCACCGTATGCCCGTAAGAATTTACGGTTCGTATCGGATATTTAAAAACAACAGTATCATAATATAAGGAACTGATATTTCCGTTGGAATCCTGCACCCGAGTAGGGTTTCCGTATCCGTCGTATTCCTGGATAAATTGGCTTCTCCACTGCCCCGAGCTTACCAATTCCTGGACCTCGGATACTCTATAATCCGCGTATTGGATCCTTTTATGAGAGATCAGATCTCCCGATTTGTATACCTGCAAGTCGGAAGGAAGTCCCAGGATCCCCGCGTTCCAATCGTTCAGATAAGAGGTCTTTTCGCTCATTATCGTGCCGTTGACCGAGGTATCTTTTGTCAAAGTATTCCCGTAAGAATCGAAGGTCTGGGTGACTAAAACCTGAGCCGCCAGATTTCCCTGTAGATAACGATCCTCTCGAACTTCTCCCGGTTTCACGAGTATCCCGCCGAAAAGGGAAACCGTCTTATTGAAATCTGCGGTGGATTCCAAAATCTTGATTCCATTCTTATAATGAATCTGTCTCGTGGGAGAACCGCTCATCTCCAGGAATTTAGGATCGTAATAGGACTCCAAAGAATAATTCGTGATCGGATCTCGAACGACCATCTTTTGGAAACCGATATAAGAGGAATTCCTGAGTCCGTTCAGATAAAAACGAGCGTAAGAATATTCGAATTCCTTTGCGGACAATCGAGTCTCCCCTACGCTCTGGGAAAATCCCTTTACCAAAAAGTCCGGAAATGCAAAAGGAACGATTTCGGGACTGGCACTAGAATATAAATCCGAACGGATCGCGCCGGGATGGTCTTTGGCGAGTTTATAATCGATTACGAGTTTTGCATCTTCTCCTTTTGCCTGGCTCCCGTTTCGGATCTCCCGAACGAGACCGCTCGGAAGTTCCTCATCGAATCGGATGAAATGGATCGCCAAATTGGATTCGAAAGGAAAGGAACGGTAAGCGACAGTTCCCACAAAGGGAGCGCTACTCTGTTTCCAATATTGAGTGGGAGCCATATCTCCCTGGAACCCCAGAATTTCCGGTTTTCCGTCTCCGTTCGTATCCAGGGACAATAGATATCCTCCAGTATTCCAGATCTTGTCCCCACTTGCAGAATATGTAATATTACCGTCGGAATCCGCCTCGGCGTAAGATACGATGAGTTTGGAATTTGCGGCGTCGTATCTGAGAAAATCCGCTTTTCCGTCCCCGTTTAGGTCCACGAAGTCCTTGCGATTCCTCCAATTAAAATACATTCCCTCCGCAAAAGAACTCGTATCCGCCGGATTCGCGATATAGTCCTCTATAGCAATCGGCACCTCGAATCCCGAGCCGGTCGAAATCGTGATCTGGAATTTCCGAGTCACAACTGTTTGGGGGAGATTGTCCGGATCGTCGTTATCCGGCTCTTCGATAGACGTTAAGTCCGCGCGGATTGTATCCGGATTTCCATCCCCGTTCAAATCCACGGAGGTATCGGTATTCCAATACAAACTGAATGCGGAATTGTATTTGGATTGGTTCGGATCGTAGATTTCAATCTGGAAGAAAGTATTGTTGGGATTTCCCGTATTATAAGAGATCCGATCCTTGATTCCATCTCCGGAAAGATCCTCCTCCACGTATTTCTTTTGGCCGGAAGGCCCGAAATTAGAACCTCCCTTACTCGCATATGCGCCTTCCACATCGATGGTCTTTACGGGACTCAAACCGTTGGTTACGAATTTTCTTCCGTCGAAAGGATAATAGGAAATCTTACCCCTGCTTCCGGATTCCGTAAAGAATGCGAAGTCCGCAAATCCGTCCCCGTTTAAGTCCGCCAAAAATTGGTCTCCCGCATTTCCGAACGTATTTCGGGAGAGACTCGTTTCTTCAATGGCTTGTAACTGCCCGTTCTTATAATCGAAGAATGTGACTAGTATTTTTTTATCGGAGCCGCTGCTGTCCATTCTCAGAAAATCGGGAACTCCGTTCTTATCCAAGTCTCCGAATTGCTGCATTTCGGTTCCGTAATTTCCCAAGGACAAGGATTGGATCTTTTGGAATGCGCTCCCTGTGGAAAGATAGACTTGGATCTTGAGATCCGAATCCGCTTGCAGAAAATCGGATTTTCCGTCCCCGTTCACATCCAGAACGAAGATCCGTCCCCTGGCATCCGTCGCCCCGAGTCCCGTTACGACTATATTTGAAAATTCCTTGGATTGGAAATCCGGCCCATAATAGATTTTTAATATAGATCCGTTCCCTCTCAGAACCAGGAAATCCGATTTTCCGTCTCCGTTAAAATCTCCCCCTAGAATCTGGCCTTGGGTATCCATTCCGAGAGGCTCTCCTTTCCGATTGTCCTCGACCGAAATCGGTCCGCTGGAAGCGGCATTCCAAGAAGATAATTTGGAAATGGAGAATTTCTGGTCTTCTTTACTTCCAAGCACTCTTACGAGTTCGGGAACCCCGTCCCCGTCCATATCCGCCGGAGCGGTAAAAGACATTTCCATTCCGTTCGTACAGATGTCTTCGTAGGCTTGTATCCCGGTTTGGCAAAGAATCTGAGCCGAAAAATGAGAATTTACCATACAAGCATAATCCGCAGTGCAAGCGCAGATCGCTACGACGCTATCGCAGGTAGCTTTCAGGCTAGGATCTCCTGCAAAATAGGAGTTTTTATAACTCTTGCCCGAGGATTGGAAGATCTTAGCCGTATTGTTTTTGCGGGTATAATCGAAGGAAATGGACTTGTATTTATCCCTTTCGAAACCGACTAGAAAAATCTCTCCGTCGATTCTATCGTAATCGAAAGAATAGGACTCGGTTCTACTCTCCGTGCCATTCTCATCTTTGGCATAGACTTCGATTTTGTTTAAAAGCTTCTTTCTTTGGACTCTCTTACCGAGAGAATAGAGATATTCCGTCCAAGGTCCGGACAAATCCTCGTAGAAGAATTGGATCCTTGCATTTCCTCTCGCATAACGGATCTCCTTAGGAAGCGCTTCTGCGGATTCCGCAGTTTCCGGAAGATAGTCCACATCGTATCCGTTTCCATAGCGATCTCGGACCCGATCCAAATAATATACTACATTTTGACCGTTGGAAGAAACGAGAGAATTGGATCCCTGGGAAGCGTTTCTGCCGTATTCGTAAAGAATTCCGGAGCGGTCTCTAACGCTCCAAACTTCCTGAGCGAGCTGGATTTTAGAAAAAGACTCTATCTTAGAACGATAGCTCCCGTCGGATCCGGCAGGAATCAATTCTCCCAATTGGCTGGAGGCGTATCCGTCGGAAGGAGTGAAATGCACTCCCAAACTTGCATTTTTCGTAATTTTTGCCAGGCCCGATAAGGTCCAGCCCTTGCCTAAGATGCCGGTTCCGAAGCCGGAAACATATTGGATCGAAATCTGGGGAACCATATCTCCAGCCCCGGGAGGCGTCTGAACGGATAAAGAGAATCTGGGTTTTCCCGTAAAGTCCACGTTCATTTCCGGAAAAGGAAGCGGAATGGACGTTCCAATACCGAATGCATTGGCCAAAAAGGCAAATACAGGACGTAAGGGGTTCCATGCCATGAAAAAGCCGGAGCATAGCACCACCAATAAAATAGAATATTTGATTTTTCGCAACATTCGCTTGTCCAACCTTCCCGAATTCTTCGTGAAACAAAATTTTGCCTCAGGAATGTTCCGAAATGAGAGCGCGCATCGGTTAGATGCATTTATTTATATGGTCCAACTAACGTAAAATAGCACAGTTTTGTCAAATGCTATATATTCTAAATTGGGATATTTTTTGTCATTCTGAAATTATTTACTTTTCTTTTACACAGGATTCCCGAATTCCTTCCTTATAATATCTTCTTAATCCTAAAATCATAATGTGCTTATTTACGGAATAATTGTTCCGAGTTTGAAACCCATGCTAAAAAGAAATTTTCTAATCTTCTGTTTCTTATTTTCCTCAGGAGGGATTCTTTCCGGAGCGGAGATTCTATTCAAAAACGGGGACGCCTTCCTCGTGGAGGAATTCCAGGAAACCGGAAACTACATTACGATTTCCTGGAAAGACAAAAAATATCGGATTCCTCGCTCCGACTTGCAAAGAATCGATCCACGCAAGAAAGGACCGGCGACTTCTTATAGATATTTAGAATTCCAACTCTCGGATGGAACGGTTCTAAGAGGAATTCTAGTGGATAGAAAGGAATCCAAACTGATTCTAAAAACGGAGCTTGGATTTGCGGAACTGGATACAAGCAAGATCGTATCCCAAACGGGAGATACAAAGGATTCTCCTCCCGAATTACCGGAAGAATATCTAACCAACGAGACCTTCGTAGCAGAATGGAGATTGGGAATCCTGGGCCAGGCAAGCGGGGCCTGGGGCCCCTGGAGGAGTTCCTTCCCGGTTTCCTACGGAGCCGGTTTTTTTCTGGAAAGGTCCTCTTCTCATCCGGGAAGATTCTACGGATTCCTTTCGGAAATCTCCGAATCCCCCGGAAAATCGGGAAAACTCTCTGTTTGGACCCAGCAATTCTATTTAGGAAAATCTTATGGAATCTCGGCTCCGTATTGGATCTTGGGCTTAGGAGGCAGCTCTCTCCATCGAACCCAAGGAGAAGATAGAACTGCCGCATGGACTCCGGATACCAGTCTGGAATTCGGTTGGGCCTGGCAAACCGCGAGCCAACACCAAATCCGTATCGGAATCCGAAATATCTGTCACTGGAGCGGAGATTCTACTCTTTGCCAAACCGGCCTAAAATTCTCCTGGGGGATAGCCTTATGAGAAAAATGGTACTGTCCTTTTGCTTAAGTATCCTCTGTTCCTGTGAACCTTCTTCCCTGGACGGGATCCTGGGCCAAGAATCTTCCCGAGTACAATACGGATTTATCTCCCAGCTCGGTCCGGTCTCCGCCACCGTTTCCTGGAAATGCTCCAGAGAATCCCAAGGTAATTTATATACGGATTCAGGAATGATTCCTAGTTTACAAAATTCTAAAACTCATTTCGTGAAGATCGATTCTCTTTCTCCGAACACGGAATACAATGCGATCTATACTTGCGGTTCCGAAAAAATCCAGGAAGGTCAAAGTATTTCCTTCCGAACTTGGATCTCGGACGAGCCGCAAAAGACGAGAGGGATTTGGATTCTGGGCGGAATCGGATCCACTGCGGCTCCTGTAGCGGAGGTGGATTTATTCGATCCTGTCACAGGAGTCTGGTATCCTTCCGTCACAAGTGTTCCTACTCCCAGAATCTATTCCTCTATTCTCAGTCATAAAGGTAAAATCTATGTGATAGGAGGACTGGAGGAAAGCGGAGGCGGATATGTTTCCTCTTCCAAGGTGGAGGTGTTCGAGCCTTATTCTATGACCTGGAGCACGTTAACCTCTTTGCCTTCCGGATCCCAGGGAGCCGTTGCGGCTTCCGTAGGAGACGAGATCTATATCGTCTCCGGATCCAATTCCGTGGACATGACGAACGGTCCCGTATTCAATACGGTTTTGAAATTCTATCCGGAAATCGGAATCGGAGGACAATGG
This sequence comes from Leptospira wolffii serovar Khorat str. Khorat-H2, assembly GCF_000306115.2. Lineage (NCBI taxonomy): Bacteria > Pseudomonadati > Spirochaetota > Leptospiria > Leptospirales > Leptospiraceae > Leptospira > Leptospira wolffii. Next base: position 722,373 of record NZ_AKWX02000004.1, read on the forward strand.
ATTTCCTATTCTTCTTCCTCCACTATTTTTAACAGAGTGGATATGTCGGGGTGCGCGATAGACGGAACCTTATTTTATACGGGAGGTAGGACCTATAATTCGGGAGCCGCCAACTCGGGTACGGATGCGTTCGTTCCTCCCGCAAATACAACCACCTCTTTTAGCGAACCGAGTCTATCCGAATCCAAACACGGAGCCGCCTCTCTTTGTATCAAACCCAAATCCACCGATCCTTTTCCGGGAGACGGAGTATGGTTCGGAGTGGTAGGAGGTTCCACAGGTTCGGGTAACGTATTCCAACCTCCTAGCGCACTTACTCCTACGAACAAAACCGAGTTCTATCAATTAGGCTCTTCCGTATTCTCGGCGGGTCCGACGTTACCTTCATCCTTATATTATCCTGCGGTACAGATCTCCTACGAGACTCGGAAAATTTTCGTGTTCGGAGGGGCGAGCTCCATCAATGTTCCGCAAGACTCCGTCTATTCCTTGGATTCCGGCAGTCCCATTCTTTCCGCCTGGTCCGCGATACCGGAGACTATGCCCAGAAGAAGGTACGCTCATAAGGCTCTCAGGATAGACAGATGAGAAGAAGGTTCCGATTCTTCTTGCAGATCCTATTCTTATCTTTGCTATTCTTCTCTTTTTCGGATCTATTTTCCCAACAAACACCGGAAGAATTTTGGATCCAAGAAGGTGAAATTCTTCTAGAGAACAAAAAATATTCCGAGGCCAAGGATCTAGCGGAATCCGTTCTTTCTCAAAATCCGATCGAATCCAGAGCGGAATTCCTTTTAACCAGAGCCTGGATGGGACTAGGAAAAGAAGAAATCCAAAAAGGGAATCGTAAGGCAGCCAAGGAATATCTGGAGAAGGCTTATAAAAACTGGCCTTTAAACGAGGGATTACGCAAGGAACTTTCGGATTTGCAATCTCCGGTTAACGTTACCGAAAGAAAGAATGTACCCGTAAGGGTTTACTCACCGCCTGCTTCCCCTGAATTCAAAGAAAGCCTAGATTCTCTGCGGGAAGAGATTCGGCAATGGAGAACCGAGATATCGGATTGGAGAAAGGATTCGGAGACTTCGGACTTCCAAAGGTCGATTTTTTACGCACTCTTAGCCCAATTGGTCCTGCAAATTCTCGGATTCTATTGGATCCGAAAACATTCATAAAATAAAATATACGAACCGTCAGGCCTGAAAAGCCACGCCTCTTTCTGCGGCGATATCCCTGGCGGTCTTTCCGTCGTCCGTCTTGAGATCCGGGTTGGCACCTTTCTTCAAAAGTAAGGATACTATATTTTGGTTTCCTTGTCGCGAGGCCGCGATATGCAAAGCGGAGAATCCGCCTTCTTGCGTAAAATTCGGATCCGCGCCTTTTTCCAATAGGAGTGCTACCGCTTCCTCTTTCCAAGCGGCAACCGCGGAATGCAAAGCGGTATTGCCGATGGAAAGTTTACTTTTGGATTTAGCGTGAATATCCGCGCCCTTTTCCAGCAAATATTCGATGAGAGGAAGGCGTCCGTAATGAGCTGCCAGGTGCAAAGGGGTCCATCCGTCCGGACTATAGGAGCGAACGAGAGAAGGATCCTTTTCCACAAGTTCCCGGACCCGCTCCTCTTTTCCCAAAGCGGTGGCCTCGAAAAGATTCAAAGGAATCCCAGTCCCCAAATAGGACTGAACGATGTCCTCTTTTCCGTAATAGATCGCGAAAAGCAAGGGAGTGATCCCTTCTGCATTAGGCTTGGAAGCCAATTCCGGATTTTCCCGAAGAGAATAAATGACCTTAGCTTTCTGGCCGGCGGCAATCATCTGAAAGATATCGGAAATCAAAAGCTGCCTCCGGAAAACTTAGAGTGGAATCATCCATAATTTTTGCGCCTTGTCAATTCGGTTTCGTTTCCCGGCAGGAATTCTAAGATTACGATTCATTCTAAGCGAGAAAAACCGAGTGCCTCGGTTTTTTTCGGGCGGAAATCATTTCAGTTGGATCAGATCGAAGGGCTGCAGGTCCACGGAAATCGGAATCGGCGTCAAAAGCAGATTGCCGTTATTCGTATCGAACATGCTCACCCCCGGTTGGGTAAACTGAGTATTGGATACGTACAAAATTCCGTCGTCCGCGATCAGGATACTGGAGAGACTCGCGTCGTAAGAACTAGGAATCGAGATCAAAGTGGCGGATCTTGCCCCGGTGCTCGGATTAAATACTTGTAATGTTTTATTGAAACCCGCGTCCAGAACGCTCGCGAAGCCCAATTGGTCGTTTACGACCTGGACACCCATGATATCCCCTCCGGCGGTCGCCTCGGAAAATAGATATCCGGGTCGGAAACTGCGGGTGGATAAACGAAAGGCGGTCACTCCTCCGTCTATCGCGCTGATAAATCCTAGACGGTTGGGATTTGCGAATACCAAATGGGATTCTCCGAACAGATCCAGTAGCTGCGGTTTTCCCACTGGATTCGGAACCGGAAATGTATAAGTTCCGATAACGGTATCCGTTATGGTGTCGATCTCCAAGAGCAAGGATCCCCAAGGCCCGGGAGGAAAATATCCGACTGGATCGTTGCGATCCAATCTCTGTAGACAGAGAAATAGGCTAGTTCCTACGATCTGCATTCCGGACATCTCCGGAAGATGATCCGGCATGCCGGAATTCTCCGAATAAACCCCTAAGTCCAACGCTCCCAAGGAAGCCCCGGAACTGGGATCGATGATTCTCAGGAAATCGGAACCGTAAAGGGATACGTAAGCTTTGTTCGGGCCTAGGATCGCTATATCTGCGGGATTGGTCGCGGTTCCCATGGACCATTCCGCTACCGTTTGGAAGGCAAAATTAGGATCCAATACCTGCACGCTGTCCCGATTCAATCGGTTGAGTATATAGACCATCCCGTTTCCGAAACGAGCCACCGCATCCGAATGAATCGGAGTGAGTCCCGGATAGGAAAGAAGCAATTGAGGATTGACTACCTTGAATCTCCCTCCTCCCGCAAAATCGGTGGTCACCACTCCTATATTACCGGGAAGATTCGGAGTCAGAAAAAGAGTATAAAGAGGAGGTCTTTCTATATCTCCGCAACTTACCGAAGAGACAAAAAGTAAAATCAGGATTTTGTAGGAACTCCGAATCATATCAAAACCTTCCGCTCAGAGTCAAAAACCAATTTCTTCCGGGAAGAGGATAGCCCACGATGTCTTCCACCCTCTTATCTCCCATATTCCTTAAATCCAGACTGAGAAGCAATTCCCGAGGGGACTTCTCCTCCTTGGAGTCTTTTTCAGTCTCTTCCGTAGAAGTATATAACACCATAGTCAGATAGGCGTTCCAAATCTGTCTGGCGGGTTGGTAATTCACATATTCGTTGGTTCTGTCCTTGAAAACGGCACCGACATAAACGCCTTCGAATCCTAACTCCCATCTTTTTGTACGATAAGCCAAGGTGGAGGAAATCTCGTGTCTAGGGCGCAAGGGCAAATATTTTCCGTTTAAATAAGGAGCGGGAGAAGTGTTGATCGCTTCCTGGTAGGTGTATTCCACTAGAAATTTCCAACCCTTGTATTCGGTTTTATGGGAGAATTCGGCTCCGTCTATACGGGCGGAGTCCACATTCTCCGGCCTAAGAGTAAACTGAGAGTTGGGTAAGAATAGAATCATATCCCGGATTCTTTTTCTAAAATAGGAAACTGTGGTATTCGTGCTCCAATTCCCTTTCTTATATTTTCCGGTAAACCCCAGATCCCCGTTATCGCTCTTTTCCGGCTTCAAGGAATCGTTGGCGATGATCGTGCCCACTTCTCCGAAAAGTTCCAGAAAACTAGGAATCCGATTTTGCTTGGAAATATTCGCCTTGAAGTCCAGGCCGTATTCTTCTTTTTCCAATATCTTCCATAATAACCCCGCCTTGGGATTCGAGAAGCGGGTGGTCTTGGTAGAGGATGCGAGAGGATCCTCTCTTCTATACCAAGGTTCGTCCGTTTGGAATCTGTCCTTATAGGTATCCCAGGAGACTCCGGGAGTGAGGACCAATTTTCCTTCGAAGAAACGGATCTCGTCTTCGATCTGAACCGTGGTGTAGGTTCTGGATTTTCCCGGTTCGTATTTCATGTCCACATTCTGAACCGTGCTACGTGTGCGATCGAAAGTCTCCTTTTCCAATCCGAAATGAAAACGAAGTATTTGATGATAATCTAATAGATAAAACGTGGGAGTGAATTGGATCCCGGATTGCCTTGTGATCGCCGAGGAATTCGGGGTTCCTTTGGAAAATTCGGACTTTGGATCGAAAAGATCGTCGTTCGCGAAAGTGGTGAAGGCCCTAGTTTCGATTCTTAAAAGTCCGTCGAATAAACCCTTGGTATCCGTTCCGATGGAGGAAGTATTCTTGAGATAACGGCGATGGACCTGTAGAGTCTGGTTACTCGCAGGCCCTGGAATTCCGTGAAAACGATAATTCAAATCGTTCCAGAATTTGATCTTGGTGTTTCCTATCTCTCCGTTCAGACCGATCATCCCCGCAGTTCTTTCATACTGTGCGTTCCTTCTCTTATCCACCGTATCGTCCCAAGGATTGACTAACGTAGTTCCGTGGTTATTCAGATAGGAAAAGTTTTGGTCGGACTTCTCTCCCAGGAAGAATAGGCTAGTCCCTATCCCGCCGTAGTTGCCCGTATGAGTCAGAGTTCCTTTTCCGGTATTGAAACTACCTGCACCTATATTGATTCTAGTCTTAGGAGGTCCTCCGCCGGATCGAGTCACCAGATTCACGCTACCGCCGATGGCGGAACCGGAGAATCCGACGGGCGCCCCACTACGATACACTTCTATACTCTGAAGATTATCGAAAGGAAGATCGGCCAAATTGACCTCGCCTCCTTGGGTATTATTAAAGGGAACGCCGTCTATATAGATCCTACTCTGATTCGGATTCGTTCCTCTTAAGGATAGAGTAGAATAGGAACCCAGTCCTCCGTATCTACGTATCCGTATCCCGGCCTCCCTTTCCAATACGTCAGGAAGATTCGTATAACGTGCATTGTATTGGTCCAAATCGATTGACGTCTGGAATCCCGACGGATTCTTTCTGAAATTATCCGGTTGTTTACCTCCCGAGGTCTTGGCTACGACCTTGACGGGAGAGGATTCGGAAGCGGGATTGTCCTCTGAAAAAACGGAGTCGGAGAATAGGACGGCGCAAAGTAAGAATAGTCGAACCGATAGAGGCAACCGATTTTCTTTTGATTCCTTATTCTTTCCGTACAACACCGATACTCCGTAGCGGGAAGAAAAGGATACGAGCCAGGAAAACTTGGAGAAAAGATTTCCCACCGGACTTTTATTCCCGAAAGCCAATGACGAAAGGCGATCGGGAGGTCTTCTGGCTCGCGCCGGATTCGGAATCCTTCCCGTCATAAGACAGTGGATATTTTTCCGTCCATATTGGCGCTTACAGCTGCGGGTACAGCTCCGGATTTACACCGGATTCCCTGGTTCCGATTTGCCTGTAGAGCCAGCTTCCCAATCCGAAGTCATGGGGCAATCTGAAAAACGCGGAAATCGACCCGAGAATAGGCGATGATTCTCGTCCGGAGATGGATCCATAATTTCGAATCGAAGCAGAAATATTTTCTTGAACTGGATGGAAACTAGGCAAGGATTCTCGAATCCGCTCGAAGAATGAATCCTAAGGATCGAGCCGGAATTAGAATCGGGAGTCCCAAATTCGAATGAAACGCAATCTAATTTATCGCATTCTCTTTTTAGGAGTCTGCTTCCATATCACCACCTCACTTTCCGCCGCAGGAACCTATTCGGAAGGATGGACCGTGGCCAAGCTCACGCAATTCGAAAGTAGAGGTCTGATCTTCGATTCCTACGAAGGTCTATTGGAAGTAACGACATTCAATCCGCAAGAAGCATGCGCCGAAGAAAAAGACGAATGCTTTATCCCAACCAAACAAAAAGTGGAGTTCAGCGTGCGTCCGGAAAATGCGGACGTGGTCAATTTCCTAAGCAAGAACCTAAACCAAGAGATTTTGGTCCAGTATAGAGTTCATAGATTAGAACCTATCGCTCTTTCCACCGACTACGAAGTGATCGGAGCCCAAATCCAGGAAAAGGCGCTTCCGAAAGATGGACCGGATAAATTCATAGGAAAGAAAACCGGATCCAAGAGAAATTTCTCGGTCACAGGACGCATTCTAAGTTTGGAATATAGAGGAACTCTAATCGGAACCTGGGAAGGCTTGTATTTGGACGAGACCAGAGGAAAGGTTCATCCATTTTCCATAACCGACGAGGAAGTAGCCGCTTTCGCGACGAGTACTCTCAAATACGGAGCCAAGTATTTCCTCGGAGTCTCCGTGGCATTCGCTACCGGATGGAGAGAATCCCATTACGATTTATTCGAAGTGAATTATAAGGCGCCTGCGGGAGCTTTGGAAGCGACCACTCCTAAGAAGTAAACACAGAAACGGAGTTCTACTTCATTTTAGTAAATGAAAGTATTTCTCCGTTACCTTTCTGAAAGGCTTTAGGGATTTCTTTTCTGAACCAAGAAATTTTATCCCGAGTCTTCTCTCCCACAACTTGAAAGCTTTTAGATTTACGTAACTCTTCGTACAGAGTACTTTTACCGGACCCATTCGGCCCGGCGAACATTCTGAATCGATGCGAGGACTTATTTGCGATCGCCGACTACCGTTTGCGATTATTCTTGTCCACTAGAATGACTTTACCTTTCTCTAAGATTGCTATAGGTAAATCTTTTTGGAATGCTTTTCGCTTCGCCGCTTTCGCAGCGCGGTCCAATAGATCAGTCGGTAATTCGTCTTTTACTGCTTTCTTAGAAGCTATACCAAAATATCCCGTCGATTTTTGAATTTGTCAACATTCTTATCAAGGAAGAATCGTACCGTCGGATTGGATCTTCGGTCCCTTGCCAGGGAAATCCGATTTGGTCAAAGTCTGCATGAGTTCCGTGGTTTTTAAGTCCGGATCCGGCGCAGGAATTCCGTTTTGGCTTAGTTGCAAAGGATGGATTTTTCCTTTCACAAAGTTCCCATTCTTATCCAAGTCCGCTTCGAGAACTAAAGAATAGCCGCCATAACCTTTTGTGGAAAACACTCTATATCCCAAAAAGTTCCCGAGAGAATATGCGATCAATTTTCCCTTATACAACTCCATAGCTCTAGGCAAATGAGGGCCGTGTCCTATGAATAGATCCGCACCAGCGTCTATGAGAGCGTGGGAAAGAGCGACCAGATTTCCGCGGTATTCTCCGTAGAATCTTTCCTGCTCGTTTTTCACATGAAGCGCCGGACCGCCCTCCGCTCCTCCGTGTACGGATATGAAAACGAGTTGGGCTTTTTTCTTGGCTTCCTTGACGAGAGCCACGCCTTCTTCGATTTCGTTCACATGATTATGAGCGGCTTGCATATGGCTGAATCCTATCCATGCGACGGAAACGCCTTTTGCGTTCATATAAGTGATGATTCCCTTTTTGCCCGTATGTCTCACGCCGGCGTCCGAAAGATTCTTGGCAGTATCGTCGAAACCCTGTTGGTGAAAATCCAAACTATGATTGTTCGCGATGGAAACGATATCGAATCCCACATCCTTTAAGATTTTTGCATACGATGGAGGAGTCCTGAATGCGAAGATAAGAGGACGATTGATATTCTTGGCACAATGAGGATAATCGGTAAGAGTACTCTCGAAATTCGCGAATAATATATCCGCACCTTTCAGACTGGGTTCCACTTCGGAGAATAGAGTCTTTCTGGGATCGGCCGGAAGTTTGTTTTCCGGATAATTGGTTCCCATCACCAAGTCCCCGACCGCCTTTATTTTTATGGTCTCGTTCTCTACGGAACGAATAGGAGAACATTCGGAAACGAAAAGAAAAATCCCGAAAAGGGAAATCAAAGCGGAGATTCTATACATAGTGGGAAGGATTTTAGATCGCTCCTTCCCCGGAAAGCGGTTTTTAAAAACCGAAAAGATCCGTTGTCGACGAATCCCGACTATTCCCGCAAAAGTCCGATCCCTTTCGAACTCTTGGATCCGATCCATCTATCCAATAGGGCCAAAACTCCCGCGATCGCAAGAAATAGAATGAAAATGCCGATTATATTTACGGAAACACCTCCGTAACCTATTCGAGTCACATCCAAAATATTATAGGGGTACCATAGAATGATGGCGCCTCTGACCAAAGTGAATACCGCATACAAAATCGGAATACAAGCCGCTAGTAAAATTCTAGGCAAGGTAACGAAGCCCGCGGGACCGAAGACCATCCATCCCAGAATTCCTAAGATAGGATTGAGAGTGTGCTCTATAAAACTAGTCGCCTCCGCGAAGGCCTCTCTTTCCCTTCCCGGTAGAATGAAATTAAAAACGATTCCCGTAATCAGAATATTTATCACACCCACCAAACGCCAGATCGGTAAGGACCGGGAATCCTTTGCCGATCCCAAAGCTAAAAACAGATTCGTCACGCCTAAGATTAGGTTGGATTGGGTCGTAAAGAATGCGAACTGATTGAAAAAAGAATCGAACCCGGGTCCGAAAGTCCGAGTAAACCCCGCGTTGGGAGGCAATAGGGACTCGTGGTGATAAGACCACCAAAGTTCCATTGCGACACCTATGAAGCAGGCGAATGCCGTTAGAGCGAAGAAGCACCTCGCCACAGTTTGAGCCGATTTGTTCCACATAATAGGTCCGAAATCTTTTCCGGATCCGAAACGGAGTCAATCCTATTTGGCACTAATCACGGGAAGAATGCCCCCGAACGTTCCTGCGGAAATTCCGGATTGAACGGAGGTACCCTGATTCACTGTGAAGATCAGAACGCAATTCCCGTTGGAATGAGTAGTAATGTCTAAAGTCTGGCTGCTATAGGAAGGAGGAGCAAAGGAAACCGTTGGAGACGCGGAAGTTTCGGAAGGACAAGAAGAATAATCTATATCGAAGAATAAATTGACCTCGTTCGTCGCCCAACTTGCAGGTGCAGGCGAAGCAAGACTAGCGGTGTAATTTCCGGGTACATCCGGAATCAGATTCAAAGGAGAAGGACTGAATACCAGTAAAGCTCCCCCGGACACAACTTGCAACAGAGAAGCCAAGGCGGCCGGATCCTGTTTCTTATCTTCTCCCAGACCCAAGAAGGAACGCCCCGCTTCGGTCCCTCCTAGATACAGTCCGCAGGCATTGGTAAAGAATAGGACGAGAAAGGCGAATGCAAAAAGACATCTCTTCATAAGACCCTCCTCCTCGGAACGCAACCGGATGGTCCGTAACGACCTGCTTAGTTCGGAAGCGAATTCCCGAAAGAAATTTATAGACTAAAAGAGAAGTAAAGGCAAGTAATAAATCCTGTCGCTTCCCGTTACTCTTCTATTAAGAGGAACAAGTCGCGGGAAAATTCGCTCTAATCGTTCCCAATAATAATCCTTCGCTTAGCAAGGGAGGGCTCGGATTATGCACCCGATGGATAATATCACAATAACCGGCGGAATCGCAGGAAGCACCAGCCGTATTTCCATCCACGTTGACATTTATGGAAGGATAGGGCGGGGAGAAGAGTTGGGAAGAATCGGATGTCCCGTTCACTCCGTTAATCTGGCTTACTACTACATTATTGCAATTGACCTGTATAAAAACGTTGAACTGAAAATTCTGATCCGTCCAGGAAGATGGAACCTGGCCCAAACCGATCGTATAAGAAGCGGGCCCCCAAGTAGGAGTGGTAAAATTCGTGGAAGAGAATACGACGGAAAAGGATTCCCCTATCGGGAAGGAAATGCCCAATAGCGCGTGCAATAGATCGGCTTTAGGATCCGTTTTCTTTTCCGTTAAGTAGCCGTTTTCCTCATCGAAGAGTAGATAGCTGAGTCCGCAGGAAGGCAGACAGAATAAGATCGTCAAAATGATTAAAATTTGCGAGATAAGATATTTCATTCACTTTCCGATTTTAAAAAGATCTAACCGCTCATATGTTCTCGGTCCGCCCTTATTGCAAGGATTTTTAAGATGCAAAAACCCTAATTTATGTCGGCAAACTTTTTCTTTCTACCGATCTTCTAAGTATGCAATCCGTTCCTTGCAATACATGTTCTCATTCCGATTTTCTTACCCTATTCTCTAAAGCCAGTCCTAAAGGCGAAATCTTTCAAATCGTGAAATGCAAAACATGCGATCTCGTACAGGTAAATCCGCAGCCTTCTCCGGAAGAAGTCGCCAAGTATTACGAAGACAGCTATTTCACCCAAAGAACGGATAGGGGTTATGATAATTATTATTCCGAAGTAACGAAGAAAGAGATCGCAAGAGTCTTCGGACTGAACCTACGGGATTTAGGTTTCTTCGAATGGGAAAAATCCTTAGGCTCCGATAAGTCCTCCTTGGATGTGGGTTGCGCCGCCGGATATTTTTTGGATTATCTAAAAGACAGGGGCTGGAAAACGAAAGGCCTGGATATAGCTCCGGGTCCGGTGGAGTTCGCCCGGAAAAAGCTAGGCCTAGATGTGGAGCAAAAGGATTTTCTAACATGGGACACGAACGGAAGTCGAAAATTCGATCTGATCACGCTTTGGGCCAGCATAGAGCATCTGCATAAACCCAAGGAAACGCTTCAAAAAATCCTAATACATCTCAAGCCGGGAGGTAGGCTTATCCTTTCCACTTGCAGATACGGTTCTTTGGCAAAATTGCTGGGACCCAACTGGAGATATCTGAACGTTCCGGAGCATCTCTATTATTATAGCCTACCCGGCCTCAAAAAATTAGGAAGCGATTTAGGATACATGCCCTTATCTCATATTTCCTACGGAAGCGGACTTACCGCGAAGAAGGGCGCAGGCCCATTCTACAAAACCGCAAAAAAAATCGCGGATTGGTCCGTAAAGAAATTCGATCAGGGAGATATGATGGCGATCTGTTTCGGAACGGTCCGTTAACCGATTTCAGAGCGCGGGAAGAATCGTAACGTTCACGGTTCCCAAATTCAACCCGTTCACGTTGGACTTTACGTCACTCACGGAAAGATTGATCGTGGCGGTCGTAACGGAACCTGCTCCTCCTCCCCCGGCGCCGCCTGCCAAACCCAAAGCGGCCACTAAAGAATTTGCCCAGAACCGTCTTTTTGGCTCGTCTCTTCCTCCGCTTGGAAAGTCAAAGCCATGCCGCAGTGGATCGTCAGTAGAAAAGTAATCGGAAGTTGTACCCTATACATTGTGCTTAAAGCCCTTCTTAACATTACTATATACGACCTTAGAATCCCGCCGCAGTTACCACGACAGGAAGAACCCCGATGATTTGTCCGTCTATAATAGAGCCGGGACTCGCAACCTTAAAAACGATTACCCCGGGACGACTCACATCGTCATGAGCGAATGCTTCCACAGATAAGTTTTGGATCATATTGGAAGCCGTGAAATTCACGCTTTCTCCCGCAAAAATTTGGGCAACTCCCCCTTCTACGCTGTCCGACATCTCCACAAATAGAGACTCTCCACCCGGCCATGCGTTCAACGTAACGTCGACGCTTATAGGATCCTTTACGATCGTCACAATCGATGGGTTAAAGCCAAGATAATACGCGGGTCCGGACAGGATTCCTAAAGCGGCCAAAATTGGATTGGTGCCGGACTGGTCCTGCTTCTGAGAAGCCTCTTGTTCCGCCTGGAAGCCGAGAGCCAATCCGCAATTTGAAATCGCGAAAGCGAGAAGAATGGACCAGAAAATCCTTTCTGATAAAAGGATAACGAATCCGAATTTGGGCTTTTTACGGTCCTTGGAAATAGCCAAGCTGCGGCGGAAAGAAAATAGCATCGAATATAAGCCTAACGAAAAAGAAAAACTAACACAAGCAGAAACGAAATCGGAACGATCTTAATAGGGAATTTTCTTGCGAGAATACTGAACTTCATCCCTCGTTCGAGGGATGAAGTTCTATATTATGATTTACTTATCCTTTCCGGTGTCCTTAACTTTGATCACCTTAGTGGCAAAAACCACCTTATAGATTTCCTTTTTAGGAATCGTGCTCTCGTGCTTTTGTCCGTTATCGTCCTCGGTTTCCACGCGGATGGATTCCGTATCCTGGCCTACTACTCTGGCTTCGAACACTCTACCGGTTCTATAGATGATAGTGCTGTAATTTTTACCCGAATTTTCGCCCGCGTGGGTCTTTTCGAGGTATCTACGGAGGCCTTCTTCCAGGTCTTTTTCGGTCTTAGCGAAGAATTCCTGGCGAGCCTTATCCCTCTCGTCTTCGAAGAATTTCTCGTAATCATCCTTATGCACGAAACGGGTTCCTAGATCGCATTCCGTGACGTTTACCCTATAAAATACGATGGAGCTAAAAAATCCGGTAACCAGATTCAGAGCACCCTGCCACCAATTGACCCCGTGTTCGGCAAAATACACCTTACCTTCTTTCTTGGCTAACTCAGGTTCGGAGAAAGGCAGTCTCCATAATCCGTAAAATGCAAACCAACGAGTAAAGCCGGGATTGCTAACGCAAGGTTTACTCCCCGCTTCCAGTCCGATCTTATCGGCTGACGCGAATTCTATTCGCTTATCAAGAGTACAGGCTTGGGAGATCAGGCAAACGCCTAAGAGTACGGCGCTTAGGATTCTTTTTCGATTCGGTAGCATAAGCAAATTCGAAGTATCATAATAACGTAAGCAACCGATTTTCTATCGGCTCGCTTTTTTTTGGGTCAACGCTGGAGAAGTCTTGCGAGAAGCGTATTTAGAACTTTGCGGCCAAACCGATTTACGATCCGCCGGGTTCTCCTTAATCAAACGTAGGAAGAAATAGAAAGGAAATGCAATCGTTAAGAATAGAAAAAGATACCTAGGTAAAACGGATTCCAATAAGGATTCTCTAAGTAAACCCAAGGCCCTTCCCTCGTTTTCCGGGATCTTATTTCTATAATCCGGACCGTACTCGTAGGCGTATACCTTCAGTTTTAAGCCTCTCCAAGCCCTTTCCACAGGACCCAAGCGATTCTCGAACGCGAATTCCGAACTGATCCGATCCTGTTTTAATATGCTGCCGAACATCGCACTGATCAGGAATATACCGAACGGGATAGCTATGAGCAAAACGAATAAAGGAGAACTCTTCTTATCCCTCGTTCGTTGGATCCTAGTCTTTGGTTTTCCTTTTTTCGAATTCATTTAGGTTACGATTTCCGTTAGTCACGCTTAGCGGATCCTATCCGAAGGTTCTCCGAAAAGCTCCTCGAACTCCCTCAAATTAGGGAATCGAACCAAATTCAATAAACAGAATGCGATGACGGCCCCTAAGGACAAAGTCGCTCCGAAAAGAAAATATACCGTACCGTTCATTAAGGCTGCGGCTTCCACAAGTGCCCAGGTTAAAATCTTCATCGTTTGGTATTTGGAGAATTTGTCCTCTCCCGCTTGAGTGCGGGCTTTGGCCGCAAGGAACCTTCTCAAAAAAGAGGAAACGGGAACGAGTATGGAAGAGGCCGCGAGAATCTGCAAAGGCAAGGCGGATTCTTGGGCCGGTCTAGATTCCAAATAGGGGAAGAGTACGAACAGTAGAGGAGCGATAAAGATCGCAAAATGAATGATTTTCAACGTAGATAATTGTTTTTGCATTTTTCCAGGTTTCCCTTCTTCTTGATTATCGTTCGATTTTCAGATCTTTTCCATCGAGTTTTTGAGCGACATCCCATAGATGAGACATATTCGTTTTTTATTCCTACTTTTTCCTATCTCCTGCACCATGGTGGGGTTCCATAGGGAATCGATACGGGAGACCCACGATTACGGAAAATTGCGCACCGTGAGAGTTTGCGTTTGGAAGGACAGGAACGTATCGACGGAAAGAATGAATTATCTCTTCGACTCGTGGAACGAAGAGTTGGCGTTATATAAATTGCAAGCCAAAGTGGAGAATGTACGGGACTGGGAAAGGCCCGGTTGGACCGGAAACGCCATCATGGAGGAACTCTTCTCCGCTCCTCTTCCTTCCGAATGCGATCGGATCCTAGCTCTTGCAGGAGTAAGACTTTCGGATATCGCTTATGAGGTCGCATCCTATATACTGGCCTTATTCTTAATTCCCACATTCGAAGTTTTGGGAGCGGTGGATTCCTATACCGGAACCAGAGGATACGTTCTCGCTCATACGGCCTCCCTAGGGCATATGATATCAGGAGGAGCCTCTCGCACTTTGGTTCACGAAGGATACCATCTCCTGGGTTGCGGACACGCATTCTATCTTTCGGAATGTTACGGTAGAATTCAGGCGTTGAAGGAGAACGCCCGTAATTCTCCGCATCCGGATTTTCTGCCTGCCATGCATCCGGGAGGAGGATATCTATTCTCGCAAAAGGAAGTGAATCTTTTCTTTTTAGGCAAATAAATCTCTCGGATAAATCCCGCTTCTCAGGTCGGCGATCCGTAAAATCCTGGAAGAAATGGGAGAAGTCTCGAAAGCATCCGAAAAGTCCATGAGCGAACAGACTCTGGGTCTGATCTACGCGTTAATCGGAACCGTTCTATTCTCCTCCAAGGGAATCCTGGCAAAATTAGTCTACCAATACGGGGTGGATTCGGTGACCACCCTCGCGATCCGGATGCTATTCGCCGTGCCGTTCTTTGCATACGTATTATTCAAGGAAAGTCGGAAGAAAGACGCCAAACCCATCGAAGGAAAGGATTATAGAATCGTAATATTTTTGGCCTTCATGGGATATTATATGGCGAGCTTCTTCGATTTTTGGGGACTGGAATATCTTTCCGCGTCGATCGAAAGGCTGGTATTATTCACCTATCCCGCGCTCGTTCTCATATTAAGTTTCGTTTTTCTAAAGAAGAAGGTCCATAAAATAGAAATTTATTCGGTGATACTCACATATTCGGGTATTCTACTGGCGTTTTTACCGGATGCGCATACCCAAGGAAAATCCGTTTGGATAGGAGGGTTCTTAGTCTTTCTTTCCGCCTTGGCCTATTCCATCTATCTCATCGGAAGCGGACAAATGATTCCCAAACTGGGCTCGACCCGATTTACCGCATTACTCATGCTCTGGTCCGGAGCCTTCGTGATCGCCCATTTTCTGATCCGCAAGGATTGGAGAATCTTATTGGAACTTCCTTGGCAAGTCTACGCTTTGGGATTCGCATTAGGTTTCTTAACTACGGTGTTACCTGCGTTTCTTACCACCGCGGGAATCCAAAGGATAGGATCCAGTCGCGCGTCCATTGCGGGAAGCGCAGGCCCTATATTTACCTTATTTCTCGCATCCTCTCTCTTAGGGGAGAGGATCACCTGGGAGAATATGGCGGGGACCTTACTCGTTCTTTCGGGAGTCTTCTTACTGGGAAGGAAAAAAATCCCCGAGTGACTATTCAAGCGTCGAATTGAACGACCGCGCAGATCCCTTCATCATTATAAATATTGAATACTCCTTTGAGCTGCCTACTTAGAATCTGCACCAAAGTGAATCCTATCGTTTTAGGACGGGTCCAGATCTTCCAATCCTGGATTCCGTTCCCTTTGTCCTTGATCTGCAATTTATAGACTCCTTCCGTCTTTTCGAACCGTACTGTGACCTCGCAATGGATTCCGTCCCTGGACCCGTGGGCCGAAGCGTTGGAAAGTAGTTCGCTTAAAATCATCGCAAGCGGGATCGCCTTGTCCACGCGCAAATTCAGATTTTCCATCTGCAAATCTATCTTAAGACCGGGAATATTACTTTTTTCCGATATGCTCGCAACAATCTCCTTACCCACCTCCAGGAAATTGATCTCGTTATAGCTGTCGCTCTTATAGATCGCGTTTTGGACCTCGGAGATGGAGAGCATTCTTCTATGAAAGTCCTCTAATATACCGGTAGGATAATCTTCCTTCTTGTGCAACTCCACGAGTCCGGAAAGCACCTGCATATTATTCCGGACCCTATGATGGATCTCCTTGATCAGATTGTCCTTTTCCTCTATATAATTGTGCAAGAGCTTCACGATCAAGATGGCTATCGAGGAGAATATGGTATGCAGAATCAACCGATCCGCGATCGCCATCCACTGGAATCTACCTTTCGTGAAATCCCAATACCCTTCCACTAATAGAAGAAACAAACAATACACGCTTACAAGAATCGTCTTCCGGATATCTCCGAAGTATAGGAACAGGAGCACCACTATCGCAATGGAATAGCTGCGACTATCCGTAGGAACTCCGAAAAAAATACCCACCGTAATGGCGATTACGCAGCCGATCAGAGTCAGGTTCGCCGCAATCCTGTATTTTCCCCTCGAGATGAGATATAAGGAGAATGCGCAAGCGATCGATGTGATGAAGAAGCCAGGCCTGAACCTGGGAAAACTGATGATCTGGGTCGTGAATCCGGATAATAAAAGAATGAAATCGAACAGAAACAAAGGCTTCGCACGATTTCGAGCCATGGATTCGGCGTCCGCGTATACTCGATCCATCCAATTTAACATTCGATTTTCCTAAAAAAGAGTAGAAAACTCGGTCTTACTAAGCGAATCTCCGATCGGAGCTCATGTCCAGTAAAATCAGCCGTCTATGTCCAGAACGAGCATGGCCATATCGTCTCCGAAGACTCCTTCCGAAAATTCGAATACGTCCGAAACCACCTGATCCAGATACTCCTCCAGACTTCCCAGATATCTATGCTCGGAAAGAATATCCTGAAAACCGGGTAGATCCAGGATCCTACCCTCTCCGTTAAAGACCTCGTACATCCCGTCGGAATAGAATACGATCCTATCCCCGGTTTGTAATTTGACGGATTCGTTGAAATATTCTATCGAATCGAAGATAAGAAGAGGAAGGTTCATGCCTTTCAATTCTATCCTCTCTTCTCCGCGAAAGAGTACAATGGGAGGGTGTCCCGCGTAAGAATAGACCATTTTCTTTTCGACCGGAAAGAATCTGGCCCAGACTGCGGCGATATGGTGTTCGACTACCATAGGTTTCAGGTCTCTCACGAATTGTTCTATCCCTTCGGCGGGAGAAAGCCCCGCTTTAGCGTGGTGACGGAAGGAAAGTACCGCCATCCCGGAAACCATCGCCGAGGAAATACCGTGCCCCGATACGTCTCCGAAAAGGATATCGATCACTCCGGTTTCGTGTTGGATATACGTTATGATATCTCCTCCGACTTTCTCGAAAGGACGAAAATAGCTGTCTATTTTATAGAAAGGAGAAGAAGGAAATTCTCGAGAGACCAAGGATCTTTGGGTGAGACGCGCCAATTCCAAATCGTGGTTCATTCTCTCGTAGAAATCGTTCAGATCCGATTCTCTCTTCTTTCGATCGAACGCAAGAATGATGAGATCCCCTACGAGTCTCAGAATATAAATGTCCTCTTCGGTCCAAAGCTTTCTATCCATGATGGAATCGAATCCTATAAAACCTAGTTCCGCGGAATTGGAAGAGAGCCCCACTACGACCAGGGAACGGGTTCCCCTTCTTTGTAAAAGATTGCGGAGAGAAAGATGCGAGTCGGGAAATTCCTCGAAGGAATCGTAAACTATATGACCGTGAGTGCGTATCGCTTCGTAATCTTCCTTAGGAAAAGTTTCTATGGGGAGATTTTGCAAAAGATGCATCCTAGGTTCCACACCGTCGGCACACCATTCGTTCGTATTGGAAAGAGTGAGGCCCGCATGAGTGTACAGAAAAAGAAAGGCGCGGTCCGCTCCGCAGAATGTACCGAGTTCTCCCAAGGCCTCGTTAACCGCCTCGTTGGTGTTACCGGGCTCCACACTTAGGAAATGTCGAGAGAGTCGAGTCAATAAACCCTCAAGCGCCATGGTCCTTTTTAGTTTGAGTTCCGCGGCTCGGATGGTTGTGATATCCTTCTGGACTCCCCAGGCTCTGAGTAGAAATCCGTTCTCCACCACTCCTAAGGCGGTATTCAGGAAGAATTTGGATCTCCCCCTTTTATCGATTCCTTCGGACTCGGTGTCCAAAGTCTTGTAACCGGATCGTACGAATTCAGATATCCCGAACGTATTCAGTCTGTTAGACGGCCCGAGAATTTCCTTAAGTAATCTACCCTTGATCTCGTCTGCGGAATGAAATCCGTAGAGACGGGCCATCGTATCGTTGCAATGCGTTAGGCGGGCTGTTTCGAATAATATTTTGCATTGTTCCTCCACGGACAAAGATATATCCAGAGGGCTATCCAGTTCGTAGCACCAGATCCCCTCGGGAGTCCTTCTGAAATACCCGTCGACTCTCTCGATTTCCTCGAGACGGCTTTTATAATCCAATTCCATCCTGACCGGGAGACCCTTGCCTTTTTGTTTCTATGTACTATCGGCAGCGGAAATTCGGGAATTCTCCCGCTTTTTTTCTTTTCTCCGCAACCGATTTGTCCGGGGGGTCCGTTATATTTGTAACCAGGACCCCGAGGAGGCACCAATGAAATCCGAACTCAGAAACTCGATCAACCACGAAAAAATCTCCGCTCTAGCCGAAATTCTCGCAGACAAGCTTATCGAAGAGATCCGTAAAAGAGCCCTGGAAAAACGAGAGAATTTCCCGAAAGAAGCCGCTTGAAATACCGGTCTTTTCCGCGAAAAAACCGGTTGCCAAGGGATAATTCCCGCCAAAAATTTCCGCTGATCGGAGGTGGGAATGTCCCAAGGCACTTTTTCAATTTTTCGTAAGATCGCTATTCTTAAGCTGGTCCTCTTCTTCTCCTTATTCGCAAATTCTTGCGGCTATAATGAAATCCAAGTCCAAGACGAGCAGGTCAAGGCGGCCTGGGCGGAGGTATTGAACCAATACCAAAGAAGAAACGACCTGATTCCAAACTTCGTAAATACCGTAAAAGGATACGCAGCCCAGGAAAAGGAAGTACTGATCGAAGTCACTAGAGCCAGAGCCAGCGTGGGATCCGTGCAAGCGACTCCCGAAATCCTGAATAACCCCGAGTTATTCGCGCAATTCAATAAGGTGCAGGGCCAAATGAGTTCCGCTCTATCCAGACTCATGGTAGTCGTAGAGAAATATCCCGAATTGAAATCCAACGAGAATTTCCGGGATCTGCAGGCGCAACTGGAAGGAACCGAAAACAGAATCGCGATCGCGAGAAACCGTTATATCAAAGCGGTTCAGGAGTACAATATTACCGTAAGAACTTTTCCGAATGTGATCACCGCGAAGGCGTTCGGATACGGGCCTAAGCCTAACTTTACGGTGGAGAACGAGGCGGAAATCTCCAAACCACCTCAGGTCCAATTCTAAATCTTAACGCAACTAAGTTCCATGAATAGAATCTGGGCCATTCTTCTGTTCGCCCTTATTGCGGGGCCGGTTTTTTCCCAATCGATCCCCGTTCCGGATATAGAGGGAAGAGTGACGGATCAAACCGGCACGCTTTCTTCTTCCGAAATTTCCGATCTGGAAATCAAATTGGGCAAATTCGAGAAGAGAAAGGGAGCCCAGATCGTAGTGCTGATCGTGCCTACCACTGCGGAAGAAACCATAGAAGAATATTCCATACGGGTTGCGGATGCCTGGAAGATCGGCCGAAAGGATATCGACGACGGTGTGATTTTTCTGATCGCTAAAGACGATCGCAAATTTCGATTCGAAGTGGGACGCGGCTTGGAGGCGGCGGTCTCGGATGCTAAGGCAAAACAAATCCAAACCGAATACGTAGTCCCGAAATTCAAAAAAGGAAAATTCTACGAGGGGGTCGATGCCGGGATAGACGAACTCATCCGACGAATCAACCGAGAACCCTTGCCTCCTCCGAATCCGGAGGAATTCAGTACTTTCGAAAAAAAGGAAGCCCCCAAGCAAGAGGAAGAATATTCGATTTTCCCTTTTCTTCTTTTATACGTAATCAATCCTATATTTATCTTTCTCTTATACAAATATCGAAAAGAAATCACGCGATTTGTCGAGGATTACCAGAAACGGCATCCTGTCCCCGATAATCGTTCTATTTGGTCGGACGATTCAGAGAGGAGGAGAAGGCGCGAAGAAGAAGAAGAGGAGGATAACTCCCGATCGAGACGCTCTTCCGGTTCCGGCTCGTCCGATACGCCTAAGGAAGAAAAAGTTCCTTTCCAAGGAGGAAAGGGAGGGAGTTTCGGAGGAGGCGGAGCCTCTTCCGGTTGGTAATCATATGGGTAAATTCAATAGAATATTAAAAAATTTTACAGTAGGTCTAAGCGAATCCGTTTTCTTGGGTCCTCTCGGAAGGTATTTCAGCAAGGACGATCGAGAGGACCTGGGCCGAGCGGTAAAAAAATCGGAATCTTTCCATAGGGGAGAACTTCGTATCTGCATACAATCCAGACTTTCCGTTATGGACGTATTACTAAACGTGACCTCCGAGAAAAAGGCGATCGAGATGTTTTCCTTCCTTCGGGTTTGGGACACGGAAGAAAATTCGGGAATCTTAATCTACCTTCTATTATCCGAAAAGAAGATCCATATACTGGCGGATCGCGGAATCTACAAAAAAATCGGACAGAACAGGTTGGACTCCATCGCCTCCAAAATAGGAGAAGGTTTCCGGTCCGGAAAACCCAAGGAAGCCCTTTTACTCGGGATCTCCGAACTCACCGTGGACTTAAGTCGCCACTTCCCGGCCGGAAAGCATAATCCGAACGAGCTGCCCGACGAGCCTTATATCAAGTGATCGGGTTCCTATTACTTTACATTTTCGGAATAGAATGATATGAAACGGATTTTTCTCCCCCTCCTCTGCCTTTGCATCGGTCCTCTTTTTGCCGATCCGCTTCCGCTACCTACATTGGAGCATAGGGTCACCGATCTGACAGGAACCCTGACTTCCGAGCAAACAGATGCCTTAGAGTCCAAATTAAAAGCATTCGAAAAAAGAAAAGGAAGCCAAGTGGTAATCGTAATGATTCCCACAACTGGAGAAGAGCCGATCGAGGATTATTCCATCCGGCTCGCCGACGAATGGAAAATAGGTCGTAAGAAAATAGACGACGGATTCATCTTTCTCATAGCGAAAAACGATCGCAAGATGAGATTCGAAGTGGGAACCGGACTAGAAGGAGCCGTCACCGATTTTAGCAGCAAACGGATCCAAACCGAGTTCGTTAGGCCCTTATTCAAAGAGGGAAAATACTTCGAGGGCATTGAGACCGGGATCGACAAAGTGATAGGACTTATCGATGGAGAGCCGTTGCCGGAACCGGAAACCCACACAGGATACGAATCCTCCGAAGAAGAGGATAATTTCGGACTTTATATCGGAGCCTTGGTCGTCATAGGAATTCTCGCAGGTATCTTCCTACGTAAAATGTTCAGCATATTACAGGCGGGAGCTGCGACTTACGCCGGATATTGGTTCGGGGGAATTTTAGGATTCTCTCTCGAAACAATGCTTCCCCTTCTCGTCATATTCTTCGTTCTTCTTTGCATTATCTATATAGCGGCAAAGAGCGCAGGATCAGGTGGAAGCGGAGACGGGTCTTCCGGAGGCTGGAGTTCTTGGAGTTCCGGGTCGGATTGGGGCTCCTCCTCTTCTTCCAGCGATTCGTTTAGCGGAGGAGGCGGAGGTTTTAGCGGGGGCGGATCTTCTTCGGATTGGTAGGTGTAGTAAGGCCGCTAAGTATACGTTCTATCCGAACTTTAGAAACTCTTAATTTTATTCACCATGGAATAGAGGCCGTTTCGGCGGCTCATAGAGAGATGCTTATCCAAACCGATTTCCTTTAGAAATTCCAAGGATGCGTCTCTGATCTCATCTCGGGTGCGACCGGAAAATACCCTCAGAAGCAATGCGATCATGCCCTTGGTGATAGCGGAATCGCTATCCGCCTGGATAAAGAGTCGCCCTTCCTTTTCTTCCGGAACGACCCAGACCCGAGACTGACAGCCGGGCACCAGTCTATCCTCCGTTTTCAATTCGGGAGACAAGGGAGGGAGAGTATCGCCGATTTCGATCAACATCTGATATCTCTCTTCCCAATCGCTGGCTTCGGAAAATTCCTGCACGATTTCTTCTTGGGCTTCTTTCAGACTGCTCATTCGATCCTCTGGGCTCTCTTCTTCTACGCTAAAAACGGCCCCTCCTAAGGCAAAACAAAATTCAGGCTTTTCCGTCGTTCGAGTTCTCCTTTTGTTTTTATAATATGATTCTACTTATTGCGCCAACGGTTTCTCGCGGCACGAAAGCCGTACACGGAGAGTCCGATCAATATCGCTAAAGGTAGAATATAGATGAATAGAAGAAGAAGTTTGAGACCTATTTCGACGAGATCGATCCAAGCGTCCCTGAAATTAGGAACCTCGACGGACTTAGGCTTCTTCGGACCTTCCACATGGACTGTGATTTTCGCCCAAGAAACCCGGTCCAGGATCTTCCATTTTTCGAATTCGGCGGAATCGGCAGCGTCCTCCGACTCCGCGACTAAGGCCTCTATTTCGGCGGCGGTCTTCGTGCTAGCCCGATTTGCTAATTCTCCCCTACGTGCCCCTCGTATTCTCTCCCTCTTAGCATGGATCTGTTCCAAAGTGAAAGACTCGGTATGATCCTCGACTTCTATGTTTTCCGAAACTAAGGCGCCCAATTTATCTAATTCCAAAAGAACTTCGTAGAGATCGGAAGATCTCACGTGAAAGGTAACGTTCATGGAAGAAGGGGAAGCTCCGTCGGAAGAATAAAAGTTCTCGTTTAGAACGAATCCGTATTTGCTCGAAAGTTCCAAAAGGAATTTGCGAGCCGAAATGAAATTCTCCACGGTGAAACTTAAGTTAGCCTTATATTCGAGTAGTCGTCCTATCTTGAGATTACCCACTTTTGGATTGGAGAATAATTTTGCCTCTTCCGAAGCCGCATCTTTCTTTTCCCGAACGGGAGCAGTCTTAAGATCGGCGTCCTCCCCCGCCACGCTTAGCTGGTCCATTGCAGGAGTAGGAGCCGCGCTTTTTGCGGATTGGCCTATCGCCCTAGATTCTTCGGGAGAAGAATCCTTTTGGCAGAAAAAGGAAAAGAGAAGAATTAAAAATAGGATGAGAATTCGAGGCATTTGTTTTTCCCGACCGAATCGAAACTCCCTAAGGAGATTCTCTCAGGCTTCCTCGTTAGAACAAACTAATGTCGATTTTCTTTCCCGATTTATGAAATAAATTTCGCAAAAAAAGAATCCCTCGGGATATCAAGACACCGGCCTTGCTCTTCCTGCCTCTAAAATTGCGAACCATTCCTGTCTATCCAACCGGATTTCGAACGCCTTTGCCGCGGATCTTATCCGATCCGGCGTATTCGTTCCGAGCACAGGAATGAGGCCGGCGGGATGAGTCAAGTACCATGCAAATAATACCGCATCGGGAGAGGTTCCCTTCTTCTCGGAAAGATCCATTAAAATATCATTAACTTTCTTTTCTTGTTCCGATTTAGGGACAAAGATCCTTCCTCCCGCGGTAGGGGACCAGATCATCGGCCTATATCTACTCTCTTGAGCATGATGAAAAATACCGTTCGTCAAAGCGGCACTTTCCAAAGGGTGAAACTCCACCTGATTGGTTACCAAGGGAAAATCCAAGCGACTTTGCAGAAGGGAAAACTCGGAAGGGGTAAAATTGGAAACGCCGAAATGCAATACCTTTCCCTCCTTTCTTAATTTCCAAAAGGCCCTGGCGGTGGAATCCGGATCCATAAGAGGATCCGGCCTATGAATCAAAAGTAGATCGATCTTTTCCACACCCAGTTTTTTAAGAGAATTTTCCGCGGAGAGAATCACATAGTCTTCTCGGGTATCGTAATGTTTGAGACGAACATCGGGCCTTTCGGGAGAAACGAGACGAATTCCGCATTTAGTAACGATGGTTATCTTGTCTTTTAATCCCGGTTTAAGTGCCAAAGCCTTACCGAATTTTTCCTCGTTACCGTATTCTCCGTAGATATCGGCGTGATCGAAACTATGGATCCCCGATTCCAAGGAGACTTCAATTTTTTCTAATATTCTTTGAGGAGAATCCCCTTCGGGATCCATGTGCAATCTCCAACATCCGTACACCAGTCCGGATAAGGACGGCCCTCCTACGGTCAATGGAATGGAAGGAATCATTTTCGTTCTCCGATAGTCGTGGTTCATATTGGAATTTCTCCTAAAAATGCAAAGGATCAAGGCGGAATTTGCCTTACCTGAATTGCAATTTCACGGGTGTTTAATCCGATTCTAGGATTGCACAAAATATTCGCTATAATAAATATTATGTTCGCTATAACGAATATTTCTTTGACAAAAACCCGCCCGGAAAAAGGCTGAGGCAAGGAGAACTTCCATGCCTACTTTAACCCAAAAGAAGCGTAAACCCATATCCGCCGCAAAACCGAAGTCGTTGCGAGGCGCTTCTTCAAAATCCGGAAAATCGAAACCGGAACTAGTGGAGAAGAGCTTCTTTCCGGGAAATTCCCTGCCTATTGTCTATCGTCCCAAAGACCAAAAGGCGAGAGAGAAGGCGTTCCTACCCGCTTGGGTAAAGGCCAATCGGAAAGAAGTCAATCGTGACCTTCTAATATACGGAGCGGTTTTATTTCGCGGATTCGACGTTAAGACCCCCCAGGATTTCGAAGACGTGGCGTTGGCGACCGACCCGAATCTAAAGAACGAATACTTAGGAACCTCCCCTCGGGATCGCATTACTAAATTCGTACATACCGCGAGCGAACTTCCGGGTGCTTATCCGATCATGCAACACGCAGAGATGAGTTTTCTGGACAAACCTCCGCGTAAGCTATTCTTCTTTGCTAAACAAGCGCCGGAAAAATTCGGAGAAACTCCGATCGCGGATCTTAGAAAAATTTACTCCGATCTGGATCCGGAGATACGGGATAAGTTCGAAACGAAAGGAGTCAGATATCTTCGCAAATACGACGGGCCGAAAGCCTCCCGATTCAGCCTCTGGAAGACCAAGCGCTGGAACGAAATGTTTTCCACTTCGGACAAGAAGGAAGTGGAGAAAAAATCCGCAGAGCAGAGGTTTCAGGTGGAATGGTTGAAAGAAGACGGATTGAAACTCACGAACGTCCAGGTCGGAATCAGAAAACATCCGATCGCAAAAACGGTCGCCTGGCATAATCATAGCCAAACCTTCCACGTCGATACTCCAGCTTTAGAATATTGGAAAATTCTAAAGCGTCAAAAGACCTTAAGAGGCTTGGGAGTGGCTGTCACTCTTTCCCTTCTCACTTTATGGACGAAACTTACCCGAAAGTCCGAAGATCTGGATGTTCACGCCACCTATGGGGACGGATCTCCCATCACAAGTAAGGAGATCGGAAAAGTCGTGGATACGTTTTGGAAGAACCTATCGGTTTTTTCTTGGAAGACGGGAGACATTCTACTTATAGACAATTACTCGGCGTCTCACGGTAGACATCCTTTCTCCGGCCCTAGGGAAATTCTTGTGGCTTGGACCGATTGAAGGAAGAATCGACGATTGAAAAGGCTTGCGCTGAACGAGTCTCGCTCGTATAAAAGTTTCATCCTTTTTCGGGAGAATCCAATGAAAAGCACAAGTATTCCCAAAAGCAAAATCCGGAAAGTATCGCCGAACAAAACTAAGCCGAAAGGATTAGGGCGTGTGGAAAAATCTTTTTTTCCGGGAAAGGAACTCCCAAGGGTGTATAGTCCAGGCGATACGGATGCCTTGGAACCGGGCTTTTTACCCGCGTGGGCAAATAAGAATAAGAACTCCATTGCGGAGGATCTTTTGGAGTACGGTGCGATCCTATTTCGAGGATTCTCCGTTCATTCCGCCCAAGAATTCGAAGACATTGCGTTAAGTTTGGATAAGAATCTGAAGACGGACTATTTGGGAACTTCTCCCCGGAACAGAGTCACTAAATTCGTACATACCGCTAGCGAACTTCCTCCTCATTACCCGATCATGCAACACGCAGAGATGAGTTTTTTGGACAAGCCTCCCCGCAAGCTTATGTTTTTCTGCTCGGTTCCCACATCCGCTCAGGGAGAAACTCCTCTCGCGGATCTTCGTAAAATATACGAGGATATGGAACCTTCTTTATTAAAAAAATTTGAAACAAAGGGAGTGAAATACATCCGCAAATACGATGGACCCAAGGCCTCCCGCTATAGCTTTTGGAAGACCAAAAGATGGGACGAGATGTTCTCCACCACGGATAAGAAAGAAGTGGAAAAGATCGCGGCCAAACAAAGATTCCAGGTGGAATGGCTGGAAGAAGACGGTCTCAAGCTTACCAATAAGCAGGTCGCGGTGAGAATACATCCTAAAGCCAAAACCAAAGCCTGGCATAACCATAGCCAAGTATTCCACCAAGATGCGGCCAAAATCGAATACGGCAAAATCAGAAACTACCAAAAGACTCCCAGAAGCGCGATTTTATCCTTGGTTCTAGTCCTGTTGACCGCCCTCAAGAAATGGTTCGTAAAACCGGAAGACCAGGACACCAACGTAGTATTCGGAGACGGAACCGAGATCAGCCCGGAGGAAATCCGCAAGGTCAACGACGCATTTTGGAAGCATCTCTCCGTATTTCCCTGGAAGCAGGGAGACGTTCTGCTCATAGACAATTATTCGGTTTCCCACGGTAGGCTCCCCTTCTCCGGCCCTAGGGAAATTCTGGTCACTTGGACGGATTAGATTTTTATAAAATATAAAACCAGGAAAGGGTCCTCGGATCCTAACCGAGGCATATGCAAGACTTTGATTTAGTGCGTTTGAATTTCAGCGAAACCGGACTTTTTGTCCTGAATATTTGTCTAGGTTTCGTAATGTACGGGGTCTCTTTGGAATTGACCCTTTCCGATTTTACGAATCTGAGGAAACAACCCAAAGCGGCCTTCATCGGTCTATTTTCCCAGCTAGTACTTTTACCTGCGGTGACAATCGGGCTTTTGTACATATTAAAGCCTCATCCCGGCATCGCACTAGGCATGATACTTGTAGCCGCCTGTCCTGGGGGAAACATGTCGAATTTCATCACCCTTCTTTCCAAAGGGAATGTGCCACTTTCCATTTCCCTAACCGCGACCACCACGGCACTGGCTTGGTTTTTCACACCATTCAACTTTTTCTTTTGGGGAAAGTTATACGCCCCGGCGGCGGACAGACTGAAGGAGATCAGCCTGAATCCGATCGACGTTTTCCTTTCTATTTTTCTAATATTGATTCTTCCATTACTACTCGGAGCGGCCACGAATCGCTTCGCTCCCAAATTCGCCTCCTCCCTCAAGAAACCTCTTAGGATCGCGTCCACCGTATTACTCGGACTTTTCATCCTAGTCGCTCTTATAGGGAACTGGAAATCCTTCCTGGATCATGTCGGTTATCTATTCTGGATCGTCCTTCTACATAACGGATCGGCCCTACTCGTGGGATACCTCGCCGCCTGGATCGTAGGATTGGGACATAGGGATCGAAAAACGATCTCCCTAGAAACCGGGCTTCAAAACTCCGGGCTAGGTCTCATTCTGATCTTCACATTCTTCCAAGGAATCGGATCCATGGCGCTGATCGCCGCATGGTGGGGAGTCTGGCATCTGATCAGCGGATTAGGCCTTGCCGCAATATGGGGAAGGGAAAAGGCGGAAAGTTAAATAAGAATATTCGAAGGAAGCAAATATGTCCGATTCTTCTCGAAAGATCCAATTTTGGTTCGAGTTCGCAAGCACCTATTCTTATCTTTCCGTAGGAAGAATCCGACATTTGACTCGGTCCGAAAATTTAGAACTGGAATGGAAGCCGTTTCTGCTCGGCCCCATTTTCAAGGACCAAGGAATGCAGGATTCTCCTTTCAATCTATTTCCACTAAAGGGCCGTTATATGTGGAAAGATCTGGAAAGAAGATGTAAAAAATACGGCCTACCTTTTCGAAAACCGGAAACCTTTCCCCAAAACGGATTGAAAGCCGCAAGAATCGCGACCGCATTTTTAGGATCCGATTGGGTCTACGATTTCATATTAGCAACTTATAAAGCGCAATTCTCGATGGGCAAAAATATAGGAGAAGAATCCAACTTAGAGGAAATACTAAGAACTCTCGGGTTGGATCCGAAAAAGATATTCTCCGCTTCGGAGACCCAAGAAAATAAGGATCTTCTACGGAAAAATACCGAAATTGCAAAGGGTCTAGGAATCTTCGGAGCTCCTAGCTTTATCGTTAAAAACGAACTCTTTTGGGGAGACGATAGGCTTGAGGACGCGATCGAGTTTCTAAAATCCGGCGACGCCTGATCCGCCCGCTTATCCGATCTTCATACTCGTAAGAGAAACCGAACTTTGGATAATATCGTTAAAAAAGGAAATCTCCTCGTCCTTTTCCGCCAAGGCGAGAGCGTATAACATTGGTAGATAATGTTCCGGTGTAGGAATCGCCATCTGAGCCGCGGTCCCCAAGTTCTGGTAATTAGCGAGACTCGTAGCGTCCCTTTTTTGGATGAGAGACTTAAAGGTCTCGTTCGCTTCCAGGGCCCAATCCGGAACCTTATTCTCGTTTCTCCAATCGTAAAGACGCAGATTATGCACCAAGTCTCCGCTGCCCATAACGAGGACCCCCTTCTCTCTTAGCTTGGAAAGATTCTTCGCGAATTCGTAATGCCAGATAGCAGGCTTGGTCGCGTCTATACTCAATTGCACTACGGGAATATCGGCCTCGGGATACATATGCCTGAGAACACTCCAGGTACCGTGGTCCAAACCCCAATTATAATCCAAACCGGTCGGTTCCTCGGAATATTTCTGGAGGGAAATTTCCTTGGCCAACTCGGGAGAACCGGGAGAAGGATACTGCACATCGAATAGTTCCTGAGGGAACCCGTAGAAATCGTGGATTGTCTTAGGGTGATCCATCGCGGTCACGTACTGTCCTCGAGTGAACCAATGCGCGGAGATGCTTAGAATTTTTTCCGGCTTAGGAAGACTCGCGACGCTCGCTTTCCAACCCTTGGTCAAATCGTTCTCTCCGATCGCGTTCATCGGGCTTCCGTGTCCCACGAAGTATACGGGAAGCTTCTCCATAGTTCCTTCTCCCTTGATATCCTTAAGAATATTACGTAATGCGAATCCGCCGAGTAGAACTCCGCCCGTTCCTATAATGAAGTCTTTTCGGGAAATCCTGCCCATTCGATTCAAAACCCCCGTTACTTCAAGGGAAGAATTCGGAAATTCACGAAGCTCCGAAAATCTTCCCGGAGGGAATATGATTCTTAGACCGATTGTAATAGACTTTATTACAACTAATTCGGTTTTTTCGCGAGAAGAAGAGCTGTTTTTAAACGGATTTTTCCCTGTAGAGTTCGAATACCTTGGGGCGAATCCTGGATTTGGAAAAATGTTGGTTGGAGGTCTGCTTTCCCTTTCTCATTTTTTTCTGCTCTTCCGGACTCATCGCGGCGATGTCCTTACATTCTTCGGAACAACAATCGGCGAATTTTTCCGCACAAGCTTCGCATTGAATGAATAGAATATGACAGCCCGGGTTCGCGCAATTCACGTGTCTCGCGGATTTGCTTCCGCATTGGTGACATTCGCTTACGATCTCTTCTCCGATCGTTTCCTGCAACCTTCCGTCAAATACGAAATTCTTTCCTTTGAATTTGGATTCCAGACCCTTTTGCTTCACCTCGGCGGCGTATGCTATGATTCCGCCGTGAAGTTGGTATACGTTTTTGAATCCGTGATGCTTCATGAATGCGGAGGCTTTCTCGCACCGGATTCCTCCGGTGCAATACATTACGATTTCTTTATCCTTATCGTTCTGGAGCATATCCACTATCATGGGAAGCTCCTCCCGGAAAGTGTCCGCTTGGGGCAGAATGGCGCCCTCGAAATATCCGATCTCGGATTCGTAATGATTGCGAACGTCCACGAGAATCGTGTCGGAGGAATCCAACTTTTTGTTGAATTCCTCCGCGCTTAGATGTGTTCCCACATTCGTCACATCGAAGGAGCCGTCGTCCAAACCGTCCGCCACAATTTTATTGCGAACGCGGATATCCAATTTGAGAAAGGAACCCTTCTCCTCTTCTACAGCGATCTTAAAGGGAACATTCTTGAACGGCGGCCTGGAATCCAAGTCTTCGCGGAACTTTTGAAAATTATGTTCCGGGACCGAAAGCTGCGCGTTGATTCCTTCCCTCGCGATATAGATCCGGCCCAGCACTCCCAAGGCTTCCCAATCCCGATACAGTTCATTTCTAAAATTTTGGAGGTCCTCCAGGATCACATATCTATAAAAAGAAAGAGTGATTCTCTTAAAAGTTTCGGACTCCAATTTTTTACGTAGGATGTCCTTGCTATAGATATTATGTAGAGGTTTCCGATTCATCACTATGAAGCCTTAAAAATAGGATTTGGGGCGGGCTCTCTCTGGCAAGTGCAAAAACCGGAAAAAACTTTGCCTTTTGTTAGGAACGCTTATCCTCCCGAGAATCGCTTGTAAATGCCGGAACGAGATAGACTCATTGTTCGCATGGCCTCCCGAACTCCCAAAAGGAAAATCTCCTCTAAAAAAATTTCCTCCGCATTTCCCGGGGCTTCCAAAAAGGCCTCCGAAGTGATCCGCGA
This sequence comes from Leptospira wolffii serovar Khorat str. Khorat-H2, assembly GCF_000306115.2. NCBI lineage: Bacteria > Pseudomonadati > Spirochaetota > Leptospiria > Leptospirales > Leptospiraceae > Leptospira > Leptospira wolffii. Next base: position 752,950 of record NZ_AKWX02000004.1, read on the forward strand.
AATTCGATCCCACGCCGATCCTAAAAAGGTCGAGATTCTTTCCGGTTTTTTCAAAAACGGAAAGGGAGAATACGGAGAAGGGGATATTTTCCTAGGAATTCAGGTCCCTCCCATACGGAAAATCTCCAAGGAGTTCCGGGGACTTCCTTTAACGGAGCTGCAAAAAATCGTAAGCTCCAAATACCACGAGGAAAGGCTTTGCGGATTCTTCATACTCTGCGAGACATTCTCCAAGTCGGAGGAAGCGGATCGTAAAAAATTACATTCCTTCTATCTGAAAAACATAAAATATGTTAACAATTGGGACATCGTAGACCTTTCCTCCAGGGAAATGATCGGAGACTATCTTAGGGACAAAAAAAGAGACCTTTTATACAAACTGGCTAAATCCAAGAACCTTTGGGAGCGTAGGATATCCGTCATTGCGACCTATTCCTTCATTCGCCAGGGAGATTTCAGGGATACGCTGAGTATCTCGGAGCTGCTGATAACGGATAAGGAGGATTTAATCCATAAAGCGACCGGTTGGATGCTAAGAGAAGTGGGGAATAGGGATCTTAAGGTAGAGACAGATTTTCTAGACAAGCACGCCGAACGCATGCCTCGAACCATGCTCCGTTATTCAATAGAGAAATTTCCCGAGGCTTTAAAGAAGAAGTATATGAATGCGGGCAAAAAGTAATAACCTTTAATGCTATGCCGCAAAAGCCCTTCCGTTTTCATGGAAGAAACGGCGCATTTAAAGCAAGAGTCGAACCGCACACGCCACGTAATATAACCTCGGCAAACCCTTAGGATTGGCTCTAAACTCTCCCTCTTTACGGATCAGATTCCCTAGCGAGAGCGAAAGAACCGCCTAGGAGTCCCCTTTGAAATCTAAGAAAACATTCCAAGACCTGGACCTTTCGGACGAAATCCTGAAAGCAGTCACCGATTTAGGCTTCCAAGAGCCTTCCACAATACAAGCGGAAGCCATTCCCCTTATTCTTTCCGGAAAGGACATCATCGGACATTCCCGTACGGGAACCGGTAAAACCGCGGCATTCGCGATTCCTAGTTTGGAAATTCTGGACGAGGAGATCTCAAGCCCTCAAATTCTAGTACTTTGCCCTACTAGAGAGCTCGTAGTGCAAGTTGCCGAAGAATATAAGAAATTAGGAAAATATATGGAAGACTTTTCCGTCGTAGCGATTTACGGCGGGGAGGATATCAGCCGTCAATTCAAGGCACTTAAGAAAAGGCCCCAGGTGATCGTAGGAACTCCGGGTAGGACCATGGATCACATGAGAAGAAAGACCCTGGATCTTAGCGAAATCCAAATGGTGATCCTGGACGAAGCGGACGAGATGCTGGACATGGGATTCTTAGAGGATATGGAAACCATCCTCTCCGAAGTTCCGGAAGTCAGACAAACCATTCTATTCTCCGCCACGCTCTCCCCCAAGGTCATGGGAATCACGAAAAGATTCCAGAATTCCCCCAAAACGGTGGATGTGACCGGAGGCAAATCGGAGCGCCCAAAGATCCAACAGATCTATTTCGAAATCAGGGAAAACGCCAAGCAAGAGGCGTTGGTTCGTCTTCTCAATTTCCATAATCCGAAAGTTGCATTAGTTTTCTGTAATACGAAAGTCCGAGTGGACGAAAAAGTGGAACTTTTGAAATCCAGAGGGATCTTCGCCGAGGGACTTCACGGAGACCTTTCTCAAAAGCAAAGGGACAAGGTCATGTCCGGCTTCCGTACGGGATCCGTGAGCGTACTCGTAGCGACCGATGTGGCCGGACGAGGGATAGACGTGAGCGATGTAGAGGCCGTATTCAATTACGATATGCCCAGGGACTCCGAGGATTATATCCACAGAATCGGTAGAACCGGTCGTGCGGGCAGGAAAGGGATCGCTCTCAGCTTCGTTTCCAATAAGGAATTGAAGACATTACGTAGAATCCAAGACGAGCACGGATTCTCACTCGAACCAGGAAAAGTGCCGGAAGTCTCCGAAATCCACGAGAGAAAATTCAAGGAATTCGCGCATATCGTCCAGGAAGTGGCGACGGAAGGAGATCTTTCGGAATATGCAAAACTCGTAAAGAACCTAAGCTCGGAAGGAATCAGCCCGGAGAATCTGGCCGCGGCGTTATTCAAACTGGCTCTCGCAGATAAAACCGAAACTTATGACGACAATGTGAGTTTCGATCGGGACCCCAGAGATCGTTCGGATAGGGACAGGGGAGACCGGAACCGAGGAGGCCGCTTTTCCGGAAAGAAAGGCAAGGATTCCCGTAAACCCGATCATAAACAGAAGAATCGTTTCGATCCTAGAAAGAATAACCGTCCCCCTCACAAAAAGAAAAAACGCTAAGTTGCCTTTGAGAAAATTCGGTCGGACCGAAAATTCTTCGCATTTCTCCTTCTTCTCCCCCGGATTTGTCCGGGGGGCGTATAAAATAGAAATCCTATCCTGGAAATGGATTTCCCGGAATCCCCAAGGATTCAAAAAGGAGGAAGTATGGAATATTCGATTGCGTTGCTCGTCGGGATATTAGTCGGATTCGGCCTGGCCTTTTTCGTGGCCAAGAAATTGTACGGCCAGGATTCAGGCGTATCTTCGGCGGATCACGAAAAATTAAAAATGGAAAAGGCGGGTCTCGTCGCGAACGAGAATCGCTCCAAGGAAAGAATTTCCCAACTAGAATCGGAACTGAAAGTCGTTACCGAGAAAAACACCCAGGCGATAGGGGCTTGGCAGGCGACCAAGAAAGAATCGGATCTACTCAAGGAAAGAGTGGAAACCCAAAAAAAAGAATTCGAAACCATGATCACCAAGCTCAAGGAAGAATTCAAAAATCTCGCCAACCAGGCCTTGCTGGATAATTCCCAGAAGTTCAATCTGCAAACCCAGGAAAAACTCACGGATATTCTCAAACCCTTTAAGGACGAGATCGAAAAATTCGGAACCAAGGTGGAGCAATCGCATAAGGAACAGAAGGACGACACAGCCAATCTTAAGGCCCAAATCAATAATCTATTAGAAATGAATAAAACTCTTTCCGACGACGCCAAGAGTTTAGCCTCCGCTCTGAAAGGGAACTCCAAGACCCAAGGGGATTGGGGAGAGGGAATTCTGGAGAATATCCTACAAAATAGCGGGCTCGTAAAAGGCAGGGAATATATCGCCCAGGATTCGGTGCAAACCGAAGACGGTCGCTTGAGACCCGATATCGTGGTTAAACTTCCTTCGGGAAAATCCATAGTCATCGACTCCAAAGTGTCCCTCACCGCCTACGTGGAATATTCTTCCTCCGAAACGGAAGACACGAAGAAGGCGGCACTGCAAAAGCATCTCAAAAGTCTATACGATCATGTGAACGGACTCTTTAAGAAGAATTACCAATCCATGTACGGAATAGAATCCTTGGATTTCGTACTCATGTTTCTGCCGGTCGAGCCTTCCTATTACGAGGCGGTTCGCACCGACCCTAAATTCCTGGAAGAAGCTTACGCCAAGAATATACTCATCGTGACTCCTTCCACTCTCATGGTTTCCCTCAAGATGGTCGCCAATCTTTGGAGAAAGGAAAAGCAAAACAAGAACTCGGAACAGATCGCGGAAGAATCCGGAAAAATGTACGACAAGATCGTTGAAATCGTCACCGCGTTGGAAATCCTGGGAAAATCTATAGAGAAGTCCAAGGACAACTACGATTCCGTATTAGGAAAATTGAAAGGAGGCAGGGGCAATCTGCTATCCCGAGCGGAGAATATACGCAAATTAGGAGCCAAGGTTCGCAAATCCCTAGACAGCGTATCGGAAGAGGAAGATAACGAGAAAGAAGAGACTCTATTTCTAAACGGAGAGTAAAAAAGGGCCGTCGTTCAGGCCAGATCGGGGCCTGAATGGACTCTCCCTATCGCGGAAACCTGTTCCGTACATCTCTTGAGATAGGAATTCGCGGCCCGATCTCCGGGATAAATGCGCAAGGCCTCCCGAAACGCCTCCCCCGAATCCAAGTATCGGGAAGAATGGAACAGATCCACTCCCCTTTCGAAATTGGTCTTGGATTTACGAAAGGCGTCCTTTTCGGTCTCGCTTAAAAAATCGCCGATCTCGTAAATATACAGATCTTCTGCCTTTCCCTTGAATTTCAAACGATCCAATTTTCGGACGACGAACCTGGAGGAATCCTTGAGTTCGTCGAAAGAATCCTCGCTAATCAGTATATTGGATCCGTAATATTTATTTAAGGCTTCCAATTTGGAGGCTAGATGAACCGCTTCGGAAATGACGGTGCTTTCCATTCTTTCTCCGGAACCTACGAGTCCCATCATCAGGGAACCGGTATGAATACCGATCCCCACTCGGATCGCTCTATCCCCTTTCTCTATTCTAGTTTTATTATATTCCAAAATACGATTTTGCATCGCCACGGCGGCGGAAACGGCGTCCTCCGCACCGGCAAAAAGGGCCATAATGGCGTCTCCGAAATATTTATCCACGAATCCCTTATGCGAGCCTATGATGGGCTCCATCTCCCGGATATAGGAATTCAAGAGTTCGAAACTTTCCTTGGAATCCAGACTCTCCGATATTTCCGTAAAAGATCGGATATCCGCGAAAAGAATGGTCATTTCTTTTCGGATCTGATCCCCCGGTCGCATATCTTCGAGCTTTTCCTTTCCCAAAAATTCCAGAAAACTTAGAGGCACGAATCGGCTATAAGTCTCGTTCAATCGCTTCAGCCTTTCCGAAAGATTCTCCTTTTCCCTATACAGATCCCTGTATTTGAACGATAGAATGAACGTCTGAGTGAAAATCGCCACAAGCAATCCGGAAGGGATGACGAAGCGGGTAGCGATCACAAGCTGGGCCGAAAGTACGTCGAAAAATCCTGCGGTGATCAAAGCGAAGATCGCGAACAAAATGGAAAGGGAATACGGTTCCTTATAACGAACCGCTTGGAATAAAACGTAGGAAGCCAAAGCGACTGCGACGAAATAAGTGGCCTGAAAATAGGGAATCACGTAGGAAGGAAAAGGAAACGGCAGAATCGTGGTCAGACAGAAGGCCAGGGATGAAATATAAAAGAGAAGCATCCACTTCCGAGAGAAATACTTAGGAAAAGTATGACGCAAAAAATGCAACGCGAAAGGCATGGCCGCATAAAGTGTGAGATATTCCAAGACCATCCCGACACGGTAACCTAAGGAAAAATAGGAAAGAAGAAGCTTGTCTTCCGTAACGAATAATCTCAAAAAAAGATCCAGACAGAATAACGCGAAGATAAGAGGCGTCCGATCCGAGGGCCTTAAAAAGAAAAGTCCCAAATGATAAGCTCCTGCGAGAAGAAAGATCCCCGCCAGAAAAAAATCCCAGTCCCTAAATCTACGAACCCTTTCCGAAAGGGAAACTGCGTCTCCGAATTCGATATTGTACCAAAGCCCGCCTAAACGATGGTGAAAATTGGACACGTTCACCGCTAGTTCGATTTGGGAAGAAGCCTCCTCCCATTCGAAGTAAACCGGAATTCCGTCCGGAATACTTTGCTCTTTGGACTTTCCAACGACTCCGGATTTACCCAAGGATTTTCCATTAATGAAAATCTCGAATGCGGTCGCTTGGCATTTGGAATAGAGGGCGATTTTCTTTCTCTTTTCGGGGAGAAGAATCTTCAGCTTCAAGACCGCATAACCGTCTCCTGCCCAGGTCTCCAAGGGACGACGAAACTCTTTCGCCTCTAAATTTTCCGTTTCGCCCAATAGCTTTCCTGGGAAGTAAGACCATTCTCCTCCGAGTTCCAAAATCGGTTTTGCTTCCGGATCCCAATCGCGTAGATCCAGTACCCCTTTTTCGGCGATCTTAGTGTAGGAAGATTCGGAACAAGAAGCTAAGAATATGCAGATGGGCAGAAGAAGGATGAATAGACTGATTCGGAAAGGAGCAGGGTCAGGATCCATTAGGTTCTCGATGGGAAATTAAGATCCGAAAAAAGAAACCCTTGTCAAGAGAATAAGAAGATCGTTTTTTTTCTTTACTAGTCGACTCGGATTCGTAAGTTTACGTCCAATGTTTTCCAAATCCATCTTCCGTTTAGTATCGATCCCACTTACCCTTTTACTCCTCCTAGATTGCGGCGCCAGCCTAAAGGGGAAGCCCACTCCCGCTATTCCGGAGTTGGCGGGATTCTATATAAATAGCAAATCCCAAGACTGGCTTAAGGATGAGAAACTTAAAATCCAGGCTCTATGGATCCGACGTACCGCACGGGGAGAAATGGAATTCTTCAATAAGACCCTTACCCGCTTGCAATTCAGCGTTAGCGAAAACCGGGAAGAATTGAAAGTTAGGTCCGGAAAAATCCAAACCAGCAATCGAGAACTTTTATTCGTGGAAAATCTATATAAGGAATACCATAGAATGTATTCCGGAAAAAATACTTCGGATGCGAAGAACTGGGATCTAAGAGCTTTCAGCCCTTTCGGAAAAGTAAAAGAAGTGGCTTCTTTCATAGGAGAAGGTTCCAGTCGTAGCGGGGAACTTTCGGAAGATAACCGCACGATCGTTTTCTCCAACGGAGAAAAATACGTTAAAGTCGGAGGCCCTCTCATCGGGCGGATCTCCACAACGGTCGGAAAATTGAAAAAGGCCATCGATAACGAGGTCGCTGGCGTATTATTCTTTCCTCTTTCTTCGGAGGCGTTTCCCCAAGAGGCAGGCAAGTTTCCGTATCTAGCCTTCTTCTCGACCACGGACGGAATGTCCTCAGGAACCGTTCTTCGTATAGGAGATTACCCGGGACAAGCAAAGGAAGTATTCGATCATGTAGCGGTCGTGGACGTGATTCCTAAGGCAGGCACCCAAGTCGCACCTTTGGAGTCCCTTACTCCGGTGATCCTGGACGGAACGGTGGATCTAAAATCGGTCTCCCAAAAGGAAACCACTGAAGAATTGATCCGCAGGTTGAAACAGGACCCGAATCTATCCAAAGAGGAATTGATCCGAGAACTCGAGAAGCTGAAAGGATCGGAACGTTAGACTTCCTTCTTAGAAAGAGACCTAAGATTTCCTATAAACGATTTTCGGGAATTCTCCAAAGCGGAGAAAAATTCCTCATCGAAGTCTTCCACCAGTCGGACCGCTTCCTTGAGGATCTTCTGTCCTTCGGGTGTAGTGTGGACCGATTTGGCTCTAGTATCCGTATCGTGAGCCGATCTTTTTACCAACTTCTTCTTTTCCAAGGTGCGTAAGACAGTGGAGGTGGTCATCGGATCGGTTTTGGCCCGATCCGAAATACGAATTTGAGTCGTCTCCTCCTCGTGTAATTCCAACCAATGGGTCACCGCCAAAAGAACGAATTGCGCATGAGTCAGATCCAAGGGTTCGAGCACCTTACGAATCTCTCTTTGCCAAAGATTCGTAACCTGCCAGAGAAGAAAGCCGGGACTGTCCTCGGATTTATCGTATCTAAATATTCTGTTCTTGGACATCCAACCCCATCCTCTCGGAGATCAGCCTAAAATCCGCCTCTCCGATTTCCAAGAATCCTGTTCGAAACGGAAAACCCCAGGATTTTTTATTCGGGATGAATCCGAGACGATCGATCAAGGGAAGAATGTCCACCTCGGATACCGGAAAATACTCCACTCTTCTTCGGAACGGATGGAAATCGGGAGACATTTCGAAAGAATAAATCTCCTCGTCCTCCACCCTCGCCAGAGTCGTGAATTTACGATACGCCTTGGATTCTCCGAAGATTTCCTTAGAAGAATATACCAGAACCCAATCCCCTTTCCGCATTCTGGAGAGAGGCGCCTTCTTGCCGTGACAAGCCTGGACGATCCCTTGGGAGAATCCGATCATCGCGTGCTCCTTGGAAGCCACTACGATCCAATATCTTTCCTTCATCCTTTCTCCTCCCGGACCAGCTCTACGAATCTGAGAATCTCTTTCTCCATTCCCTTGGCTTGCTCTTCTCCTATGATCTTCTTCCATAAAAAGCCAAGAATGCCCCAGATAGATAACTCCACCGTGATTCTGACTCCGTCTGGAGTTTGCGCAAAATAATGTAGGAACTTCATTTTGGCTCCCGGCAAGAAGGTCACGTCCCCAAAAACGGAAGGACTTTCCGATTCCGTAATCAAAGCCTTGCATACGAATCCTCCCTTTGGTTTCAAGAGGAAGGAACTCCCTACGACCGGCTCCCCCTCCATTCGAGTCCATTCTATATCGGAATCCCATTTGGACCAATTCTTCACTTCCGACCTGGCCTCCCAAAGCGCATCGGCTCCAATTCCTTTAACTAAGGTGCTATACTCATACTTCCACATACATTCCTCCATATAATAAGTATACTTACTATATGGAGGAATGTATCATATGTGCGCTTATTATGCAAGAATTTAATAAGTGAGCTTATTATTTTTAAATCGGAGGATAAAAAAAACGCCCCCAGAGGAGGCGTTCTTCTCGAAACGTTGAAAGTGATCTATTATTGATTGCTTTTCGCGTTCTGGGCCATTTTCAGGAAATAGCCGTTCGTATCATACCAGGCCTGTCCCAGATAGAGTGCGTTTGTAGCTTCTAAGTGATCCACACCTGTGGTAAGAATCCCGTAAGAAGGACCACCTTTCCAGGTTCCCCATCTTTGAGAATCATCAGGGACCACACCGTCGTTCCAAATACTTTGCCCATAGAAAGGAGCTCCGATGGAACAAATAGGTGCAAGAATTCCCATTGCAGGGTGTTGGATCAAATCATTACCGATCATATAAGATCCATAAGAGAAATACTTAACACCGGAAGCGTTCGGTGTGTTTGCGTTAAAAACGGTAGCACCGCTTACAGTCAGAAGTTTTAATGCGGCAACCGCGTTTTGGCTAGACTGGCCATATACAACACCTACCAAAGTATTTACCACAGTTCCTACATAAGGAAGCGCCCAATTAGGGATCACAGCTTCTATCACACTTGCAACCGGACTTCCTTTGTGAGGAGTATTGATCGTGGTAAGAGTTGCAACTTTGCTTGCAAAACTAAGATTCGCAACGAGGTAACGAGCGTCCAAACCGCCTTGGGAATGGCCGATAATATGCACTTTTCCGGTGTAATTATTGGCCGCCATAGCAACTTGGATCGCAGTCTTCAATTGAGCCCCACGGCTGGCGGAAGAATCCGTAGCAGTTACGGTAGGAGTCAGAACGGTAGCTCCTTGAGAAGTCAGATAGGCTGCATTTCCTCCCCAATAATCGATGATCCCGGTGGATTTACCCCAGCCAAAAATCCCGTGAGTCAAAACGATCGGATACGATCCGGCAAGAGGTTTAGTAGAAGAACCTCCCCCGGACGCATTCGCCACCCCTGCTACCAGGAATAAAATCCCAGCTATCAAAATCCTCGCTGCTCGAAACATTCTCTTTAACCTCTTCTTTTTAACTATTCTCTCTACGGATCTCCTTCCCTAATTCCAGAACCGGTCCGGAGCCAAGAAAGGAGTTTTTTATTTATATAGAACGAATGAAATTTTTTAAAATTTAATTCAAAACGTTCGTTATCCAAACTGAAATCTGAAAAACTAAACGTAAGTTCACGAAGTGAAGTACAAAACCAGGAGAATTTGTCAATTGAGAAAGTAAGAGAATTATAAGTGAGAAAGAAAAATATAATTAAAACGATCGTTTAATCAAAAATAATACCGGAAAAACATTCAAATTTACTAATATGATTTTCTCCAAGATTCATATAACGGTCGCTACATAGACACCCCTTAAGGAGCAAGCTCCTCGTTGATCCATTGCCATTTGTAGGAAACTATTCTGTCCTTTTTGTATAACTCCCCCTGCCCATGCCTTTTTCCCTCTTACCATTTTTCCAATCTCCCTCGTACCGTCCCCGTCTGAGGAAAGCATAGGCCCCTTCCCGCTCAAACAGGTTCCGACAACGCATTTGTAGTTTCTTTCGGGATAAAAGTAAGGAGAGAAGAACTTCCCGGTCGGTCCTTTTAAATTAGCTTTCTTTCTACGGAAATGGACAAAAAAAAAGCCCCTTCCGGGGCTTTCCTAAAGAATCGAAAGATTCTCTATTTTTATTTTCCGCTAGCGGCGCGCTTTCTTGCGGTAGGATCCAGATATTTTTTCCGTAGACGCATGCTCTGAGGAGTGACCTCCAAAAGTTCGTCGTCGTCCAGGAACTCGATATTCTGCTCCAAGCTGAATCTGCGAGGAGGAACCAAACGAATCGCTTCATCCGCACCGGAAGAACGAACGTTGGTGAGTTTCTTTTCTTTTACCGGATTCACTTCCAGATCGTTTTCTCTGGAATGGATTCCGATGATCATACCCGGATACACAGGAGTCTGAGGATCTATGAGAAGTTCTCCCCTTTCCTGGATCTTCCAAAGTGCGTATCCAGTAGTCTCTCCGGAGTCCATGGAAATCAAGGCTCCATTCTTTCTTCCGGGAATCTCTCCCTTGTAATTGTCGAAGCGGAGGAAACGAGAGGACATGACGCCTTCTCCCTTGGTCTCGGTCACGAAATACCCACGAAATCCGATGATTCCACGAGTAGGAATCACAAACTCCACCCGAGTCATTCCGGAAGGATGCGCTTCCATGAGCTGGAGTTCTCCCTTTCTACGATTGAGTTCCGCAATGATGCTTCCGGTGAATTGGTCCGGAAGATCCATAACCATATACTCGTAAGGCTCCAGTTTTTCTCCGTTTTCGCCTCTCTTGATAATAACTTCCGGACGGGAAACTTGGAGTTCGAAACCTTCTCTTCTCATTGTCTCGATCAGAACGGAAAGGTGCAATTCTCCTCGGCCCAGGATCTTAAAACGATCCTTGTCTTCGGTTTCTTCCAAACGCATTGCCACGTTGGTTTCCAACTCTCTGTCCAGACGCTCCCGAATATTCCGAGTAGTTACGAACTTCCCTTCCTTACTTGCGAAGGGAGAATTATTGACCATGAAATACATGGATACGGTGGGTTCTTCCACTTCGATCGCAGGCATAGGAGCCGGTTTCCCCGGTTCACATACGGTATCTCCGATAAAGACGTCGGGAAGTCCCGCGATAGCTACGATATCTCCGGCTTCGGCGCCTTCGATTTCGTTTCTTTTCAAGCCTTCAAAGTTGTATAATTTCGTGATTTTCAGGACTTGGGTCTCGTCTCTTCCATTCTTCTTAGGAGAGACTTGCACGACGCTCATCCCTCTTTGGATCTTTCCGTTATAGATCTTTCCGATCGCGATACGTCCCACATAATCGTTATAATCCAAGGAAGTCACTTGGAACTGGAGCGCTGCGTCTATATTGGCCTTAACGGGAGGAACATGAGAAAGAACTGTATCCAAAAGTGGATCCAGATTGGTTCCGGGAGCATCTTCTAGTTTGCTCACCGCCCAACCTTGTTTTGCGGAAGCGTAAACGATCGGGAAATCCAATTGCTCGTTTGTGGCTCCCAGATCGCTGAATAGGTCGAAAACCATATCCACTACCGCATCCGGGCGGGCTCCGTCTCTATCGATTTTGTTTATGACTAAGATAGGCTTATGGCCTAATTGCAGGGATTTACCCAATACGAATCGGGTCTGAGGCATGGGTCCGTCGAACGCGTCCACGAGAAGAAGGCAGGAATCCGCTGTGGAAAGAACCCTCTCCACCTCTCCTCCGAAATCCGCGTGACCCGGAGTATCCACCACGTTGATCCGGGTTCCTTTGTAAACGACGGCGGTATTCTTGGCTTTGATCGTGATCCCTTTTTCTTTTTCGAGATCGTTATGATCCATGATCCTTTCCCCGTCTTCCTTGGCCGTAACGGCCCCGGTTTGGCGTAAAATACCATCTAGGAGAGTCGTCTTTCCGTGGTCTACGTGTGCGATAATGGCTATATTGCGGATTTCCATGCTATGACCAAAATTTACGGAAGGGCCATGGTGACAAGGGCGAAATTTAGGAAATTCTTTTCAAAAAGATGAATTCCTGACCCTTCCCTCCCGTTGTTAAGGGACAAGGAAATCGTATACGGACGGGAACTTAAGCCCTACTAATTACAAAAATCTTAATAGAGGACCTTAACTAGGTAGCGGGATCCTTTCCGTCTCGCCCGGAACATGGGGGAATCGATCCGCCTTCCAATCTTCCTTTGCTTTTTCGATTCTTTCCTGGGAACTGGATACGAAATTCCAATACATATGTCTGGTTGCGGATAGAGGGGTCCCTCCCAAAAGTACGATCCGGGAGACTTCTTCCGCCCTAAACTTCACCGCCCCGCCCTTGGGATACACTGCCAAGTCTCCGATGGAGATGATTTTGCCCTCCGCATCCACTTTTCCGCGAGCCACATAAATCGCAGACTCCTGATCCGTAGGAACGGGAAGTTCCACTTCCGCGCCTGCTTCTACTTCCAGGTCTGCATAGAATAAGGGAGAATATACCTTGGTGGGAGAAACCTCTCCTAAGAAAGTTCCCGCAATCAGCCTCATTTCCCAACCGCCCCCGCTCAAAACCGGAAGTTGTTCCCTATCGTAATGGAAGAATTCGGGAGCGGTCTCCTCCGAATCCTTGGGTAAGGCCACCCAGACTTGGATACCTTCCAGAATATTATATTCTGGATCGAGCTTGGACCTTTCACTATGAACGATTCCGGATCCTGCGGTCATCCAATTGACCTCGTAAGGACGAATGTCTTGTACCATTCCTAAACTATCCCTATGAGTGATGACTCCGTCGTATAGATAAGTAACCGTCGCAAGACCTATATGGGGATGAGGACGAACTTCGATTTCCTTGCCTGTCTTCACCGGGACCGGACCCATATGATCCAGAAAAACGAAAGGTCCCACATGCCTAGCTTCGATCTGAGGGAGAGCCCTTCTGACAAAAAACCCGTCCCCTAGATCCTTCTTCTTTGCGACTAGATATATCATACACTAATTAGACGAGAAGCTTGCCTCGGCCTCCTCACGAAGCAAGACTTTAACGAAGACTTGGGATTTCTCTTCGAAGAAAATTACCAAACTCGAATATAGAAGAAAGTTTTTTTAGTTCTCAGAATGGAATCTGGAAAGAGAATCCCGGAAAAAGTCGACTCTTACCCGAGCGGCTCTTTTTCCAGACCCTGAATTCGGAATTCCAAACCTGGGTCTTTCCGTCGGAAGGATCGATGAGCCAGTATTCTCGAACCCCGTTTGCCAGATAACGATCCGCCTTTCGTCCCAGATCCCAATGTTTGGTAGAAGGAGAATGCACCTCTAATACCAGATCGGGAACACCGTCTATCCATTCGGAAGTATCCGAAGGGTTATCGGAGAGTAGAACACTTGCGTCCGGGCAAAGTACATCTCCTCCGTCCGGAAGAAAAACATCCACATCTGCGACCATTCTTACGGAAGATCCTGTGCCCAGAAAATCCGAAAGAGCGGAAAGGAATCGGAATTGGATTTCGTTATGTCGGAAGAACGGAGAAGCAGCCACGTACAGAACTCCGTCTACCATATCGTAACGATAGCCGTCGGGAGCCAGAGACTTGTACAAAGCTTGGTCCACGGACATACCGTGATACTTGGGTTGGGGGCGTTGTGAGAGAGCTGCAACAGGTGGCATGGGAAAATTATAGTCGAAAGCATATTGGTCCGTCAAGGGAAACCTCCGGCTCTTACGGTTCCGAGGGAGGGAAAACTGCGGGAAAAAAAATCGTATTGGAATCACTTTTCCGCTGATTTCTATGCAAAAGGGTACAAGGGAGAAACGATGGACGGGATCCAACCTTCTCCGGAAGGTAAAGATAAGAAGGAACTCCCTCCCCTTCTTATCTCCGAAAAACTCGTTTCTATACCGGCCCAAACCACTTGACAGGCTGTCGAACCGAACAAAACTGGTCAAAAATCGAGAAACTAGGCCAGTAAAACGATGTTCGCAATCATTTCCGTCGGCAACCGACAATTCAAAGTAACTCAGGATCTTGAATTCCTGACTGAAAAAACCGGAAAAAACGCCGGCGAAACCTTCGACGCTAAGGTGCTATTATTCGCAGAAAACAATAAGGTGCATATCGGATCTCCGGATCTGAAATCCGCCAAAGTTTCCCTGAAAGTGTTGGAAGACGTGAAAGGGGAAAAAATCAGAGGGTATATTTACAAGAAACGTAAAAACTCTCAGAAGACCTGGGGACACAGACAAAAACTGCAAAAAGTAAAGGTAGTTTCTCTCTCGGCAGTTTGATTCGAATCCAAGTACTCCGAAAAGAAGGTCGGATTTTAGGGCTGAAATCCTCCGGGCATGCGTCCCAGGCACACGGTTCTAAAGGACAAAATCTTCTCTGCGCCGCTGTCGGAGTACTGGTCCAAACGCTATATCTCCACTTGTATAAGAGGGGACTGGCAAAAGAAGCGGTGATCGGAGACGGACTCTTGGATTTTCAAATTCGTCCCGGTAAAGAATCCGATCCTGAGGTTTTAATCGGCTTCGGCCTCATCCTCGACGGATTGGAAAATCTGAAGGAACAATATCCTTCGGAAATGGAACTCATAGGAGAATAAACATGGCACATAAGAAAGGTGGCGGTTCATCCAAAAACGGTCGCGATTCCCAGTCCAAGCGTCTTGGAGTAAAACGTTTCGGGGGAGAGCTCGTATTAGCGGGAAATATCCTCGTTCGTCAAAGAGGAACCAGACTGAATGCCGGTAAAAACGTAGGGATCGGTAAAGATCATACTCTTTACGCCCTCGTAGAAGGTCACGTGAAGTTTGAACAAGTCACCAAGACCAAAGTTCAAGTTTCCGTTTACCCGAAATAAGCTTCTAAATCTTAATTTTAGAACGTGGAAAAAGAAAGGCCTTCCGGGGAATTTTCCTCGAGCCTTTCTTTTTCTGTTTTAACCCCTTAGATAATTTCCATGGAAAAGTTCGTAGATGAAGTATTGATCGAAGTGACCGCCGGGCACGGTGGAGCCGGATCCATGCATTTCCGTCACGAGAAATACGTGGAATTCGGTGGTCCCGACGGAGGAGACGGAGGAGTCGGGGGCGATATCGTTATGAAAACGAATTTGTCCATGGTCACTTTGGATCGTTATCTCACCAAGAGAAGGTTTAGGGGACAAGACGGTTTCCCGGGAGAAGGCAACCTACGCTCCGGTAAAAAAGGAGAGGATCTCGTATTATTCGTTCCTTTGGGAACACAGGTTTACGACGAGGAAAGCGGGGAACTACTTTACGATTTCATAAAGGATGAAATGGAATTCCTCGTAGTCAAGGGCGGACGAGGAGGCAAAGGAAACGCGCACTTTAAATCCTCCACTCACCAGGCTCCCAAATTCTCCCAACCCGGAGAGGAAGGAGAATACAAACATCTACGCCTGAGTCTGAAACTTTTGGCGGACGTGGGAATCGTGGGACTTCCTAATGCGGGAAAGTCCACTCTTCTTTCCAAAATCACCGAAGCCCACCCTAAGATCGCAGGTTACGCATTCACGACGCTCTCCCCTAATTTGGGAGTTGTAAAAAGAAAAGGCGATATCTATCGTTATACGATCGCGGATATTCCGGGTATCGTCGAAGGTGCGAGTAAGGGAATCGGACTGGGTCTCTCCTTTCTCCGTCATATAGAAAGGGTAAAAGGGATTCTTTACGTTTTCGACGCTAGCGCTTTGGATATCAAAAGCGATTTCAAAATGCTCCGAGCAGAGCTCGAGACTTATAATCCGGAATTATTACGGCGCCCTCACTTAATCGTTTTGAATAAGATCGATGTGTGGGAAGATCCAAGCTTCACCGAGGAATTGATAGAGTCAGTTTCCACATTAGGTAAGGTGGTTCCCATCTCCGCTCAGGAAGAAATCAATTTAGGGACTCTTTTGGAATCCATGGACGAAGCCTTCTTCCATGAAGAATTGTCCGAACTCAACCTTCTCTCCGACCAAAACACGGAAGGATCCAATGGATAGAAAGGATTTCGACGATAAAATAAAATCCGCTAAAAAGATAGTAATCAAAATCGGCTCCGCCCGCTTATCGGGCTCGGAAGAAGAGGTGAACGATTTCCTGTTCAGCTTGGTTTCCGATATACGACATCTCAAGGATCTAGGTAAAGAAATCATCATCGTATCTTCGGGGGCCATAGCCCGGGGAAGAAAGCTTTTAGCTACTCTTCCCAGCGGATTGGTCGCCGGGGAGGGACTTCCGGAAAAGCAAGCATTGGCCGCAATGGGTCAGAACCGACTCGTGAATCTGTACGAAAGCTTCTTCTCCAAAGTGAATATTCCTTTGGCCCAGATTCTATTCGGCGTAGTGGACCTCGAAACCGGCGAAGGATTTAAGAATCTCAAGAATACTTTCCGCCAACTTCTAGAATGGGGTATTCTTCCCATAGTAAACGAGAACGACTCCGTGGCGACCGAAGAGGTAAAATTCGGAGATAACGACATATTGTCCTCCATAGTCAGTCTAATCGTCGAGGCCGATCTACTCGTGATCTTAACCGGAGTGGAAGGATTTCTAAAAGACGGAAAATTGGTCTCCTTCTTAAGCGAAGTAGGAAGTTCGGAGCTTTCCCAAGCGGGAGGACCGAGCGGTCCAGGCACGGGCGGAATGTATACGAAGCTCAAGGCGGCTTCTATTCTAGGAGAGGCCGGAATTCCCTGCGGGATTATAGACGGAAATCGTAAAAATTGCGTGCGTAGTTTTGTGGAAGAGAATAGACTCGGGACGTTGGTCGTCTCTGTAGGAAAGAAACGAAATTATACGGAGGAGGAAATCAAATCCATTCTCCGGTCCAAAAGAAACGGAGGAACAGAATGATCCAAAGATCTTCGGAATCCATTTATGTGGAAGAACTCTGCCAATCGGCCAAGAAGGCCTATAGACAGATTCGCAAACTGAACTCCTCTAAAAAAAATGCGGTATTATCCAGACTCGCCAAGGCTCTAATCGATAGAAAAGAGGAGATACTAAAGGAAAACGCAAAGGATTTAGAGGCAGGTAAGACCAAAGGACTCTCCTCGGCTCTTTTGGATCGTTTGGCTCTGGACGAAAAACGAATTACGAATTTATCAAATGCAGTCCAGGAAATCAAAGCTCTCCCGGATCCGGTAGGAGAAGCTACCCGAGGTCTGACTCTTCCGAACGGAGTAAGACTCATCACTAAGAGGGTCCCGCTGGGAGTCGTGATGGTGATCTACGAATCCAGACCGAACGTGACGATCGATGTGGGAGCCCTGTCCTTCAAATCCGGAAACGCTTGTATCCTGAGAGGAGGAAGCGAGGCGATTCATTCCAATACGATTCTTGCAAAAATCTTCCAGGATTGTATCAGAGAAGAAGGATTGCCTCCCGAGGCGGTAAGCTTCGTAGACAGAACGGAAAGAGAATACATGATTCCTTTTCTAAAACAAACGGCTCATATCGATATCGTCGTTCCTAGAGGCGGAGAAGGACTCATCCGATTCGTATCCGAGAATTCTCTGATCCCGGTCGTGAAGCACGACAAGGGAGTCGTGAATCTTTATATAGATAAGTCGGCGGATCCGAATAAGGCTGTGCCTATCGCGATCAATTCCAAAGTGCAAAGACCGGGAGTCTGCAACGCCGCAGAAAACTTGATCCTACATTCCGGGTATCCGTATACGAAAGAGCTACTGCAATCTCTTGCAGATAAGGGAGTCCAATTACTACTCGATCCCAGATCTCTGGCGATTTTTCCGCAGGGAAAGCCAGTGCAAGAAGACGAGTATTTGGAGGAATTCCTAGATCTGCGTCTTTCCGTCAAGACGGTGGATTCCATACAGGAAGCGATCGATTTCATAGAAGTCGTTTCCTCCGGTCATACGGAAGCGATCGTCACGGAAGATGTTTCCGCTGCGAACGTATTTATGGAATCTTTGGATTCAGCGGCGCTATTTCTGAACGTGTCCACACGTTTCCACGACGGAGGAGAATTCGGACTAGGAGCGGAAGTAGGAATCTCCACCGGAAAATTGCATGTGAGAGGTCCTATGGGACTCGTACACCTCACCACCACGACCACATACGCGGAAGGAGAAGGTCAGGTCCGGGGATAACGGACCTAACCCATTATGCGCTCCCCTTCCCTGACCGGGATTTACGGAGGGAGTTTCGACCCTCCTCATTTAGGCCATTTGGAGGTAGTGAAAACCTTCTGGAAGAATTTTCCGGACGCCGAAGAATTAGTGATCGTCCCGAATCGTTCTTCTCCCTGGAAGGAAGCCAAGGAAACTCCTCCGGAAAATATATTAAAATTAGTGAATATTCAATTTCGAACATTCCCTAAGACCAGAACCTGGGATTGGGAAATTCTCCGGGAAGAAAAAAGCTATACGGAAGACACCCTAGAACAGTTCCGAAAAGAAAATCCGAAGGCTTCGATCGCCTTACTCGTAGGAGAAGACCAATACTCCAATTTTCATAAATGGAGAAATTGGCGATCTATCTTGGATAAGATTTCCTTACTTCTCGTGTTTCGCAGAATTTCGGAACGCATTCCCGAAAATAAGGAGTTAACGGGGTATATGAATACGATCCGATTCTTGGAGAATCCGATCGTAGAGGCGGCATCTTCGGAAATACGACGACTTCTTCCAGGATGCATCCAAGAAAACCGAAAACCGATTGCGTTGGACGATTCCGTATGGAATGCAATTCGAACAGGAGGATCCTACAGATAATGCTTCCAGAATCCGTATCCGAACAAATCGAATTTTTCAGTAAGATCGTCCCCGAAGAGATCACTAAGACTCGATGGGAGCATAGCCTCAGAGTGGCCGAGATCGCCAAGGAACTCGCCCGGTTGCATTCTCCTCAGGATTCGGAATCGGCTTATTTGGCGGGAGTGATTCACGATATCACAAAGCAAAAAACCAAGGATTTCCATCTTTCCCTTTTTAAAGAATTAGGAGACTCGGAATCTCCTTCCTTACCGGAAGCCGCCTGGCATGCCAGATCCGGAGCCTTATATCTGAAATCGAAATACGGTTTGGAAAACGAGTTCGTTTTGGGAGCCGTTCGACATCATACTTTGGGAGGAAACGATGTGAACGTATTGGATTGCATTCTATACGCGGCCGATTTTCTAGGATCGGATTTTGCGGAAAAGCAACCGGATTACCCCCTGTGGAGAAAACAAGCCAGGGAGAATCTTTACAACGGAGTTCTAAACAAGGCCTCTCATACTCTTTCGGATTTGATCCAAAACAAAAGACCGATCCATCCGCGCACCATATCCATGTATCATTTTGCCCTGGGAAAATTATCCAATTGACAGGCATTTTTTTCCGCTCGAAATGGAATGCGAGGCTTTGCATTGAGTCCTTCTAGATCATCCAAACCGTTTAATCTGCTCCCACTCTGGATCGCTTCCGCATTCTTATTGATCGCTCTCGTCTTCTTCCTGTTCCGCAATTTCAGAAGGACCGGAATGGATGAAAAAATCTCCTCCGGCAAACCGATCCATATTCTCGTCCATGCATTCGGAAATGATGACGTCTACGAATTCGGTTTTTTAGCCACGGTATTTCCTTCTCAGGAGAGAGTGGCTTTATTCTTCCTACACCCGATTACCACCTTCGAGGATCCCGAAGACAGTTTGGAACAAATCAAATCCAAGGCGGAATCTGCGTCTAAGAATGCGGTCCAAGATATTTTGGGAACCAAACCCCATTATAATATCAGAATCAATTCCTCCTCCTTCATCCGGATCGTGGACCTTCTGGGAGGAATTTCCGTCTATACGGATAATCGGACCAATCGTAACTCCCCTTCTTATGTAAGATCCCCGGGGCATTACCTATATTCGGGAGAGGACGTCTATGATTACGTTTCCTTTATGGATAAGAAGGAAACCTTGGACTATCTGGACCGAATCAGCCGCCAAGAAAGCGCCGTATTATCCCTTTACGAGACCTTGTACGAAAACAAGGATCTATTGAATTCCTTCTGGTCCGAGACCGTCCTGTCTCTGGTGGATTCCGATTTTTCCAAAGACGATTTCTACTCCTTATTGAAATTCTCTACTTCTCATCGCTTGTCTTTCGGGGTGACGGAGCTTCCGGGAGAACCCGCCTTGGATATAAAAACGAAAAGACTTTATCTGAAGGCGGATTTAGCAAGGGCTTCCGTAGCGTTAAGAAAATTCCATAAGGATGTGATATCCGAGATATTCACCGACGGAGAATTCGCGAGAACGGAAGTATTGAACGGAACCGACGTAGCAGGACTTGCCAAAGATGTAAGAGGGATCCTTGCAGATAAGAGAATCAAAGTATTGTCCACCGACAATGCTTGGAGAAAGGATGTGGAAAAAACGATCGTACTAGACCGTTCCGGAAACACCGCCGTATCCGATAAAATCGCTTCTATTTTAGAAAAAACGAAAGTATATCACGTATTAAGAAAGGACCTAGGGCTGGATTCCACCGTGCTTTTAGGTTCCGACATAGAGCCCAAAAAGTAATTATGACATCCGCCTCCAAAAACAAACAACAAGACACACTGGAAATCCTAAAGACCGTCCATAAGATCATGACGGATAAGAAATGCGAAGAGATCACCGTTTTAAACTTGGAATCCGTACATTCTTATCTGAGTTACTTTCTGATCTGCACGGTAAATTCTTCCGTCCAGGCAAATGCGGTGGCAAGGGAAATCAAGAAATCCCTAAAAGGATACAAACTGCCTCACAAAGAGACCGATAAGACGGGCGCCTCCGCTTCTTCCGGATGGACCCTATTGGATTACGGAGAATTGATCATCCATATCATGACTCCCGAAAAAAGGGAATACTATAATCTGGACCGACTCTGGAGAGACGCCGAAAGAATCGAACTCTAATCTGTTAGTTGCAGAATTGTTAAATTAGTTTTTCCTTTAGGCTTTCCCAATCCTCTACCGGCAAGTCGCATACGAAGTCCCGGCAAAGATAGGCTTTGACCCCTCCTCCGGAAGTTCTGTTTTTCAGAAGAAGCAACCGATCCCCTTTTTCCGAGGCCTCTTTGTCCGTAGCCCAGGCGAAAACTGTGTCTGGAAGGAAATGAGATCCGACTCCTTTCCATATAGGAACCAGGTCCTCCTGGGTGGAATAGACGATCGCCAATTCCTGTCCCGGAGATTTACGCAACCAGTAGGCGGAAAGCATGTAAGGATAATTCATCGGATATGTTTCCAATTCTTCTTTGAAGTAGGAGAATATCCGATCCGCCGAAGCGAAATATTTATCCGAGTCGATGCCGAGTTTTGCAAGAATGACGAAAGCCAATGCGAGAGAACTGTTTGCGGAAGGCTCCACTCCGTCATAACCGTCGACGGTGCGTCTCAATAATTCCTCCGAGTCGGAACCCGAATCGAAGAATACCCCCGACTTACTTTGGAAGAGTCGAATCGCTTCCTCCGAAAAACGGATCGCATTCTCCAAATATCGGAATCCTTTTCCCGCTTGGAAAAGAGATAGAGATGCTAGAACGAACTCTGCATAATCCACACTATAACCTAAAAAGCGAGCCTCGCCTTCCCGATAACGACGGAGTAGTCGTCCGTCCTCTCGGATCAGATTGGATTCCAAGAATTTATAGGTTTCTTCCGCGTATTTCAGCAAGTCTCCGTCTCCAAAAGCCATTGCGGCCTTGGACAAAGCCTTCACGTATAGACAATTCCAGGAGAGTAATACCTTATCGTCCCGAAGTGGACGGATTCTCTCGGATCGTTTTTCCAATAATTTTCTTCTGTTCTTGGAGACGATTTCGCCCAACTCGTCCTCTTCCAAACCGTGGAGCCTTGCAAAGTTCATACGGAAGGATTCGTGCAGAATATTCTTTTCCTCGAAATTTCCCTCTTCGCTTACGTTCCAGAATTCTTCCATCAGAGTGGAATCCGCTCCGCAAACCGAACGGAATTCTTCCTTGGTCCAGAGGTAGAATAGGCCTTCTTCTCCTTCCGAATCCGCGTCTTCCGCGCTTGCGATTCCCCCTCCCGGAAGTCGCATATCCCTATGCAAATAACGGATCACGTCATAAGCGGCTTCCTTATATTTGGGCTCCCCGACTGCCTGATAACATTCCACCAGTGCTTCCAAGAAGAGGGAATTGTCGTAGAGCATCTTCTCGAAATGAGGAACCAGCCATTTATGATCCGTGGAATAGCGACAAAGTCCGCCGCCGATCTGGTCGTAGATTCCTCCCTTTTTCATGGCGAGAAGAGTCTCCTCGACCATTTCCAAAGCTTTCAATTCTCCCGTAGATTTATAATAACGTAATAAGAACGACAGCCCCATACTGGGCGGGAATTTGTTCACTGAATTGGATTTGAATCCTGCGGAATCAGGATCGTAATACCTGTCATACAAATGATATCCGTTTTCTAAAACCGCAACGGAAGGAAGATTGGTAGAATCGGCGTCTCGGAATGCCTTGGACTCCTCGGATTCCTTTAAGTGTTTTGCGAGTTCCTCGGAAGCCTCGAGTAGCTCCCCTTTCTTTTCCTTCCAAAGCTTGGAGAGTATGTCCAAAACTTCGGTAAAACTTTTACGCCCGTATTTCGGAACCGGAGGAAAATAGGTCCCGCCCGTGATCGGTTTTCCCTCCGGAGTCAGGAACATATTCAAGGGCCACCCCCCCTGCTGCCCCATGGCGTGCAACGCGTCCATATAGATGCGATCCACGTCGGGCCGTTCTTCCCGATCCACCTTGATCGATACGAAATCCCGATTCAAGACTTTGGCGGTAGCCACGTCCTCGAAAGATTCCCTCTCCATTACATGACACCAATGGCAAGTGGCATATCCGATGGATAAGAAGATCATTTTATTTTCGGATTTCGCCTTGGAAAAGGCCTCCTCAGACCAGGGAAACCAGTCCACTGGATTCAATGAATGTTGCAATAAATACGGGCTCTTTTCGGACGCAAGTCGGTTCGGTTTGTTACCAGAAGTTTCCATCTATTTCCGCAGTATTAGACTTTTAGTTTAGATTTTTCGATTTGGCAAATTCTTCCGAGGCAAAAACCATGCTCCGTAGGAAGTCCTACATTTTATGCCAAGGCCCTTATTCATTCCTTTACTAAGGAAAATTTACGTTCGACTGCTTTTAGTCGGGGCCTTTAGTTTTCCCTCGCTTTCGTACGGACAAGAGATCGAACCGACTCAACCGAACCAGCCCAAGGTATTGAAGCTAAGTTTGAAAGAAGCGGTAAACTTCGTTCTCGAAAATAACATCACCGTAAAGAACGCGAAAATGGAATTCGTAAAAGCGGACTCCGGAGAGCTTAAAAATCTATCCCAATATGCATGGACGCTGGTCGGCTCTCTTTCTACAACCAAAACCACGTTGCCGAACAATAATAATAACTTCTTCTCAGGTCAAAAAATTGCTAATGACCGGGCAACGGTAGGGATCCAAAAACAATTCCAAACTCAGACTTATTTCAGTTTGGAATTAAGCCATACTCGATTCGACTCCAACGCCTTCGAATCCCAGGCTTCCGCCGCAAGGCTCGGGGCCCTAGGACCGCTTCTCGCGGCGCCGCCTCAATATACCGATGCTCTCACTTTTACTCTGAGCCAGGAGCTCCTGAAGTATTCCTTCGGAAGGACCGAGAAGAATAGACAAAAGGTCCTAAAGCAAAACGTCGTCATACAGAAGGACCAACTAGTGGATATCCTTTCCCAATTGGTCGTAAAGACTCTGGTGGATTATTGGACTTTAAGCATCTACGATTCCCAAGTGGAGACCTTCGAGAAGCTGGAAAGAAATACCCGTAGTATCCGGGATCTGACCACTCGTAAAAGAAACCTGGGACTTTCCGAATCCTTCGAAGTGAACCAATGGAACTCCGCGTTGACCCAAACCCAGAACAGTTTGGAAAGAGCGAAGCTGTCCAGATCCGAGGCGGAAAGAAATTTGGTTCGGGTCTTAAACGTGGATCCCAGCTCCAAAGTGGCGGGAATTACCGATTTGCAAGACAAGGTTCCTACCGATATCAACCCGGAAAAAGATTACCAATACGCTCTGGCAAATAGGATCGATCTTAAAAACCTGGTCCGCCAAAGAGAGATAGCCGATTTGGAATTGAGGATCAAGGAATCGGAAGACATGCCTTCCTTGAAAATTACGGGAAGTTACTCCACGAGAGGCCAAACCTTCCTGAATCCGCAGACCAATTATGTGAATCCCGAAACGGGGATGATGTCCTTCAAATATCCGGAGAAAACTTTCGGTTTTGCGCTCTCCTACCCTCTTTTCGACACAGGAATCCAAACGGATATCCGGGATGCGAAGTTAAAGAAGGAACTCCTGGAAAAGCAGGAAACGGAACTCAAACTGACCATCAGAGAAGAATTAGAAAATCGTTATACAGCGATCGTTGCCGGTCAGGATCTTCTGGAAACCGCATTGCGCAGACGGGACGAAGCGGAGAAATTCTATAGGGGCGTGCAGCAACGCTTTAACCAAGGTAGATTCACCGCAGTGATCGTTAAATCCGCACTGGACAATCTTATTCAGTCCGAGCTGATGGTGGCTCAGGCGAGAATCAATTTTAACGTGGATATCATCCGTTACGACCTGGCCAGAAATTACGTTTTCGAAAAATTCGGTGTGAACGTAAAACAGATCGTGGATGAACTCTCCAAATTCGACCTGGAAAAGGCCGAAGAAAAATAGATCTTCTTTATGCCTTCGGAATGGAAGGCATCTCCCACTGGATGGGCTCCCCTTCCAAAGCCTTTAGAAATTCTATCAGATCCTTTTTATCCTGCTCGGAAAGACCTGCGGGCTTAAGCAAAGGATCTTGGATCGCTCTGGCGTGACCGCCTTCCGCAAAATGATTCACTGTATCCTCTATGGATCCGAATTTTCCGTTATGCATGAAGGATTTCTTGCGGGTCACGTCTCTCAATGTAGGAGTTCTGACCTTTCCTTGGATTCCAGGTAGACCGGTGGTATGCAATTGCGAATCGGAGAAATTGGGTCCTTCGTGACATTGGACGCATTTCGCCTTGTTTTGAAATACTTCCCAACCTCTGATCTGAGCGGGAGTAAGAGCCTCCTCCTCTCCCATAACGAATCGGTCGAATTTGGAGTTCTTACTTACGATGGTACGTTGGAATGCGGAAAGGGATAACGCGATTCTTTCCATCGTAACTTCGGGAGTGCCGAAGGCTCTCGTAAAAAGTTCCCTGTATTCGGCAATAGAGGAAAGTCTACGGATGATCCCCGCCTCATCTCTTAACATGGACTGAGAATGGACCTTTTCCTTAACAATATCTTCGAGTTCCTTGGCCTCGGGATCCTTGAATACGTCCTTGTATAAGGCGACATTGGTAAGAGAAGGCGCGGAGTTATGAATCTTATTGCGGGGAAATCCATCGGCAACGGAACCCGAATTATGGCAACCTGCACAACTCACATTCTGCTGAAAGGAAAGTCTAGGATCGAAATATAAGGTTTTACCCAGCTCCACCTTGTCCTGATTGAAAGGATTATTGCTGGGATGAATTACGTTCTTAACGACGAATTTTTCCAGTTCAGGGATAGGTTTCTTTTCCTTACATAAGACCAATAAGGAAACCGAAAGTCCGATTATAGGAATAATTTTTTTCATCGGTTCACCACCAGGATAGCCTCCAAAGTCCCCCTGTCAATCCCCTATTCAGAACGCTTCTTTCGATAAGAATACGCCGAAATCTGTCACAACCGTAGATCCGAAAGCGTCTTTATTCCAGAACGAGGAACCATTATGGCAAAGAAACGAATTCTGATCTTAGGAGGAGGATATGCCGGAATCATTGCGGCAAATCGGTTATCCAGAAAATCCTCAGATATAGATATTACGCTAGTCACGGCAAATCCTAGATTCGCCGAAAAGATACGAAACCACCAGGTAATTGCAGGAACAAAAGGAAAGTCCCATGAGATCTCGAAACTACTTGGAAAAAACGTGCATCTCAGGATTTCTAAAGTGGAAAAAATCCTAGCCGATCGAAACTCGATTCTATTGGAGAACGGGGAAGAGCTTTCTTACGATTATTTAGGATACACACCCGGAATGAAAGAGAAAGAGAAGGCGGTCTCCGGAGAATCCTATTTTTCGATCGTAAAAGAAGAAGATAGCATCGCCTTAAGAAAGAAACTCTTGGAAAAGGAATCCACGAGAATCACGGTACTAGGAGCCGGCCTTTCCGGAATCGAAACGGCTACGGAACTTGCCGAAGCATATCCCGAATTCGAAATCACTCTGCTGGATTCAGGAAACATCGGAAAGTCCTTCCATCCGGATGCAGTATCCCATATGAAGAAGGTACTAACCGATCTTAGAGTTAGAATCTTGGAAGGACAAAAGGCGGAGAGATTCGAAAAAGGAGAGATACGATTAGAAAACGGAGAAACCGTATTTCACGATTTTTGCATTCTATCCGCGGGCTTGGCGGCTTCCGATTTGGGAAAGAAATCGGGACTCTCTCATAATACGATCGATCAAATTTTGGTAAATGAATACCTGGAAGTTCCCGGTTACGACAAAATCCTAGGCGCGGGAGATGCGGTAAAAATGCCGGAAGACGAATATTCTTATTTAAGAATGTCTTGTGCCACCGCACTTCCTATGGGAGTCTATATGGCGGAGAGAATGGCGGCAAGGATGGGATACAAAACGAAGCTCGGGAACCGACCCTTCTCCTTCGGGTATCTTCTAAGATGCGTAAGCTTAGGTCGTTCGGAAGGACTGATCCAAACCGTAGATTCCGAAGATAGTCCGAAAAATAAAATCTGGACCGGAAAATTCGCGGCGATCATTAAGGAGCTCATCTGCAAGTTCACGATCCTCTCCTGCAAGGCGGAGAAGTACTTCGATTTTTACAATTGGCCCAAACCCAAAGATAGAGAGTCGGAAGTAAATCGGTCATCTCTAGCGGTAGCCGGAAAATGACTACCGAAGAAAGGCTAGACCAATTCATGGAAAACAAAGGACTCGTATTCGGTATCGCATACCGGATGACGGGTAGCGTAACGGAGGCGGAGGATATCGTGCAGGAGACCTTCCTGCGCTGGGAGAAAAGTGCAAGAGAAGTCGTTCGATCCCCCAAGGCTTTTCTTTCCACGATCGCCACCCGATTGTCTTTGGATTCTTTGAGAAAGGAAAAAAGGAAGCGAGAGACCTATATAGGTCCTTGGCTCCCGGAACCTATGGCTCCGTCTTCCTCGGAAGAGGAGCCCGATTCCGAAACCTTGGATCTGGCCTTTCTTCATTTATTAGAAAAACTCAATCCATTGGAAAGAGCAGTCTTCCTGCTTCGCGAAACTTTCGGGATGGAATATCCGGAGATATCCAAGTCTGTAGGAAAGTCGCAGGAAAATTGCAGGCAAATCCTAAAGAGAGCCAAGGATGCCTTAAAAAAGGATCGTAGAAGATATACGGCGGATCCTCAAACCCGCAGGAAAATTTTCAAAGATTTCCTTTTGGCTTCCACGAAAGGGGATCCGGAGCTTCTGATCCCTTTTCTAAAACAGGAAATCGTAGTATGGTCCGACGGAGGGGGAAAAGTAAACGCCGCCAGAATTCCGATCCTAGGAAAGGAACGGGTCGCGTCCTTCTTGAATCGGGTCCGATCGAATCGATCGAGAGTCGATCTGGACTGGTATTTCGCATTTGTGAACGGGGCCGAATCTATATTAGGATATTATGGAGAAGAGCCCGCATATCTCCAAAGTTTCCTGATAGAAAACGAAGGGATCTGGAGAATTATGAGCGTCTTGAATCCGGAAAAATTAGGCGTATTCCGAAATAGAAATCAATTATTAGAATCCGGCAAGATCGTTCCGCTGGAAGTCTATTTACTATTTCCGAATTCCAGAAATCCTTCCTTGCAAAAGTGGCTAAACCCTATTGCTAAATTGGTAAAGTGGGCGATTGTGAGATAGAAAATCCGATTATCATATGATAATCGGATTCCTGCAAGATTATAAATCGAAATCTTGACTCGATTGAAAGATAGGCTATTCTCCTATCCATGAGGAACCAATCTTTTTCTAATATACTTGTTTTGGCATGGCTCCTAGTAGAATGTTCGGGAGGACAGAATATGGAAACCTTGTTGGAGCCAAGCTCGACCACGACGGAGCAACCTAAAGGATATTTCGAATCCAAAATAGGAAGGATCGCCTATTGGATCGAAGGAAAGGGGAATACGATCCTATTACTCCATTCCGCGGGACACGATCATAAGGATTTCGATTCCATCCGGGAAGAATTGAGTAAAAATTACAGGGTCATCTCCATCGACTGGCCGGGACACGGATATTCTCCGAATCCGAATATTATGGAAAATGCAAGTGCAGTGAAATATGCGGAAGTTCTTCCGGATTTCGTAAAGCAATTAGCTCCCGACGGTGTCGTGGCCATAGGAAATTCCATAGGAGGTTTTGCGGGAATGAAGTTGGCCCTAGAAAAGCCTTCTTTGGTAAAAGGTCTAATTCTAGTGGATACAGGAGGAATGAACGAGCCGGATTGGAAAACGAGGCTTTTTGTGGGTCTGAAAGGTAAGCCCTGGTTCACGGGACTTGTTTGGAATTTATTCCCGAATCATTATATTAGGATCGAAAATAAATATACTCGATCTATTTTGGAAAGAATCCGGTCCAGAAAAGAGATAGAGGGATCCGTAGAAGTAAACGCATCTATTTGGAGAAGTTTCTTAGAAGAAGGGCACGACTTGAGAGAATCCGCTAAGAATATAAAAGTTCCCACTCTAATCGTCTGGGGAGAATTCGATCCGGTGATTTTACCGGAAATAGGAAAAGACCTCAGGGAAAAAATTCAGGGATCGAATCTAGTTCTTCTAAAAACGGGACATGTGCCTTTTGCGGAGGATCCGAAATCCTTCCTGAAATTCGCACTTCCATTCATTCGCTCCGTCATTTGAGAAATTCACTAGGCGAAGAACGGGATGGAGCCTTTCTTCGCTTAGAACAATACCGAAAGAATTATGAATTCTTATCTAATACGGATTGAAAATTTATTCGGGAAGGCTATTTCTTTAGTGGATGGCCGACCTCACGATCCAAGAAGATTTCCCGGAATGGTCTCAAATCTACGAGACCGTAAATAGGATCTCCCCCATCCCCAAAGAAATCTGGAAAGAATCCGGAAGCTTATATTCGATTCGAGAACTGGAATACGGTGATTATTTAGTGAAGCAAGGGCAGTCTGCCCGGGAATTCGCCTTCGTATTTTCAGGAGTATTAAGAGAATATTATCTCACGGATAGCGGAAGCGAATACATAAAGAGCTTCAATTTTCCGGGAGAATTTACCGGATCCTATTTCGATCTTCTCTCCGGACAGCCATCCACCTGCAATATACGAGCGATTACGGATTGCAAATTGGCCGTAGCGCCCTTCTCTAAATTTCGAAAGCTATTTTCCACTCATATAGCCTGGGAAAGATTGGGTAGAATGATCGCGGAGCTTCTTTTTATCAAGAAGGCAAAAAGAGAATACGAACTGTTGGCTTTGGATGCGGAAAAAAGATACGGATTACTTTTAGAATCGCATCCCCAAAT